>NZ_BAAATE010000006.1:0-396169 GCF_039533245.1 Nonomuraea recticatena | reverse complement strand
ACTACCTGCTCGACCTGCTCGGCTTCGACGAGCAGGTCAAGGGGGCGCGCCTGGTCGTCACCGGCGAGGGCTCGCTCGACGAGCAGTCGCTGCGCGGAAAGGCCCCCGTCGGCGTCGCCCAGGCCGCGGCCAGGGCGGGCGTCCCCGTGGTCGCGGTCTGCGGACGCCGCACGCTGTCGGACGAGGAGCTGCGCGCGGCCGGCATCGAGGCCGCCTACGCCCTCACCGACCTCGAACCCGATCCCGAGCGCTGCATGGCAGAGGCGGGACCGCTGCTCGAACGCCTCGCCGCCCGCGTCGCCGCGGAACGCCTCTGACCGTCACCGACCGTCCACCGTGAGAAGGCAGGAGATGACCGAGTACGACCTCGTGGTCCGGTCCCGCAGGGCCGTCACCCCCGACGGCGAGCGTCCGGCGGCGGTCGCCGTGCGGGACGGCAGGATCGTCGCGATCCACCCCCACGACGCCCCCCTCGACGCCGCGCTCGACACCGATCTCGGCGACCTGGCGCTGCTGCCCGGCCTGGTCGACACCCACGTGCACGTCAACGAGCCCGGCCGTACGCACTGGGAGGGCTTCGCCTCGGCCACCCGGGCCGCCGCGGCGGGCGGCGTGACGACCATCGTCGACATGCCGCTCAACTCCCTGCCTCCCACGGTCGATCCCGGCGCCCTCACCGCCAAGCAGGAGGCCGCGCGCGGCCAGTGCCACGTGGACGTCGGCTTCTGGGGCGGCGCGATCCCCGGCAACCTGGCCGATCTGCGCCCCCTGCACGAGCGCGGCGTCTACGGTTTCAAGTGCTTCCTGTCCCCTTCGGGCGTGGAGGAGTTCCCCCCGCTGACCCCCGACGAGGTACGGCAGGCGCTCGAGGTCATCGCCGAGTTCGACGGGCTGATGGTCGTCCACGCGGAGGACCCCTCGCTGCTGCTCGATCCCACGGGCCCGACCTACCCCGAGTTCCTTGAGTCGAGGCCGGGCGCCTCCGAACGGCGCGCGGTCGAGCAGGTGATCGAGCTGGCGAGGCAGACCGGCGCCCGCGTCCACATCCTGCACGTCTCCAGCGCCGACTGCCTGGAGCCCCTCGCCGCCGCCCGGCGCGACGGCCTGCGCGTCTCGGCGGAGACCTGCCCGCACTACCTCACGCTCGCCGCCGAGCAGGTGCCCGAGGGCGACACCGCCTTCAAGTGCTGCCCGCCGATCCGCTCGGAGGCCAACCGCGACCTGCTGTGGGAGGGTCTGGCCGGCGGGGTGCTGAGCTGCGTCGTCTCCGACCACTCGCCCTCGCCCTCCGACCTCAAGATCCCCGACTTCGCCGCCGCGTGGGGCGGCATCGCCTCGCTCCAGCTCGGCCTGCCGGCGATCTGGACCGAGGCGTCCAGGCGCGGGCACGGCCTGCCCGACGTCGTGCGCTGGATGTCGGCCAACCCCGCGGCCCTGGCGGGGATCCCGCGCAAGGGCGGCCTGGCCCCCGGCAACGACGCCGACCTCGTCGCCTTCGACCCGGACGCCGCCAACCCCGTCGACGCCGCGGGACTGCACCACAAGAACCCCGTCACGCCCTACCACGGCCGCGTGCTCAGGGGCGTCGTGCGCACCACCTGGCTGCGCGGCGCGACCGTCGACCTCACCGCCCCGCCTCGCGGCACCTTCCTCTGACAGGAGAGAGCACACCGAATGCCCAGCTTCATCGCCCTTCCCGACCTGGCCCTCCGCACGCTCGGCGGCTCGGTCGTCGCCGCCAACGACGAGTCCTTCGCCGAGAAGGAGAGCCTGATCCGCCCCGGCCGTCCCGGCTTCCAGGCCGAGACGTTCGGCAACAAGGGCCAGGTCTACGACGGCTGGGAGACGCGCCGCCGCCGTGAGCCCGGCCACGACTGGGCGATCGTCAGGCTCGGCCTGCCCGGTGTGGTCCGCGGCGTCGTGATCGACACCGCCTGGTTCAAGGGCAACTACCCGCCGCACGCCTCCGTCGAGGCCTGCGCCGTGCAGGGTCACCCGAGCGTCGCCGAGCTGGAGGCGGCCGAGTGGGTGGAGATCGTGCCGAAGAGCGAGCTCAAGGGCGACGCCGAGCACCACTTCGAGGTGGCCGACGAGTGCCGCTACACCCACGTGCGCCTCAACATGTTCCCCGACGGCGGCATCGCCCGCCTGCGCGTGCACGGGGAGGTGCGCACCGACCTGTCGGTCTACGAGGGACTCGGCCTCGACCTGGCGGCGCTGGCCAACGGCGCGGTCGTCACCTCCTGCTCCAACGAGTTCTACTCCTCGCCCAACAACGTGCTCGCGCCAGGGCTGGCCAGGCACCAGGCGGAGGGCTGGGAGACCGCGCGCCGCCGCGACGGGGGCAACGACTGGCTGGTGATCCGCCTCGCCGCGCTCGGGGTGATCAGGCTGATCGAGGTCGACACCACCAACCTGCTGTTCAACGCGCCGGGCGCGCTCTCCATGCGGGCCAGCGCGGACGGCGAGACGTGGTTCGAGCTGCTGCCGAAGACCCGCCTGCAGCCCGACACCCCGCACCGCTTCCGCGTGGACGACGACCGGCCCGCCGCCTACGTCCGCGTCGACATCTACCCCGACGGAGGGCTGGCCCGCGTCCGCCTGTTCGGCACGCCGGCCTAGAGGGAGCGTCCGCCCGGCGCGCACCTCGGCCGTGTCCACCGGGGTCCGCGCGGCTCACGGGCTGAGCGTGGCCAGGGCGCCGGGTGGCAGCTCGATCCTCCTCAGCGAGAGCTCGGCCTCGCCCGGACGCCACGCCACCACGTGAGCGGCGTGGTCCGACTCCGCCGGCAGCACACCGCTTGTGGTGACGAAGCGGCCGGCGAGGACGAGCCGTCCGTCGCCGGTCCACGCCATCGAGGTGGTCTTGAGCGAGGTCACGTTCCTGGCGGTCAGCGCCAGATCGTCACCATGGTGTTCGCGGGCCGCTCCTCGCCGCCACGCGGGCTCTGGAACCGAACCTGCGCCCCGTTCGAGATGTTGCGCACCTTCACCTTGTAGCCCTGCTGCTGCAGCTCGGTCGTGGCGTCCTGCACGCTCTTGAACACCACGTTGGGGACGATCCTGAAGTCGTCCTGATCGTTGGCGTCCTGGCCGTTGTTCCTGCCGAACCAGTCCTCCCAGCCGCCGCCACAGCGCGAGACTGTGATGCTGGTCATCGTCCCCGGATCGACCTCGGCCCTGGCCCTGGGGTTCTGCGCGATGACCGTGCACGGCTCGGCGTCGTCGTCGACCTCGTTGACCTGCACCTGGAAGCCCTGCTCGGTCAGGAACTGCGCGGCCTCGTCCTTGGACATGCCGCTGACGTCGGGCATCACCAGGCCCGCGCTCAGCACCAGGTTGACGCTGGTGCCCTCCTTGACCTTGTCGCCGATGCTCGGCCTGGTCTGCGTCACCAGGCCGCGCGGCACCTTAGGGTTGGCGACCTTGCTCACCTTGCCCAGCTCGAGGCCCGCCTCCGACAGCTTGATCGCCGCGTCGTTCTGGTCGAGGCCCTCGACGTTGGGGACCGTCACCCGCTTGGCGCCCAGCGAGGGCACGATCGTGATCGTCGCGCCCGCCTCCACCTCGCTCCGGCTCACGGGGTCGGTGCTCAGCACCTTGCCCTGCCCGACCTTCTCGTCGTACTGGCCCTCGGCCACCTTCACGACGAGCCCGATCTTGGCGGCCTCGGTCTTGGCGCTCGCGACGTTCTTGCCGACCAGCTCGGGCACCAGGACGTACTGGGTCTGCGAGAAGTACCAGCCGGTCAGGCCGACCGCCACCACCATCAGCGCGGCCAGCGTCACCAGGAACCAGTTGGGCCTGAAGCCGCGCCTGCGCGCGGGCGGCTCACCCGAGCTCGCGGGAGCGGTCAGCACCTCGGTGCGCGGCGCGATCAGCGTCGGGTTGGCCGGCGCGACGCGGGAGCGCGGATGCTCGCCCGAGGGGACGTAGTGCTGGCCCGTGGTGTAGGGCGGGCTCGACTCCCTCGGCAGCATCCTGTGCGCGTCGACCGCGGCCACCAGCATCGCCGTGGCGTCGGCAGGACGGTCGTCGGGCTCGCGCGCGGTGGCCTGCGCCACCAGCGTGTCGATGAGGGGTGGGGCGTCCACCAGCGACGAGGGCGGCGGCACCCTGTCGTGGACGTGCCGGTAAGCGACCGACATCGGCGTCTCGCCGTCGTACGGCTGCTGCCCTGTGACCAGCTCGAACAGCATGATGCCCGCGGCGTAGACGTCGCTGCGCACGTCGGCGCCGCCGGTCATGACCTGCTCGGGCGACATGTAGCCGATCGTGCCGATCATCACGCCGGTGCGGGTCTGGTTGGTCGCCTCGATCGCCCTGGCCAGGCCGAAGTCGACGACCTTGACCCTGCCGTCGTCGGTCAGCAGGACGTTCTCGGGCTTCATGTCGCGGTGGACCATGCCCTGCTGGTGGGCGGCGCCGAGCGCGGCCAGCACCGGGATCATGATCTCGAGCGCCTCGCGGGCGGGCAGCCTGCCCCGCGCGCGCAGCACGTCGCGCAGCGTCTTGCCCGGCACGTACTCCATCGACAGGTACACCACGTCGCCGTCGGTGCCCTGGTCGAAGACGTGCACCACGTTGGGGTGTGACAGGCTGGCCACCGACTTCGCCTCGCCGATGAACCTGCGCACGAACGCGGGATCCTCGGCAAGGGAGCGGTGCATCACCTTGAGCGCGACCGTGCGGTCGAGCCTGATGTCGAGTGCCAGGTAGACCGTCGCCATCCCGCCCCGGGCGATCCGGGACTCGATGCGATAGCGCCCGTCGAGGAGTCTCCCGACCAGGGGGTCCGCAATCGTCGTGTCCACCTGGCCGAGTTTACGGGCGATTTGCCACCGGCAGGGCCGCACAATCCGAAACCGATGCCCGTTTGTTCCATGATCTTGAAGGGCGGCCCCCGCTCGGCAAGCGGACCGGCGCCCCAGAAGGTCTGGCCGTGAACCACGGCCACTTCAGGCCCGCGCTCACCAAGCCGGGGAAAAGGCTCTCATGGCGTGCGGGGGCCTCACGGGGTCATCGGCGAGGAGGCCTCCGCGTAGCGCCGCATGGGGATGCGGCCCGCCTGGCGCGCCAGCCGTCCGGCCTGGACCGCGAGGCGCATCGCCGAGGCCATCTGGTCGGGCCGCTGCGCCCTGGTCACCGCCGTGGCCAGCAGGACGGCGTCGCACCCCAGCTCCATCGCCAGCGCCGCGTCGCTCGCGGTGCCGATGCCGGCGTCGAGGATCACCGGCACCGAGGCCGACTCCACGATCAGCTCGATGTTGTGCGGGTTGCGGATGCCGAGGCCCGAGCCGATCGGCGCGCCGAGCGGCATCACCGCCGCGCACCCGGCCTGCTCCAGGCGGCGGGCCAGCGCCGGGTCGTCGCCGATGTACGGCAGGACCACGAACCCCTCGGCGACCAGCCGCTCGGCCGCGTCGAAGGTCTCGATCGGGTCGGGCAGCAGGGTCCGCTCGTCGTTGATGACCTCGAGCTTCACCCATGCGGTGCCGAGCGCCTCACGGGCCAGCCTGGCGGTCAGCACCGCCTCGCCCGCGGTGAAGCAGCCCGCGGTGTTGGGCAGCACCTTGATCCGCCGCTCGCGCAGCACGTCGAGCACGCTGCCGCGCGCGGCGGGGTCGAGGCGGCGCATCGCCACCGTGGTCAGCTCGGTGCCCGAGGCGACCAGCGCCTGGTCGAGCACCTCCAGCGAGGGCGCGCCCCCTGTGCCCATGATGAGCCGCGAGGAGAACTTCTCTCCCGCGATGATCAGTTCATCCACCCTGCACCGCCGTGAGAATCTCGATCCTGTCGCGGTCGGCCAGCGGCGTGGTCGCCCACGTGCCCCTGGTGACCACCTCGTCGTTGACCGCGACGGCCACACCCGTCGTCTGCTCGGTCAGCCGCTGGACGGCCTGCGCCACCGTGGTGCCGTCGGGCACCTCGTGCGCGGCGCCGTTGATCGTCACTTCCATCAGCACTTCCTTGTCTAGAACCGCTGTGGCGAGCACAGGGCGGCCAGTTCGGGCTCCTCGCCCTGGAGCAGGGCGGTGGTGAGCGGAGCCAGCAGGACTCCGCCTCTGTGATGTCCGGTCGCCAGCGCGAGCCCCCGGCGCACTTCGCCGACCAGCGGCAGGTTGTCGGGGGTGCAGGGGCGCAGGCCCGCCACCACGTCGGCCAGCTCCAGCTCGGTGACGCCCGGCACCAGCTCCCTGGCGTCGCGCAGCAGCTCGTACAGGCCTCCCGCGGTCACCCTGGTGTCGAAGCCCAACTCCTCCTGCGTCGCGCCGACCACCACCTCGCCGTCGCCGCGCGGGACGAGGTACACGGGCGAGCCGTGCACCATGCCGCGCACGCACCTGCCGAGCAGCGGGTGGGGGGAGCGCAGGCGCATGATCTGGCCCTTCACCGGGCGCACGGGCACGTCGGCGAGCTCGCCGCTCCACGCCCCCGCCGCCAGGACGACGCGCTCGCCGGTCAGGAGCTCGCCGTCGGCCAGCCGTACCGCGCCGTCGAGCAGGTCGGTGGCGCGGCGAGGGACGACGGGGACCCTCATCGTCTCCAGCGCGGCCAGCAGGGCCGCGGTGACGCGGCGGGGATCCACCCACGCGTCGCCGCCCGCCAGCACCCCGCCCCGCACGGACGGCGAGAGCATCGGCTCCAGGCGACGGCACTCGCGCCCCGTCAGCCGCTCGACGGGCAGCCCCAGCTTGTCCATGAAGGCCGCGAGCTCCTCGAGCGCCGCCAGGTCGTCGGCGCCGAAGGCCACGTCGAGCGTGCCGTGGGCGCGGTAGTCGACCGACAGGCCGCTGTCGGCCTCCAGTTCGGCGGCGAAGGCGGGCCAGCGCTCCAGCGCGGCCAGGCCCAGCCTGAGCAGCGGCTCCTCGGTGTAGGCGACCTCGCTGACGGGGGCCAGCATGCCCGCGGCCGCATGGGAGGCGCCGGAGGCGGGGGCCGGGTCGATCACGGTGACGTCCTGGCCGGCGCGGGCCAGGCGCCAGGCGATGGACAGGCCCACCACGCCGCCGCCCACGATCAGGTCCATCTCGCTCCCTTCGCCGGCATGATCCGGATCAGGTGTCTTGCGGTCGAAGGCCCGTCAAGCCTTCCTCTCAGCCCGGTGTGGCCGGACTCCCGCGCGTCTTCCACCGACCAGCCTACTCACGCCGGACGTCCCCCTTGAACCATTGGTTATGGTCTTGACCGTGAAGCATGTCGTGGTGGTAGGTGCGGGACTGGCCGGTGTACGCAGCGCCGAAGCTCTCAGGGCGCGCGGATTCGGCGGCACGATCACATTGCTGGGGGAGGAGCGGCACCGGCCCTACGACCGGCCACCCCTGTCGAAGGCGGTGTTGCTGGGTGACGCCGACTCCAGCTTCGTCGACTCCGACCTCGAGGGCATGGGGGTGGAGCACAGGGCGGGGGTGTCGGCCAAGGGCCTGGCCGAGGGCGTGGTGGAGACCACCGAGGGCGAGATGGCCTACGACGGCCTGGTGATCGCCACCGGCGCGGAGCCGATCAGGCTGCCCGGCGAGGGCCGCCAGCACGTCCTGCGCACCCTCGACGACGCGCTGGCGCTGCGCGCCGAGCTCGTCCAGGGGGCCAGGGTGGTGATCATCGGCGCGGGCTGGATCGGCGCGGAGGTGGCCACGGCCGCCATGAGGGCGGGCTGCGCGGTCACGGTGCTCGAGGCGGGCCCCGCTCCGCTCGCGCACGTGGTCGGCGCCGAGGTGGGCGCGCACACGATCCCCTGGTACGACGGCATCGACCTGCGGCTGAACACCATGGTCGGCTCCGTGGACCCCGGCGGGGTGAGCCTGGTCGGCGGCGGGAGCCTGGAGGCCGACGTGGTGGTGACCGGCATCGGCGTGCGGCCCACGGTCGAGTGGCTGGCCGGCTCCGACATCGACCTGCACAACGGCGTCGTCACCGACGAGCACCTGCGCGCCTCCCTGCCGAACGTCGTCGCCGTCGGCGACTGCGCGGCCTGGTGGTCGCGCCGCTTCCACACCAGGCTGCGCGTGGAGCATTGGGACACCGCGCTCAACGCCCCCGAGGTCGCCGTGGCCAGCCTGCTGGGCGACGAGTCCGTGTACGATCCCGTTCCGTACTTCTGGTCGGAGCAGTTCGGCCACATGGTGCAGTACGCGGGCCACCACCCCGGGGCCCGCCTGGTGCGCCGCGGCGACCCGTCGGCCGCGGCTCCCGTGAGCAGGTGGTCGGTCTGCTGGCTGCACGACGACGACAGGCTGGCGGCTGTGCTGACCGTCAACAGGCCTCGAGACCTCGTCCAGGGCCGTAGGCTCATCGAGGCCGGCCAGCGGCTGGACCCAGGGCGCCTGGCCGATCCCGAGGTGGCTCTCCGTGATTGTGTTGTTTGAGCAAGGACGCGATGTGGTAGTGGTGGATTCGTGACGCTTTCTGTTGCACAGATAGATCGGGAGACCGACCAGCTCGTCGGCGAGTGGCTCACTCTCCCCCAGGTGGCCGAGCGCCTCGATCTGACGATCGGCAGGGCCAAGCAGCTCCTCAAGGACCGCAAGCTCGTCGGCGTACGGCGAGGCGGCGGGGGCCCGCAGGTGCCGGCGGCCTTCCTCGAGGGCAAGGACGTCGTGAAGGGCCTGCCGGGCACGCTCACGCTCCTGCTCGACGCCGGCTACGACGACGTCGAGTCGTTGCGCTGGCTGTTCACCCCTGACGAGTCCCTGCCAGGCTCGCCCATCGACGCGATCAAGGCAGGTCGCCACACCGAGGTCAAGCGGCGTGCCCAAGCGCTCGGTTTCTGAGGCCCGCCTCTACCTCTGCACCGACGGTCGTCGTGACAGGGGAGACCTGGCCGACTTCCTCGACGCGGTGCTCGGCAACGGCGTCGACATCGTCCAGCTGAGGGAGAAGGGCCTTGAGGCGCGCGAGGAGCTCGCGCTGCTCGAGGTCTTCCGCGACGCCTGCGACCGCCACGGCGCGCTGCTGGCGGTCAACGACAGGGCTGACATCGCCTTCGCGGCCCGTCCCGACGTGCTCCACCTCGGCCAGGACGATCTGCCCGTGCGCGTCGCGCGAGAGATGCTCGGCGACGACATCCTCATCGGCAGGTCCACCCACTCGGCGGCGGAGGCCTCGGCGGCCGCCGTGGAGGAGGGTGTCGACTACTTCTGCTGCGGCCCGATCTGGCCGACCCCGACCAAGCCGGGACGGCACGCGCCGGGCCCCGACCTGCTCAGGCACGCGGCGGGGCTCCCAGGAGCCAGGCCGTGGTTCGGCATCGGCGGCATCGACCTCGACAACCTCGACGAGGTCAGGTCGTACGGCGTGAGCCGCGTCGTGGTCGTCAGGGCGATCACCGAGGCGGAGGATCCGGGCGCGGCGGCGGCGGAGTTCGCCAAGCGCCTGGCCGGCTGACGCCCGTCACGGGGCGTGCGGGTCGCGCCGGCGATCACGCGTGGGCGGCCGGAGAACTCACGGCCGGCATGCGCCGCCGACCCGCGTCGAGCGAGCCGCGTCCGGGGGAGGGCCCGGGCGGGCGGTCGTGTCCAGGGGAGGGGCCGAGGACTCAGCCGCGGGTCAGGTCTTGCGGGAGGTGGCGGCCACCGCGAGGTCGGCCAGCGCGGAGCGCGCCTCGGTGGTGATCGGGGCGTCGTCCAGCGAGGCGAGCGACTCCTCCAGATACCTGGCGATCATCTCCTCGCACTCGTCCAGCGCGCCGCTCGCCTCGATGACGCCGCGCAGCTTGTCCACCCCCTCCGCGTCGAGGCCGGGGTCGCCGAGCAGCCGCCGCACGGTCGCCGCGTCCTCGGGGGTGGCCGCGGCCAGGGTGCGGGCGATGAGCATCGTGCGCTTGCCCTCGCGCAGGTCGTCGCCCGCGGGCTTGCCGGTCTCCACCGGGTCGCCGAACACCCCGAGGATGTCGTCGCGCAGCTGGAAGGCGATGCCGACGCGGTTGCCGTACTCGACGCACAGCTCCTCGATCCACGGCGCGCCGCCGCCTGCGGCCAGCGTGAGGCCGAGCCTGAGGGGCTGCTCCACGGAGTACTTGCCGCTCTTGTAGAGCGCCACCCGCAGCGCGGACTCGAAGGTGTTCTCGCCGTGCGCCTGCTCCAGCAGGTCGAGGTACTGCCCGCACATCAGCTCGGTGCGCATGTGGTCGTGGAAGGGCTGGGTGGCCTCCAGGTTCGGCAGGCCGCTCGAGCGCCACATCTCACCGGACCAGATCAGCAGCAGGTTGCCCAGCAGGACCGCCGCGCCCTCGCCGAACTGCTCGGCCGAGCCGTACCAGTCGCTCTTCTCGTGCAGGCGCTGGAAGCGGCGGTGCGCGGAGGGCATGCCCCTGCGCAGGTCGCTCTTGTCCATCACGTCGTCGTGCACCAGCGCGCTGGCCTGCAGCAGCTCGAGCGAGGCCGCGGCCACGAAGATGCCGGGCTCGTCGCCGCCTCCCGCCGCTCGCCAGCCCCAGTAGCAGAAGGCGGGACGCAGTCGCTTGCCACCCGAGAGCAGTTCCCTGGCCGCGTTGAGCAACGGTGCGAGATCCGGGCCGTTGACGATGGGACGTTGCCGGTCGAGGAACTCACCGAGGGACCGATCCACCTCGGTGCGGAGGGTGTCCATGCTCATGTCAATGAGAGTAACGGGCTGTAGCTGGGGTTTCGATCTCCCGCCTCCGTCATATGGACGTTGCCGCACCGCCCGCCTTCGTACCGGTAGCCTTGGATTATGGCTCTGGGTCGACCCTCCGTCCTTCCCGATCGCGTCCCCACCGTCCGCGATCTGCTCGCCTCCGGCGGCCGCTCCTTCTCCTTCGAGTTCTTCCCTCCGAAGAACGAGGAGGGCGAGCGCCAGCTCTGGCGATCCATCAGGGAGCTCGAGGCGCTGCGCCCGACCTTCGTCTCCGTCACCTACGGTGCGGGCGGATCCACCCGTGACCGCACCGTCGACATCGTCGAGCGGATCGCGCACGAGACCACGCTCACGCCCGTGGCCCACTTCACCGCGGTCAACCACTCCATCCGCGAGCTGCGCCACCTGGTCGGCCGCTTCGCCGACGCGGGCGTGCGCAACATCCTGGCCGTGCGCGGCGACCCGCCAGGCGACCCCAACGGCGAGTGGGTCAAGCACCCCGAGGGCGTCCTCTACGCCGAGGACCTGGTCAGGCTGATCAGGCAGGCGGGCGACTTCTGCGTCGGCGTCGCCGCCTTCCCCTACAAGCACCCTCGCTCGCCCTCCATCGAGGCCGACACCGACTACTTCGTCAGGAAGTGCAGGGCGGGCGCCGACTACGCGATCACCCAGATGTTCTTCCAGGCCGACGACTACCTCCGCCTGCGCGACAGGGTGGCCGCCCAGGGCTGTGAGACGCCGATCATCCCGTGCATCATGCCGGTCACCAGGATGAGCACGATCGCCAGGTCGGAGCAGCTGTCGGGGGCGCCGTTCCCTCCCGACGTCGCCGCCCGCTTCGAGGCCGTCGCCGACGACCCCGCCGCGGTGCGCCGCCTGGGCATCGACCACGGCGCCGAGCTGTGCCAGCGGCTGCTCGACGAGGGCGCACCCGGCATCCACTTCATCACCTTCAACCGCTCCAGCGCGACGCGTGAGGTCTTCCAGCTCCTGCACCCCGCCGCGCTGACCGTCTGACCGTCTGACCGCGAGAGCGTCCCGTACGGCACGCACGCCCGCTGGCAACCGGCAGGCGTCCCGTACGGCACGCACGCCGGCACGCACGCCGGCAGGCAAAGCCCGGCAGGCCTGCCGGGCGGCGCTCAGCGGAGCGGCAGGACCGCGCCCGCGATCGCGTAGTGCTCATAGCCGCCGGGGAAGACGAACTGCGTGAGCAGGTCGGTGAAGCCGAGGCTGCGGTAGAGGTGGCGGGCGGCGGTCGGGTGGTCGTGGGTCGACAGCACCGCCGAGCGCTCGGGACGTCCCTCGCACAGTGCGAGGACCAGCGCCCTGCCGATGCCCTTGCCCTGGTAGTCGGGGTGCACGTGGACCTCGGCCAGCTCCAGTGAGTCGCCCAGCCACGCCTCGGCCACCTCGGTGCCCGACCTCTCCTGGAGCGCCCGGTAGACCACGTCGTGCCACCACTGCCCCGGCAGGCCGTGGAAGCCGTAGGCGAAGCCCGCCGTCGTGCCGTCGGGCAGCTCGGCGAACAGGCAGCGGAAGTCCGGATGGGCTCCGTGCCCACGCATGATCGCCTGCCGCCCGGTGATCTGCTCCTCAGGAGGGTGCATGGCGGCGGTGTAGATGCTCATCACCGTCTCCAGACGGTCGGTGAACTCCGCAGGTCCCGTGCCGCGGATCTCGATCACTCGACCTCGACCACCGTGCCGCCGGTGATGCGCAGCAGTTCGTCGAAGGTGGTCGGGAAGACCGCGTGCGGGTGGCCGCCCGCGGCCCAGATCACCTCGTGCTTGCCCAGCCAGCTGTCGACCAGCGTGCGGATGGGCGCGGGGTGGCCGACGGGGCCGACGCCGCCGATGGGCTGCCCGGTGGCCGCGCGGACGAACTCGGGCGCAGCCCTGCGCACCTTCTCGGCGCCGACCGTGCGGGCGATCAGGTTCACGTCCACGTTGTGCGCGCCACTGGTCAGCACCAGTAGGGGAGCGCCGTCGGCCTCGAAGAGCATGCTCTTGACGATGGCGCCGACGTCCACGCCCACCGCGGCGGCCGCCTCGGCGGCGGTGCGCGCCGAGTCGGGCAGGACCACGATCTCACCTGTGGCACCCAGCTCACGCAGTGCCGATGCGACGCGGACGGCGTTGGGGTGCAACTTTTCGGGCATGCGCCCACTCTAAACAGATTGACCAACGGATTGCCGAGGCATGGTGGTGCGCTAGGGTCCGTTGATTCAATTGTTAATGATATGAGGGGATGGTTGGCATGTGGGCACGACGTCAGCTCGGTCTGGCCGCGCTCATGACGGCTGGGACCGTCATTCTCTCAGCGGGCGGCCCGGCGGCCGCCGCCGTGGACGTGCGGCCCGTGACGGGGGCCACGCAGGTCGCGTCCGTGAAGGCGGGCACGCCTGTGAAGGCGGGCGCGGCGGTGATGGCCGGCGCGGTCACCGCGCCTGACAAGCCGCTCAAGCTCGGCTCCAAGGGCTCGGCGGTCAAGTGGCTCCAGCAGCGCCTGAAGGACCTGCGTTACCTGCCAGGCAGGGTCGACGGCAGGTACGGCGGCAGCACGCTCGCCGCGGTGTGGGCCTTCCAGAAGGTCAACGGCATCAAGCCGAGCAGCACCGTCGGCAAGCGGACGTGGGCGGCGCTGGAGAGCCCGAAGAGCCCGAAGATCCTGGTGCCCGGCGGGAAGCCCACCAGGGCGGAGGTCAACCTGGCCAAGCAGGTCATGGTCCTCTACGTCGACGGCCAGGTGAAGCTCATCACCCACATCTCCTCGGGCAGCGGCGTGCCGTACTGCGAGACGGCCGTGTGGCAGGGCAAGTCGCAGCGCTTCTGCGGCTCGGCGACCACGCCGACGGGCAACTTCAAGACGACGTGGCGCGCCTCCGGCTGGCACAGGTCCTACCTGGGCCAGCTCTACAACCCGATCTTCTTCAACGGCGGCATCGCCTTCCACGGCGCGCTGTCGGTGCCGCTGTACCCCGCCTCGCACGGGTGTGTGCGGCTGCCGATGAACGTGGCGGGGGTGCTCCCTGGGCTCCTCGGCAAGGGCGTTCCCGTGCACGTCCGAGGCCGTTTCCAGCGATAGCTCCGCGCTGAGGCCGGCCCTCCGGGTCACGCCACGACGCCTCGGGCGCCCCGCGGCCAGGTGATCGTGGAAGCCGGCGGGGGCCGGAGGTGACCTGGCCGGGCGTGCGGGCACCGACGAGACGCACCGGCGGGCGCCCGAAGGGCAAGGCCCTGCGAGCGCCCGCCGAGGTGGAGCAGGCCGGTGCTCCTACGCGAGGACGTCCGCCTCCTTCGCGGCCCGGTCGAGCGCGGCCAGCTCGCCCTCGGTGAAGTCGAGCCTGTCGACTGCCGCGACGTTCGACTCCAGCTGGGCGGCGCTGGAGGCGCCCACCAGCACCGAGGTGACGCGCGGGTCGCGCAGCGCCCACGCCAGCGACATCTGCGCCACCGTCTGCCCCCGCTCGGCGGCGATGGAGCCGATCGCGCGGACGAAGCCGACCACCTCTGGCGTGACGTCGCTCCTGCCGAGGAAGCGGCCCTCGGCGGCGCGCGAGTCGTCGGGGATGCCGTCGAGGTAGCGGTCGGTCAGCAGGCCCTGCGCCAGCGGCGAGTAGACGACGCAGCCGATCCCCTCGCGCTCCAGCACGGGCAGCAGCTCCGCCTCGATGCCGCGCCTGATCATCGAGTAGCGGGGCTGGTGGACCAGGAGCGGCGTGCCCATCCCGCGCAGCAGGGCGGCGATCTCGGCCGTCGCCTCGGGGCTGAAGTTGGAGACGCCGACGTAGAGCGTCCTGCCGGTGCGGACCATGTGGTCGAGCGTGGCCGCCTGCTCCTCCAGCGGTGTCTCGGGGTCCTGCCTGTGCAGGTAGAAGATGTCGACGAAGTCGAGGCCGAGCCTGTCGAGGGAGCGGTCGAGCGTGGCCAGCAGGTGCTTGCGGGAGTTGCCCTTGCCGTACGGGCCGTCCCACATGGGGTTGCTGCCCTTGGTCGTGACCACGATGTGGTCGCGCAGCGAGCGCAGGTCACGCCGGTAGATCGCGCCGAAGGTGTGCTCGGCCGCGCCGAACGGCGGGCCGTAGCGGTCGGCCAAGTCGAAGTGGGTGATGCCGAGGTCGAGCGCCTTGTGCAGGATCTCCCGCTGGCTCTCCAGAGTTCTGCCGTCGCCGAAGTTGTGCCACAGCCCGAGGGAGATCGCGGGCAGCAGCAGCCCGCTGCGGCCACATCTGCGGTACGGCTGGCGATCGTGGTTCACATCGTTCCTATCCGGGTCGGTTGCCTCCCGCGATGCCGGTCAGGGGTGACATCACGGACAAAGGGTGTCTTACACCACGGAGGAGAGGATCACGATCGGCGGCATGGGGGCCAGTGCCTCTGTCGTCCGCTGGAGGCGCGGCGGGCGTCTGGACCGGCCTGACCACTCGAGGGTCGCCGCCCTTCTCCAGGGAAGGCCGGGGCGCGGTCGCGCCGGCTGCTGTCGTGGGTCCAGTGGGCCTTCACATCCACGCAGGGCAGTCGTCAGGCGGCCGGGCCATTCGAGTGGCCGGAGGCCGTATCAGGAGCTCCAGGAAGCCCTGAGGGCTCCTGGCGGGTCTGTCAGGGCGTGCGGCCGAGCGGCCGGAGACCTCCCGCGGCGATCTCCGCCGCCCTGCGCGCCGCCGTCCACGCCTGTTCGGGAGTCTCGCCCCTCGTCAGGCTCATGACGGCCGCCAGCTTCGCCGCTCCCACCAAGGAGCCGACGGCGGCCGCGGCCGTCACGGGGTCCACCTCGTCGGGGTAGGCCGAGCACAACGCCTCGGCCAGCCGCCGCTGGCTGTCGAACAGCAGGTGGAGCGCCCTGGCCTGGAGCGCGGGCACGGCCGTCATCAGGTGGAAGCGCTCGGTGGCGAGCCTGCCCGTGAGGTCGTCCTCCCACCGTGCGCCCGCCTCCACCACCCGCGCCAGCAGGGCGGCGACCGACTCGCCCGGCAGTCGTCCGCCGATCATGGCCAGGGCCTCGCGCAGGCGGTCGTCGGCGTCGAAGAAGACCACGTCCTCCTTGCCCGCGAAGTAGCTGAAGAACGTGCGCGTCGAGACGTCCGCCGAGGCGGCGATCTCGGCCAGCGTGGTCTGCTCGTAGCCCTTCTGCGTGAACAGCCGCATCGCGCCCTCCACCAGCGCGCGTCTGGTGCGGGCCTTCTTACGTGCTCGAAGTCCCGTTTCGACCTTCATGCAACCAAGATACTGCACTGATTGAAACTTTGCATCCGATGATGTTTTCTGGGAGGGAGTCGATCTCACGAAGGAGTGCGGTATGACCTACCCGATGAGCCGGCAGCGCAGGCTCGATCCGCCGGACGAGTTGTTCGACGATCCTGCGCCCGTGCGGCCGCTGACGTTCGCGGACGGGCACGTCGGCTGGCTGGTGCGCGGGCACGCGGCCGGCCGTGCCGTACTGTCCGACCCGAGGTTCAGCACCGAGCCCGATCTCCAGCATCCGCTCGTCGCCTCCAGGCACCTGCCGAAGGGGCGCGTGCCGCCGGGCTTCTTCCTCCGCATGGACGCGCCCGATCACACGCACTACCGGCGGCTGCTCACCGGGCATTTCACCGTGCGCAGGATGAACCAGCTTCAGCCTCGCATCGAGGAGATCGCCGCGACCTGCCTCGACGACATGGAGCGCGCGGGGCCGCCCGCCGACCTGGTGCGCGACTTCGCGCTGCCGATCCCTTCGCTGGTCATCTGCGAGCTGCTCGGCGTGCCGTACGAGGACAGGGAGAACTTCCAGAGCGAGTCGGCAAGGCTGCTGCGGCTGGACAGCTCTCCGGGAGAGATGGAGTCGGCGGTCGACGACCTGGTCAAGTACTTCCACACGCTCATCGCCCGCAAGCGCGTCGAGCCCGCCAACGACCTGCTCACCGGGCTGATCGGCGGCGGGGAGCTGGAGGACGACGAGATCGCGGGCATGGGCTTCCTGCTGCTGGTGGCGGGGCACGAGACGACCGCCAACATGCTCGCGCTCGGCACGTTCGCGCTGCTGGAACACCCCGAGCAGCTCGCGCTCGTCCGCGACGACCCCGCCGTGATCGACAACGCGGTGGAGGAGCTGCTCCGCTACCTGTCGATCATCCATGTCGGCCCCACGAGGACCGCCGTCGAGGACGTCGTCATCGAGGGCACGACCATCAGGGCAGGGGAGTGCGTCGCGCTGTCCATCCCGGCCGCCAACCGCGATCCCTCCCGCTTCGCCGACCCCTGCGCGCTGGACGTACGGCAGCCGGCGGGCAGCCACCTGTCCTTCGGCCACGGGATCCACCAGTGCCTCGGCCAGCAGCTGGCCAGGATCGAGATGCGGGTCGCCTACCCCGCGCTGCTGCGGCGCTTCCCCTCGCTGCGGCTGGCGATCCCCGCCGAGGAGGTGCCGATGCGGGCGGACATGAGCATCTACGGCGTGCACAGCCTGCGGGTGACCTGGTGAGGGTCACTGCCGACACGGGGGTGTGCATCGGGGCCGGCATGTGCGCGCTGACCGTGCCGGCCGTGTTCGACCAGAGCGAGGAGGAGGGCCTGGTCGTGGTGCTCAGGAGCGAGGTGCCCGCAGGTCTGGAGCAGGCGGTCAGGCGGGCGCTCACCCTCTGCCCCTCGGGCGCGCTGGCGGCTGTTTGATCGAACCTGTGTTCGCGGAATCGGTTGACATCCTCGGTCATCGAAATTATGTTCGATGACGACGTGAGGCTCGCGGCTCACGTCGAAGGACCTGGTCGCGGGCGTCGCCACCCCCAGGCGGAGCCCGCGGTCGGGTCCCCCGGGCGAAGGGTGCGTCCTCGTCGTCGGCGGAGACGAGTGGGCGTGCCCTGGCCGGACGGGGAGAGGGGAAGCTCCTCGTCCGGCCGCCCGGCGGAAATGTCGGTGGGGTCTGCAACTGTTGACTTCATCGGCGCGAACGCCGGGAGCCGCCAAGACCCCTCAAAGGAGGCTGGCATGACGACACGGCTCAGTGACACGCACGGGCCCAGGCTGTCGCCTGCGGTCAGGGCACATCTCACCGATTCACGCGGCTGCCTGGCCGAGGCCGCGACGGCCCGCACCCCCGCGTCCCGATATGTGGCCGCCCACCTGGCGGCACTGCGCGCGGCGGCGGCGATCCTCGCCGCCCGTCCCCGTCCGATGGAGGGCCGCAGGCGGCGCCTGCGCAGCGCGTGGGAGCTGCTGCCCGAGGCCGAGCCCGAGCTCGCCGAGTGGGCAGGCTACTTCTCGATCAGCGCCGCCAAGCGTGCCGCCGCGGAGGCCGGCATGGTGCGCGGCGTGACCCTCGCCGACGCCGACGAGCTGCTGGCCGAGGCCGAGACGTTCGTCTCCACGGTCGAGCAGATCCTCGGCGTCCCCGGCCAGCCCGTGCTGCCGGTCACCATCCCCCTCGCCGGCTGACCCCGCACCCGTCGGCCCCGCCAGGGAGGCCGGCGTTCAGAGACCCGCTCGAACCGGCGCGATGATCTCGTCGGTGAGCCGGCGGGCCACGCCCTCCGGGTACGGCGTGGGCAGGCTCAGCACGATGTGCCTCATCCCCGCCTCCACCAACTCCCACACCGCCCCTGCGAGATCACGTCCGGCCTCCGAAAGAGGTCAGCTCGCGGGGTCGGGTGTCTCGCCGCGCACGACCTGTTTGAACTCGGGGCAGGACACCAGCGGGTCGTGGGTGCAGGAGGCCGCGTGGCGCAGGCTGTCGCGCATGCGGGTGAGCTGGGCGATGCGCCCGTCGAGCTCGTCGGCCTTCTGCGCCACGCGCTCGCGCAGCGCCGCGTCGGACGGCCTCGCGTGCAGCAGGGTGGCGATCTCGGTCAGGGTGAACCCCGCACGCCTGGCGCAGGCGATCAGCGCCAGGCGGCTGAGCGTCTCAGGCTCGTAGGCCCTTCTGATCCCGTTGCGGCCGACGGGGCTGATCAACCCCTTGCGCTCGTAGAACCGCAGCGCGGAGGCGGCCAGGCCGGACCGCTGCGCCACCTCGCCGATGTCGAGCAGCATCCGGGAACCTCCTTGACTTGAACCGCGCTTCAAGTAGCAGTGTAGGCCGCATGACAAGAGTTCACCATTTGAACCTGGGGTCCATGCGCGTCCTCGACCCCACCTACGAAGGCCTCGAGTCCGCGGCCGCTGTGTGCCACGCGCTGCTGGTCGAGACCGACGCGCACGGGCTGGTGCTGGTCGAGAGCGGGCTGGGCCTCGACTCCGTGGACAGGCCGGCAGAGGTCCTCGACCCCGAGTGGGTGGAGCTGGTCTCGCCGCGGCTCGACAGGGGCGAGACCGCGCTGAGCCGGGTGGCCGAGCTGGGCTACGACCCCGCCGACGTCCGGCACATCGTGCTGACCCATCTCGACGTCGATCACGCGGGCGGGCTTCCCGACTTCCCCGAGGCGCGGGTGCACGTCATGGCGGCGGAGTACGAGGCGGCGATGGCCGAGGGGCCGAGTCGCCGCTACCGTCCCGCGCACTGGGCGCACGGGCCGCGCTGGGAGACGTACGGCACGGGCCATGGCCAGGAGTGGTACGGCTTCGCGGGCGTCCAGGCGCTGCGCGAGCTGCCCGAGGAGTTCCTGCTGGTGCCGCTGGGCGGGCACACGGTCGGCCACGCGGCGGTCGCCGTACGGGCGGGGAAGGAGTGGCTCGTGCACGCGGGCGACGCCTACTTCTACCACCGGGAGCTGGACACGGGCAGCCCCGAGTCGCACCCGCTGCTGGACATCGTGCAGCTCGACTCGCAGGTCGACGCCGAGCTGCGGATCGCCAACCAGGGCAGGCTGCGGGAGCTGGCGAGCGAGCACGCGGACGAGGTGAGCGTCTTCTCCGCGCACGACCCGTGGGAGTTCGCCCGATTCACCCAGCGGGCCTGAGCCCCTGGACAGGTCCGCTGGGTGAATCGGGCGCTCGCCTGAAGTCCGGGGGCAGGCCCCTTACAGAGGCGAGCGGGCCTGAGACGCGGGGTGGACGGCGAAGGGGCGCCTCCGGAGATTCCGGAGGCGCCCCTTCGTCCGGGCGTGAGGGGGTCAGAAAGACTCGACGGCGCGGCGGGCCTCCGCGTCGAGCACGCCCCAGCTGATCAGCTCCTCGGTCAGCTCACTGGGCGACTTGTCGTAGATGACGGCAAGCGAGCGCAGGTCCTCCTGGCGGATGGACAGCACCTTGCCGTTGTAGTCGCCACGCTGGCTCTGGATGGTGGCCGCGTAGCGCGCCAGCGCCCCCGCCTTCTCCTTGGGCAGCGTCGCCAGGCGCTCAAGGTCGATCACAAGCTTCGGCGTCGGCCCGAGCGGGCTGGGCGCCGCGCCACCGGGCAGCAGCTCGGAGACCGGCACGCCGTAGAAGTCGGCAAGCTCGGCAAGCTTCTGCACCGTGACCGCTCTGTCGCCGCGTTCGTAGGAACCCACGACGACCGCCTTCCAGCGTCCGCGCGACTTCTCTTCGACTCCGTGCAGGGACAGCCCCTGCTGGGTGCGGATGGCGCGGAGTCGTGCACCCAGCGACTTGGCGTACTCAGACGGCATCGTGTGGCCCCCCGGCTCGTTATGTACAGCTCTCAGTAGATTGTGCTCCCTCGCGGCTTGTGCCTGGACCACCGGGGGGTTGACGCCCGAACGGGCACCTTCGGTAGCCGTGGCTTTGGGGTTTTACCCCAGAACGCCGCGAGGTGTGGTTACGGACAGTGACGGTAAAGCTGTGGGAGCCGAAGGTCAAGCTGATTGGAAAAAAGATGCCGAATCCGGTCCGGGAGGGTCCGCCTCAAACGTCACCCATGTCCCTTGAGTAACACTACTTCGTCAGTGTTTGCCGAGAACCGAACGGCTCTCGGGTGAGGACGAGCACCGGACGCGGCGCCGCCCTTATGATCTTGACCGATGTGTCCCCGAGGAAGACCCGCCGTAGCGGCCCCGACTCGCTGGAGGCGAGGATGATCAGTTCGCCCTTCCGCCATTCGGTCTCCGCCAACGCGGTCGTGACGTTCCTGCCCTCGAGCGTCTCCACCTCGACCTCACGGCGGCGGCCCTCGACGGCCCGTTCGAGGTCGGCCGTGGCCTGCTCGCGCAGGTTCCCGAGCATCTGCTGCTCGATCCTGGCCCTGTTCGCGCCCACCACCAGCGTGACCAGGCGCAGCGGCACGTCCAGCGCGGCGGCCACGCCGACCGCGACGCTGACCGCGGAGTCGCAGCCGGGCCCTCGCCGGTAGGCGACGGTCAGCCTGTCGACGCGCGAGGGCAGGTCCTCGGCGTAGCCCTTGGGCGTCAGCAGCACCGGCACGGGTGAGGCGTGCAGCAGCTGGTCGGCCGTGCTGCCGAGCGAGATGCGCCCCTTCGACCCGCGCGGGCCCGAGCCGATCACCACGGAGTCGACGTCGGAGGTGCGGGCCAGCTCCACGAGACCGCGTCCGCTGCCCCTGTTGAAGCGGGTGATGTAGTCCGCCTGCTCGCCCGCCACCTGGCGCGCCTGGTCGAACCCCGCTGTGGCCTGCTCCTTGAGATAGGCCCGCCACGCGCTCTCGTCGGCCCTGCCGGGGCCGGGCGAGGCCCACGGAGGGGGCTGGACGGTCGCGACCGTCAGCTTCGCCTCAGCCTGACGTGCCAGCAGGACGGCGAGCGCCAGCCCGTCATGGCCGCGGGAGTCGGGCAGGAAGCCGGCGAGGACATGTTCGATCTTCATCGGACGCTCCCTTCGTTGAGGCGCGAGTGGCCGAAGCCGTACAGGAAGTAGGCCACCAGGCCCACGCCGGTCCACAGCAGGAAGGCCACCCAGGTGACCCAGGCCAGCTCGTACATGAGGAGCACACAGAAGATCACGCCGAGGATCGGTGTGATCGGGAACAGCGGCGTGCGGAAGGTGCGCGGCAGGTCCGGCCTGGTACGGCGGAGCACGAGCACCCCGATGTTGACGATGGTGAAGGCGAACAGCGTGCCGATGCTGGTGGCCTCGGCCAGCTGCCCGAGCGGCACGAGCCCGGCCAGCACGGCGACGAACACGCACACGATGAGGGTGTTGGCGACCGGCACCTGGCGGCGCGGGTCGACGCGCTGGAAGACCTTGGGGATCAGCCCGTCGCGCGACATCGCGAACAGAATGCGGGTCTGGCCGTACAGGACGGTGATGACCACGCTGGCGATCGCGATGACCGCGCCGAAGGAGACGATGAGCCCGGGCCAGGTGGCACCGGTGGCCAGGTCGACGATGAGCGCGAGGCTGGCCTCGGTGGAGTCGGGGTCGAAGTCGGTCCACGGCATGGCGCCGATGGCCGCCAGCGCGACCAGGACGTAGATCACCGTGACGATGGCCAGCGAGAAGATGATCGCCAGCGGCAGGTCGCGCCTGGGGTTCTTGGCCTCCTCGCCCGCCGTGGACGCGGCGTCGAAGCCGATGTAGGAGAAGAAGACCTGGGCGGCGGCGGCGGTGACGCCGGCGACGCCCATGGGAGCGAAGTTGGCGAAGTTGCCCGACTGGAAGGCGGTGAAGGCCACCACGCAGAAGAAGGCGAGCACCGCGACCTTGATCAGCACGAAGATCGAGTTCGCCGTGGCCGACTCCGAGGCGCCGCGCAGCAGCAGCCAGGTGGCCAGCACCACGATGAGGATGGCGGTCAGGTTGACCACGCCGCCCTGGTCGCCGGGGGAGTGGGTGATCGCCGCCGGCAGCGTCCAGCCGAAGGCGCCCTGGAGGAAGGTGTTGAGGTACTCGCCCCAGCCCACGGCGACGGCCGCCACCGAGACCGCGTACTCCAGCATGAGGCACCACCCGCACACCCACGCGACGATCTCGCCGAGCGTGGCGTAGGCGTAGGAGTAGGACGAGCCGGACACCGGGATCGTCCCCGCGAGCTCGGCGTAGGACAGCGCGGAGAACAGCGCGGTGACGGCGGCCAGCACGAAGGCCAGCACGACCGCGGGCCCCGCCTTCGGGACGGCCTGGCCGAGGATGACGAAGATCCCCGTGCCCAGTGTGGCGCCGACGCTGAACAGCGTCAGCTGCCACAGGGACATGGTGCGGCGCAGTTCGCCGCCCTCTCCGTGTCCGCCCTCCGCCACGATCTGGTCGGTGGGCTTGGTGCGGAACAGCCGTTCGACGAGCGCCACGCGGAGCCTCCTTACAGGGTGCTGGACAACGGCCAGGTGGCGTTCGGAGTGATGATCGTCCCCGCCGTGCCCTCCAGGATCGACATGGCCTCGTCGAGCTTGCCGATCGCGGCCATGTCGCCCGTGGTCTCCACGAACCTGCAGACCGCCTCCACCTTCGGCCCCATGGAGCCCTCGGGGAAGTCGATCGAGCGCAGTTCGTGCGGAGTGGTGTGACTGATCTCGCTCTGCAGGGGCGTGCCGAAGTCCCTCATGACGCGCGGGACGTCGGTGAGGATCAGGAACGCGTCGCACTCCAGCGACTCGGCCAGCAACGAGCCGGTCAGGTCCTTGTCGATGACGGCCTCCACGCCCGACAGCCGGCCGTTCTCGTCGCGGATGACGGGGATGCCGCCGCCTCCCGCGCACACCACCGTGACGCCGTCGCGCACCAGCTTGCGGATCAGCCTGGTCTCGACCACGCGCTGCGGCTTGGGCGAGGGGACGACGCGGCGCCAGTACTGGCCGTCGGGCTTGACCGTCCAGCCGTACTCCTCGGCCAGCTTCCGCGCCTCCTCCTCGTCGTAGACCTCGCCGACGAACTTGGTCGGGTCGTCGAAGGCGGGGTCGACCGCCGACACCAGGGTCTGCGAGACGATCGAGATCACCTGACGGCCAGGCAGGGCGTTCTGCAGCGCCTGCAGCATCCAGTAGCCGATCATGCCCTGCGTCTCGGCGACCAGGGTGTCGAACGGGTAGGGCTTGGTCAGGTGGGGGTCCGACGTGCTCTCCAGCGCCAGCACGCCCACCTGCGGGCCGTTCCCGTGCGTGATGATCAGCTCGTGCCGCTCGGCGACCTTCGACAGCGTCTTGAGCGCCACGGCCACGTTCGCCCGCTGCGTGTCGGCGTCCGGCTTCTCGCCGCGCTTCATGAGCGCGTTGCCCCCGAGGGCGACCAGTACCCGCATCGCTCAGTCTCCGAGGGTGGCGAGGTGTGCAGGTGCCTTGATGGTGTTCGCCCGGAGGGCGCGGTAGGTGCGCATGTCAGTCTCCGAGGGTTGCGAGGTGTGCACGTGCCTTGATGGTGTTCGCCCGGAGGGCGCGGTGGCTGCGCATGTCAGTCTCCGAGGGTCGCGACCATGACGGCCTTGATGGTGTGCAGGCGGTTCTCGGCCTCGTCGAAGACGATGGAGCGTGGTGACTCGAAGACGCTCTCGGTGATCTCCAGGGCGTCCAGCCCGGTCTTCTCGTAGATGTCCTCGCCGACCTTCGTCTCCCTGTTGTGGAAGGCGGGCAGGCAGTGCATCACCTTGACCTTGGCGTTCCCCGTGGCCTTCACGACCTTGTCGTTGATCTGGTACGGCTTCAGCAGCGTGATCCGCTCGTCCCAGACCTCCTTCGGCTCGCCCATCGACACCCACACGTCGGTGTAGAGGTAGTCGACGCCCCTGACCCCCTTGCCCACGTCGTCGGTGATCGTCACCGTCGCGCCGGTCTGCTTGGCCAGGTCCTTGGCGGGCTTGACGACCAGCTTGGGGTCGGGCTGCAGCGCCTTGGGCGCCACCAGGCGCACGTCCATGCCGAACATCGCCCCGGTGACCAGCAGCGAGTTGCCCATGTTGTTGCGGGCGTCGCCGAGGTAGGCGAAGGAGATCTCGTGCAGCGGCTTGTCGCTGTGCTCCTGCATGGTCAGCATGTCGGCCAGCATCTGCGTCGGGTGCCACTCGTCGGTCAGGCCGTTCCACACCGGCACGCCCGAGTAGGCGGCCAGCTCCTCGACGTACTCCTGCCTGGAGCCGCGGTACTCGATGGCGTCGAACATCCTGCCGAGCACGCGCGCGGTGTCCTTGACCGACTCCTTGTGGCCCATCTGTGAGCCGCTCGGGTCGAGGTAGGTGACGTGCGCGCCCTGGTCGTGGGCGGCGACCTCGAAGGCGCAGCGGGTGCGCGTGGAGGTCTTCTCGAAGATGAGCGCGATGTTCTTGCCCTTGAGCCGCTGCCGCTCGACGCCGGCGTACTTGGCCTGCTTGAGGTCGGCCGACAGCCTGAGCAGGAAGGCGAACTCCTCGGGCGTGAAGTCGAGCTCCTTCAGGAAGCTCCTGTTGCGGAGGTTGAAGCCCATGGTCAGATGCCCTCCCTCTCGAGCGGGCAGCTCATGCAGCGAGGGCCGCCCCTGCCGCGGCCGAGCTCGCTGCCGCGGATGGTGATGACCTCGATGCCGTTGTCGCGCAGGAAGTTGTTCGTGGTGGTGTTGCGCTCGTAGGCGACGACGACGCCGGGCTCGACGGCCAGCACGTTGCAGCCGTCGTCCCATTGCTCCCGCTCGGCGGCGTAGACGTCCTGCGTGGCGGTCAGCACCTTGATGTCGTCGAGGTCGAGTGACCTGGCGATCGCCTTGTGCATGTCCTCGGCGGGGTGGTCGGTGACCTTGAGCTCCTTCTCGTTGTCACCGGGCTCGATGGTGTACGAGGGCAGCATGCCGAGGCCGGCGTACTTGGTGAACACGCCGACGTCGACCATGGTCATGACGGTGTCGAGGTGCATGAAGGCGCGCGCCTTCGGCATGTTGAGCGCCACGATCTTCTTGGCCGCGCCCTTGGCGAACAGGTTGCGCGCGAGCATCTCCACCGCCTGCGGCTGGGTGCGCTCGCTCATGCCGATCAGCACCGAGCCGCGCCCGATGACCAGGACGTCGCCGCCCTCCATGGTGGCGGGCGCGACCTTGGTGCCGGGCATCCACACCTCGAACCTGCCGGCCTCGGCCGCGAAGATCGGGTGGTAGGTGTAGATCGCCTCGAAGTTGACCGTCTCGGCCTGCCTGGCCTTCTTCTTCATCGCGTTGATGGACACCCCGCCGTAGATCCAGCAGGAGGTGTCGCGGGTGAACAGGTGGTTGGGCAGCGGCGGCAGGACGAAGTCGTGGTCGTCGAGCACGTGGAAGGCGACGCTCTTGGGGTCGGCGCCCCGCTCCATGATCTCGGCCTTGGTGATGCCGCCGGTGAGGAACTGCTGCAGGTCCCTGGAAGGGAGCGCGTCGAGCGTGTTGCGGACGGCGTCGGTGGCCAGCGGGCCGTGCCAGCGCTCGTCGACGACGTGGTCGAGGATGTGCTTGCGCGCCTCGGGGATGTCGAGCGTCTCCCGCAGCAGGTCGGCCAGCATGTAGACGGTGATGCCCCGGTCCCTGAGGGTCTGCTGCCACTCCTCGTGCTCCTCGACCGCGCGCTGCACCCACAGCACGTCGTCGAAGAGGAAGGCGTCCTTGTTGGTCGGCGTGAGCCGCTTCAGCGCCAGTTCTGGCTTGTGCAGCAGGACCTTGGAGAGCTTGCCCACTTCGGAATCGACATGAAAGGTCATAACCAGTCTTCCTTTCCTAGACCTGCGGGCCGTACTCGCCTCGCTTGGCCTTCACCCAGATGTAGACGGGCACACCCACCAGGAGCATCAGCGTGCCGCCGAGGACCGCGTCGGCGCCGGAGCCGTACGCCATCCAGAACGCGAACACCAGCGCGATCACGCTGATGACGATGTCGCGCGTCAGCCGCCTCTTGTCGACCACGCGAGCCCCCGTGACCAGCCAGTACAGCTGGGCGGCGGCGGAGAAGAAGTAGGGGATGACGGTGGTGAAGGAGGCCAGCAGCACGATCGTGTTGAAGGCGTTCTCCGAGGCGTAGGCCACCAGCAGCATCACCGAGGTCAGGATCGTCCCCGCGAGGATGCCCGCGAGGGGCGCGCCGCGCCGCGACTCCCTGGCGAACATCGCGGGGAACATCCCGTCCCTGGCCGCGGCCATCGGCATCTCCGCCACCAGCATGGTCCAGCCGTTGAGCGCGCCGATGCCGGAGATGATGGCGCAGGCGGCCATGAGCACGCCCCCCGCCGAGCCGCCGAACATGTTGTTGAGCGCGTCGGCGAACGGCGCCGAGGACTCCAGCAGCCGCGCGTGCGGGACGGTGCCCATGACGGCGACGGTGCTCAGCATGTACAGGGCCGCGCAGGCGAGGACGCCGATGATGCTGGCCCTGCCGATGTTGCGGGCCGGGTCCTTGATCTTCTCGGCGGCGATGGAGACGCTCTCCACGCCGGAGTAGATGAACAGCGCGACCGCGCCGGCCAGGGACAGCGCCCCGACCCAGTTGCCGTCGGTGGCGTTGAAGGGGCCGAAGTTGGCGCCCTGGACGAAGAACAGGCCCACCACGGCGACGAACAGCAGCGGCGCGAACTTCAGGATCGTGGTGACCAGCTGGAAGGCCGCCATGTTCCTGGCGCCGAGCATGTTGACCACCGCGGGGATCCAGAGGCCGATCAGCGCGATGACGATCGCGGCGGCGGTGCCGCTCCAGTCGAGGCCGACGACCTGCTGGGCGAAGTACTGCACGTAGCCGACCCACGCCACCGCGATGGCGGCGTTGCCGATCCACGCCGTCAGCCAGAACGACCAGGCGTTCCAGAAACCGGCGAACTCGCCGAAGGCGTTGCGCGCGTAGGCATAGGGTCCGCCGCCGGCGGGAATCCTGGCGCCCAGCTTGCCGAAGACCATCGCCATCGCGATGGCGCCGACGGTCACCGCCGCCATCGCGACCAGGCTGACCGTGCCGAACGCTGCGAGGGAGGCGGGCAGCAGGAAGATGCCCGTGCCGACGACGTTGCCGATGACGAGCGCGACGGCCGAGCCGAGGCCGAGGCTGCGGCCATGGACGGGGACGATCCCCGCGATTTCGGATTCGGCGCTGTCGAGGCCGACGTCAGCCGGCCGTCGCGGTTCCCCCATAGCGCCCCCCGACGCAGAAATCCCCCGAGTCATACGACATCGGGTGACCTCCCCTACGCGGAGAGTGCCAAAACGCCGTTCAGGCCTGTGGCGAGCCGGAGAGGATCAGCACGACGGCGAACA
Organism: Nonomuraea recticatena; assembly: GCF_039533245.1. Taxonomy (NCBI): domain Bacteria; kingdom Bacillati; phylum Actinomycetota; class Actinomycetes; order Streptosporangiales; family Streptosporangiaceae; genus Nonomuraea; species Nonomuraea recticatena. Next base: position 368,612 of record NZ_BAAATE010000006.1, on the reverse strand, counting down.
GCGCGAGGCAGACCGCGATCAGGGCCGCGGGCCACGCGTCCCATCGACCAGCGATGCGCTCGGCCGTCACAGGGCCCTTGCCGTGCTCGGAGAAGCTGCGCGCGAGCGCCGGATCGTCCGCGGCGAACTGGCGCGCGATGCCGTCGAGGACCTGGCGCTCGCGCTCGGACAGGGCCATGCTGCAAACCTCCCCAAGAAAGACTTGGAGGAGTTTTTATCTCTTTTGTCCGCTTTTGCAAAATCGCTCAGTCGTGCTTCAGCGCACTCGGTGAGCCCAGGGGTGATCCCCGGCCGCCTCGCGTCGTCGGCCTGCCGGTCAGCCGCTCCACGAGCTCGTGGGCGTTCTCCGTGGCCGACCTCGTCGCCGTACGACGGGCGGCGTGACGCCGGAGTGGCCCCGGCGTATCGCTGCTGGTAGCTGCTGGTAATGTGACTGCGACCCAACACCCTTTAAGACCCGTCCTGTGAGGCGGGAAAGGTGGTGAGCTACACCCATGTCCGAACCAAGGGCCGTTCTCGAAGGCCCGGACATCCACCGGGCGCTGACCCGCATCGCGCACGAGATCCTCGAGCGCACCAAGGGCGCCGACGGCGTCGTCCTCCTCGGCATCCCGACCCGGGGCGCCACTCTCGCCGCCAGGCTCGCCGAGCGGATCGAGCAGTTCGAAGACGTGAAGGTCCCCGTCGGCTCGATCGACATCACGATGTACCGCGACGACCTCAGGCTGCGCCCCGCGCGCCCGCTGGGCCGTACCGACCTGCCCGCCGACGGCATCGACGGCAGGACCGTCGTCCTCGTCGACGACGTGCTCTTCTCGGGACGCTCGGTCCGCGCCGCGCTCGACGCGCTCAACGACCTCGGCAGGCCCACGGCCGTGCAACTGGCCATCCTGGTTGACAGGGGCCACCGCGAGCTGCCCATCAGGGCCGACTACGTGGGCAAGAACCTCCCGACCTCCAAGAGCGAGAAGGTCAAGGTCTACCTGGAGGAGACCGACGGGCGCGACGCAGTGGAGCTGATCAAGTGAACAGGCATCTCATCTCGGCGGCCGACCTCACCAAGGACGACGCGCTGCTGATCCTCGACACCGCCGAGGAACTGGCCCGCGTCTCGGAACGCTCCATCAAGAAGCTGCCGACGCTGCGCGGCCGTACGGTGGTCAATCTGTTCTTCGAGGACTCCACCCGCACCCGCATCTCCTTCGAGGCGGCGGCCAAGCGCCTGTCGGCCGACGTCATCAACTTCTCCGCCAAGGGCTCGAGCGTCTCCAAGGGCGAGTCGCTCAAGGACACCGCGCTGACCCTCGAGGCGATGGGCGCCGACGCCGTCGTCATCCGCCACGGCGCCTCGGGCGCTCCGCACCGCCTGGCCAACTGGGTGCGCGGCAGCGTCGTCAACGCGGGCGACGGCACCCACGAGCACCCCACGCAGGCGCTGCTCGACGCCTTCTCCATGCGCCGCCGCCTGGGCAACCTCGAGGGGCGCAAGGTCACCATCGTCGGCGACGTGCTGCACAGCCGCGTCGCCCGCTCCAACGTGCTGCTGCTGGCCACGCTCGGCGCCGACGTGACCCTGGTCGCGCCGCCGACGCTGCTGCCGGTCTCGATCGGCACCTGGCCGTGCGAGGTCTCCTACGACCTCGACTCGGTGCTGCCCAAGTCCGACGTCGTGATGATGCTGCGGGTGCAGAAGGAGCGGATGAACGCCGCCTACTTCCCCAGCGAGCGCGAGTACTCCCGCCGCTACGGCCTCGACCGCGACAGGTTCGCCAAGATGCCCGACGACGCCATCGTCATGCACCCGGGCCCGATGAACAGGGGCATGGAGATCGCCGCCGAGGTGGCGGACTCGCCGCGCTCGACGATCGTCGAGCAGGTCGCCAACGGCGTGACCATCCGCATGGCCGTCCTGTACCTGCTGCTCGGGGGAGAGATCTGATGCTGATCAAGAACGTTCGCATCCTGGGCGGCGAGCCCGTCGACATCGCCGTGGTCAACGGCCTCATCGCGGAGATCCGTCCCGCCGGGTCCGAAGGCACCCGGCCCGACGGCGACGGCGCGGCCGAGGCGGGGCTTCCCGAGGTCGTCGAAGGGCGGGGCGCGATCGCCCTGCCCGGCCTGGTAGACCTGCACACCCACCTGCGCGAGCCGGGCCGCGAAGACGCCGAGACCGTGCAGACCGGCACCCAGTCGGCCGCCCGCGGCGGCTACACCGCCGTCCACGCCATGGCCAACACCATGCCGGTCGCCGACACCGCGGGCGTCGTCGAGCAGGTCTGGCGGCTCGGCCAGGAGTTCGGCCACTGCGACGTGCAGCCGGTCGGCGCCGTCACCGTCGGGCTGGAGGGCAAGCAGCTGGCCGAGCTCGGCGCGATGGCCGACTCGGCCGCCCGCGTGCGCGTCTTCTCCGACGACGGCAGGTGCGTCGACGACGCCGTGCTCATGCGCAGGGCGCTCGAGTACGTCAAGGCCTTCGACGGCGTCGTCGCCCAGCACGCCCAGGAGCCCAAGCTCACCAAGGACGCCCAGATGAACGAGGGCGTCATCTCCGGCAGGCTCGGCCTGTCCGGCTGGCCCGCGGTGGCCGAGGAGGCGATCATCGCCCGCGACTGCCTGCTGGCCGCGCACGTCGGCTCGCGCCTGCACGTCTGCCACGTCTCCACGGCGGGCTCGGTGGAGATCATCCGCTGGGCCAAGTCCAAGGGCTGGAACGTCACCGCCGAGGTGACCCCGCACCACCTGCTGCTCACCGACGAGCTGGTCGAGCAGTCGCCCAACGGCTCCTACAACCCGATCTACAAGGTCAACCCGCCGCTGCGCACCCGCGCCGACGTCGAGGCGCTGCGCTCGGCCCTGGCCGACGGCACGATCGACGTGGTGGCCACCGACCACGCGCCGCACCCGGTCGAGGACAAGGAGACCGAGTGGGCCGCGGCGGCCATGGGCATGGTCGGCCTCGAGACCGCGCTCAGCGTCGTCCAGGAGGCCATGGTCGACACCGGCCTGCTCGACTGGGCGGGCGTCGCCGAGCGCATGTCCGCCGCCCCCGCGCGCATCGGCCGCCTGCCCGGGCACGGCCGGCCGCTCGAGGTCGGCGCCCCCGCCAACATCGTGCTCTACGACCCCACCGCGCGCGCCGAGGTGGATCCCTCCTCCTTCGCCTCCAAGAGCCGCAACACCCCCTACGAGGGCATGACCCTCCCCGGCAGGGTGCTGGCGACGTTCCTGCGTGGCAGGCCAACCGTTCTCGAAGGGAAGCTCGCTTGAGTAACGCCGTCCTTGTCTTGGAAGACGGCCGTGTCTTCCACGGAATCCCGTACGGCGCCGAGGGCGAGACGTTCGGTGAGATGGTCTTCAACACCGGTATGACCGGCTACCAAGAGACCCTCACCGACCCGTCCTACCATCGCCAGATCGTCGCCATGACCGCTCCGCACATCGGCAACACCGGCGTCAACGACGAGGACCCCGAGTCCTCGAAGGTCTGGGTCGCCGGATACGTCGTGCGCGAGCCGTCCAGGGTGGTCTCCAACTGGCGGGCCAACCGCTCCCTCGACGACTACCTCAAGGAGCAGGGGGTCGTCGGCATCGCGATCACCGGCACCCGCGCGCTGACCCGCCACCTGCGCGAGCGTGGCGCCATGCGCGCGGGCATCTTCACCGCTCCCTCCGAGCCGGTGGAAGCCCTCGTCGAGCGCGTGCGGCGCTCACCGGCCATGGAGGGCGCCGACCTGGCCGCCGAGGTGGCCACGCGGGAGCCCTACGTGGTGCCCGCCATCGGCGAGAAGCGCTTCACCGTCGCCGCTGTCGACCTGGGCATCAAGGGCATGACCCCGCACCGCATGGCCGAACGCGGCTGCGAGGTGCACGTGCTGCCGGCCACCGCGAGCTTCGAGGACGTCATGGCCGTCGCGCCCGACGGCGTCTTCTTCTCCAACGGCCCGGGCGACCCCGCCACCGCCGACGTCACGACGCTGCGCGAGGTGCTCGGGGCGGGGATCCCGTTCTTCGGCATCTGCTTCGGCAACCAGCTGTTCGGCCGCGCCCTCGGCCTGCCGACCTACAAGCTGCGCTACGGCCACCGCGGCGTCAACCAGCCCGTCCAGGACGTCCGCACGGGCAAGGTCGAGATCTCGGCGCACAACCACGGCTTCGCCGTCCAGGCGCCGCTCGGCGAGCCCTTCGACACGCCGTACGGCCGCGCGGAGGTCAGCCACGTCAACCTCAACGACCAGTGCGTCGAGGGGCTGCGGCTGCTCGACGGGCGCGCCTTCAGCGTGCAGTACCACCCCGAGGCGGCCGCCGGCCCGCACGACGCCGCCTACCTTTTTGACGAGTTCTGTGAGGTCATGAGCCGTGCCCAAGCGTGAGGACATCAGGTCGATCCTGGTCATCGGCTCAGGACCGATCGTCATCGGGCAGGCGTGCGAGTTCGACTACTCGGGCACCCAGGCCTGCCGCGTGCTGCGCGCCGAGGGCTTCAAGGTGATCCTGGTCAACAGCAACCCTGCCACGATCATGACCGACCCCGAGTTCGCCGACGCCACCTACGTCGAGCCGATCACCCCCGAGTTCGTCGAGAAGATCATCGCCAAGGAGCGCCCCGACGCGCTGCTGCCCACCCTGGGCGGGCAGACCGCGCTCAACACCGCGGTCGCCCTGCACGAGGCGGGCGTGCTCGAGCGCTACGACGTCGAGCTGATCGGCGCCGACTTCGACGCCATCCAGGCGGGCGAGAACCGCGAGCGCTTCAAGGAGATCGTCGCCAAGGTCGCGCGCGAGCAGGGACTCAACGCCGAGTCGGCCAGGTCGGTGGTGTGCCACACCATGGACGAGTGCGTGGCGGCGGCCGGCGAGCTGGGTTACCCGCTGGTCGTGCGCCCCTCCTTCACCATGGGCGGCGTCGGCTCGGGCTTCGCCTACGACGAGGACGACCTGCGCCGCATCGCGGGCGCGGGCCTCGACGCCTCGCCGACCACCGAGGTGCTCCTCGAGGAGTCGATCCTCGGCTGGAAGGAGTACGAGCTCGAGGTCATGCGCGACAAGGCCGACAACGTCGTCATCGTCTGCTCCATCGAGAACATCGACCCGATGGGCGTGCACACCGGCGACAGCGTGACCGTGGCCCCCGCGCTCACCCTGACCGACCGCGAGTACCAGAACATGCGCGACGTGGCCATCGCGGTCATCCGTGAGGTCGGCGTCGACACCGGCGGCTGCAACATCCAGTTCGCGGTCAACCCGAGCTCGGGCCGCATGATCGTCATCGAGATGAACCCGCGCGTGTCGCGCTCCTCGGCGCTGGCCTCCAAGGCGACGGGCTTCCCCATCGCCAAGATCGCGGCCAAGCTGGCGATCGGCTACACGCTCGACGAGATCCCGAACGACATCACGAAGGAGACCCCGGCCTCCTTCGAGCCGACCCTCGACTACATCGTGGTCAAGGTGCCGAGGTTCGCCTTCGAGAAGTTCCGCGGCGCCGACCAGACGCTCACCACGCACATGAAGTCGGTGGGCGAGGCCATGGCGATCGGCCGCTCCTTCCCCGAGGCGCTGCAGAAGGCGCTGCGGTCGCTGGAGAAGAAGGGCTCGTCCTTCTCCTGGGCGGGGCACGTCGCGCCCAAGCAGGAGCTGCTCGACGACTGCCGCACCCCCCACGACGGCAGGCTGCGCACCATGCAGCAGGCCATCAGGGCGGGCGCCACGGCCGAGGAGCTGTTCGACTCGACCAACATCGACCCGTGGTTCATCGACCAGCTCATGCTGCTCGACGAGGAGGCCCGCGCGCTCGGCGAGGCGCCCGAGCTGACCCGCGAGGCGCTGGAGCGGGCCAAGCACCTCGGCTTCTCCGACGCCCAGATCGGCGAGATCCGCAGCATGGACGAGACGCGGGTGCGCGACCTGCGCCACGCGCTCGGCCTGCGCCCGGTCTACAACACCGTCGACACCTGCGCGGCGGAGTTCGCGGCCAAGACGCCCTACCTCTACTCCACCTACGACGAGGAGAGCGAGGTCCCCCACGGCGACAGGCCGAAGGTCCTCATCCTCGGCAGCGGGCCCAACCGCATCGGCCAGGGCATCGAGTTCGACTACGCCTGCGTGCACGCCTCCTTCGAGCTGTCCAGGGCCGGGTTCGAGACCGTCATGGTCAACTGCAACCCCGAGACGGTCTCGACCGACTACGACACCTCCGACCGGCTCTACTTCGAGCCGCTCACGCTCGAGGACGTCCTCGAGGTGGTCCACGCCGAGCAGCAGACGGGCCCCGTCGTGGGCGTCATCGTGCAGCTCGGCGGCCAGACACCCCTCGGACTGGCCCAGGCGCTGAAGGACGCCGGCGTGCCCGTGGTCGGCACCTCGCCCGAGTCCATCCACCTCGCGGAGGAGCGCGGTGCGTTCGGCCGCGTGCTGGCGGAGGCCGGGCTGCCCGCGCCCAAGCACGGCACGGCGCTGACCGTCCCCGAGGCGCTGGCCATCGCCGACGAGATCGGCTACCCGGTCCTGGTGCGCCCCTCCTACGTCCTCGGCGGCGCCGGCATGGCCATCGTCTACGACGACGAGACGCTGACCACCTACATGGCGGCCCAGGAGGGCGGGCACCCGGTCCTGGTCGACAAGTTCCTCGACGAGGCCATCGAGATCGACGTCGACGCCCTGTTCGACGGCGAGGAGCTCTACCTCGGCGGCGTGATGGAGCACATCGAGGAGGCGGGCATCCACTCGGGCGACTCGGCCTGCGCGCTGCCGCCGATCACCCTCGGCGGCAACGACATCAAGCGCATCCGCGCCGCCACCGAGGGCATCGCCAGGGGCGTCGGCGTCCGCGGCCTGCTCAACGTGCAGTACGCGATGGCGGCGGGCGTGCTCTACGTCCTGGAGGCCAACCCGAGGGCCAGCCGTACGGTGCCCTTCGTCTCCAAGGCGACGGCGGTGCCGCTGGCGAAGGCGGCGGCCCGCGTCATGATGGGGGCCACGGTCGCCGAGCTGAGGGCCGAGGGCATGCTGCCCGCGACGGGTGACGGCGGCACGCTGCCGCTCGACGCCTCCATCGCGGTCAAGGAGGCGGTGCTGCCGTTCAACCGCTTCCGCGGCGTCGACATCGTGCTCGGCCCCGAGATGCGCTCGACGGGCGAGGTCATGGGCATCGACGAGTTCTTCGGCATCGCCTACGCCAAGTCCCAGGCGGGCGCCTACGGCGAACTGCCCACCAAGGGCAGGGCCTTCGTCTCGGTGGCCAACAGGGACAAGCGCTCGATGATCTTCCCGGTGCGCGCGCTCGCCGATCTCGGCTTCGAGATTCTCGCCACGGAGGGCACCGCGGAGGTGCTGCGCCGCAACGGAGTCCATGCCAAGATCGTGCGAAAGCAGAGCGAGGGAACGGGACCCGACGGTGAGCCGACGATCGTGCAGCGCATCCTGGACGGCGAGGTGGACCTGATCGTCAACACGCCGTTCGGCAGCCCGGGCCAGTCCGGGCCGCGCCTCGACGGCTACGACATCCGCACCGCGGCCGTGCTGCGCGGCATCCCGTGCATCACGACGGTCCAGGGACTCGCCGCGGCGGCGGCGGGCATCCAGGCCATCGTGCGGGGCGATGTGGGCGTACGGTCCCTTCAGGAGCACGCACGAGCCCTGCGGGGGTGATCGAGTCTGGCCGGGACTCCGGTGCAGGTGACGGGCACGGTGCTGACGACGCGCCGGGTCGACGCCTACCATGCGCTGACCGTCGTGGCGCCCGGCGTCGCCGAGAGGTTCAGGCCAGGCCACTTCGTCTCGGTCGCCGTCGGGGGTCCGCGCACCTCGATGGTGACCAGGCGCGCCCTGTCCATCCATGACGTCAAGCCCGACTACGGCGGCACGGTGGAGCTGGTCTTCACCGCCAAGGGCCCCGGCACGTCATGGCTGGCCGAGCGGCGCGCCCGCGACACCCTCGACCTGGTGGGGCCGCTGGGGCGGCCCTTCCCGCTGCCCCGCGACCCGGCCAGCTGCGTCCTGGTCGGCGCCGAGTACGGCGCGGCCGCCCTGTTCCCTCTCGCCGACGCGCTGATGGAACGGGGCTGCCGCATCGACTTCGCGCTCGGCGCGGCCTCGGCCGACAGGGTCTTCGGCGCGATGCGGGCCCGCAGGATGGCAGAGACGACCACGCTCACCACCGAGGACGGCTCGCTCGGCCTGCGCGGCAGCGTGACCGACGTGCTGCCCTCCGTCATCGCCGACACGCGCGCCGACGTCATCTACGCCTGTGGGCCGATGGAGACGCTGCGCGCGGTCACCGCGGTGGCGATCGAGTTCGACATCCCCGTCCAGGTGGCGGTGGAGGAGTCGATGGCCTGCGGCATCGGGGTCTGCATGACCTGCGTGCTGCCCGTCATCGGCGACGACGGCGTGACCAGGATGGTGCGCGCCTGCGTGGAGGGTCCTGTCTTCAGGGGGGAACGAGTGCGGTTCGAGGACGTCGGAACGATCCCGTTCGACGCGCTCGGGGCCCCGGGCGGCGGAGCGCGCAATGTCGGTTGACATGCGCACCTTCCTCGCCCATGTCGAGCTGGCCAACCCCGTCACCACGGCGGCCGGGTGCGCGGGCTCGGGACGCGAGCTGGCCCAGTTCTTCGACCTGCACCGCCTCGGCGCGCTGGTGACCAGGTCGATCACCATGGCCCCGCGCGCGGGCAGGCCGACGCCCAGGATGGCCGAGACACCCTCCGGGATGCTCAACGCGGTCGGACTGCAGGGTCCAGGCATCGACGCCTTCCTCGAACGCGAGCTGCCGTGGCTGGCCCAGCGCGGCATCAGGACCGTCGTCTCCGTCGGCGGCGGCACCGTCGCCGAGTACTCCGCGCTGGCCCGCCGCCTGACCGACGCGCCGGGCGTGACCGCCGTCGAGGTCAACCTCGCCTGCCCCAACATCGAGGACAGAGGCCGCGTCTTCGCCCGCGACGGGGGAGCGGCGGCCGAGGTGATCGCCTCGGTCCGCTCGGTCATGCGCTACGACGTGCCTGTCGTCGCCAAGCTCTCACCCGACGTGGCCGACGTCGTGGCCGTCGCCCGCGCCTGCGTGGACGCGGGAGCCGACGCCCTGTCCATGATCAACAATCCGCTCGGCATGAGCATCGACGTGGACGCGCTCAGGCCCACCCTCGCCGCGGGCACCGGCGGCCTGTCAGGGCCCGCGATCCTGCCGCTGGCGGTCAGGTGCGTCTGGCAGGTCCACGCCGCCATCCCCGGCGTGCCCATCGTGGGCGTCGGCGGCGTGACGAGCGGGCACGACGCGCTCCAGCTCATCCTGGCGGGCGCCTGCGTCGTCGGGGTGGGCACGGCGCTCTTCCACGACCCCTACGCCTGCCTGCGCATCGAGCGCGAGCTCGAGGAGCTGCTGCAGGCCAAGGGCTTCCACCGCCTGGCCGACGCCGTCGGCCTGGCCCACCGGCCCACCGCAAGACATCTGCTCGTCGACTCGGAGGAGAGTTCCCTGTGACGCCCGCACCCATCGCCGTCGCCCTGGACGCACCTGATCTGGAGACCGCGGCCCGCTGGGCTTCGCTGGTGACCCCGCACGTGAGCACCGTCAAGGTCGGCCTGGAGCTGTACCTGCGCTACGGACCCGACGTGATCGCCTCCGTGCGCGGCGCCAGCGGGGTGCGGGTCTTCCTCGACCTCAAGCTGCACGACATCCCGAACACCGTCGCAGGGGCCACAAGGGCCGTAGCGCGCCTGCGGCCCGCCATCCTGACCGTGCACGCGGCGGGGGGCCCCGCGATGATCCAGGCGGCCGTGGAGGCCGCTCCACACACCAAGATCGCGGCGGTGACCGTCCTCACGTCGCTGTCGGCGGCCGATCTGGCCGCCATCGGCGTCGAGGGCACCCCCGAGGACGCCGTGCGGCGGATGGCGGTGATGTCGGTGGAGGCGGGCGCGACGGCTCTGGTGTGCTCGCCCCACGAGGTCGCCGCGGTGCGCGCGGCCGTGGGGCCCTCCATCACGCTGATCACTCCGGGAGTGCGCCCCGCGGGGGCCGACAGCCAGGACCAGGCGCGGGTGGCCACACCCGAGCAGGCGCTGGCCGACGGCGCGGACCTGCTCGTCATCGGCCGCCCCATCACGGCCTCTCCCGACCCCGGTGCGACCGCTGCCTCCATTGCGGCCTCTCTACGGCGTTCGTGACCGTTCGTCCGGTACGGCGGGCGCGCTCGAAGCCCTTCTCCAGCAGGCTTTCGGCCGCCCGTTTCCACCCCTCCGGACGGGGTTCTGTGATCATGATCGCATTCCGGTGATCTCGCTTGACGAACGGCGAGAACCGGGAAGTGAGGGCGATTTGATCTACGCAGCGTGGTTTCGTGATCACGCAAAGTGCTGAACTGGACTTTGTCACCACAGAAACTGCCTTTGACGTTGCTAAGGACGCGTTGACCAGCTAGTTTCCCTTCCCGTCCGAGTACATCGACAGAAATTCGAGGTGACCCGGCGTGGCTCTTCCTCCCCTGACCCCTGAGCAGCGCGCCGCAGCCCTGGAGAAGGCTGCCAAGGCCCGTAAGGAGCGTGCCGAGGTCAAGAACCGGCTCAAGCACGGCGCGGTTTCTCTGGCTGAGGTGCTCAAGGATGGGCAGACAGACGACGTCATCGGCAAGATGAAGGTGTCGGCTCTGTTGGAGTCGCTCCCCGGCGTGGGCAAGGTCCGCGCCAAGCAGCTGATGGAGCGGCACGCTATTGCCGAGTCCCGCCGCGTGCGGGGTCTCGGTGCGAACCAGAGGGCTGCCCTCGAGCGCGAGTTCGGTGGCAACGAGGGCTAACCTCGGTACCACAGAAAAGCGCAGGTTCGACGGGGGTAACGAAGTGACCGACAGGTCCTGGTCCGATGGTGATGGCACGGATCGCGGTGGTTTCGTTCCCCCGGGTGGTGGCTCTCACGAGCGCGCCACCCGGCGGCTGACGGTCCTTTCCGGGCCGTCGGGCGTCGGCAAGTCCACGGTCGTCGCCGAGCTCCGGCGGGCACACCCAGAGGTGTGGCTGTCGGTCTCGGTGACCACCAGGAAGCCCCGTCCGGGCGAGACCCACGGTGTGGAGTACTTCTTCGTCGACGACGAGGGCTTCGACAGGCTCATCTCCTCCGGCGAGCTGCTGGAGTGGGCCGAGTTCGCGGGAAACAGGTACGGCACGCCACGGCAGGCCGTCATCGACAAGCTCGCCCAGAACGTGCCCACGGTGCTGGAGATCGACCTCCAGGGCGCCAGGCAGGTGCGGGAGAGCATGCCCGAGGCGTTGCTGGTCTTCCTCGCCCCTCCCTCGTGGGAGGAGCTGGAGAAGCGGCTGCGAGGCCGCGGCACCGAACCCGAGGACGTCATCGCCCGCCGCCTCGAGGCGGGCAGGGTCGAGATGGCGGCCGAGAAGGAGTTCGATACCACGCTGGTCAACACGAACGTCCAGGACGTATGCCACAGGCTGATAGCCTTGATGACTGCATAGCATTCCGACGAGAGGTCTGACAACGTGGCAGGCATCGCCCCCACGACCGAGGGCATCACCAACCCCTCGATCGACTCGCTGCTCGACATCGTCGACAGCAAGTACTCACTGGTGATCATGGGCGCCAAGCGGGCCCGCCAGATCAACGCCTACTACTCCCAGCTCGGCGAGGGCCTGCTGGAGTACGTCGGTCCCCTGGTCGAGACCCACGCCCAGGAGAAGCCCCTGTCCATCGCGCTTCGCGAGGTCTCCGAGGGCCTGCTCAACGCCGAGCCCATCGAAGGCGCGGTCTGACCCTTCCATGAGGGTCGTCCTGGGCGTCAGCGCGGGCATCGCCGCCTACAAGGCCTGCGAGCTCCTGCGCCTGTTCACCGAGTCGGGTCACGAGGTGCGGGTCGTTCCGACCCGCGACGCGCTGCGCTTCGTGGGCGAGCCCACGTGGGCGGCGCTGTCGGGCCACCCGGTGACCGTCGACGTCTGGGACGGCGTGCACGAGGTGCCCCATGTGCGGCTCGGCCAGCAGGCCGATCTCGTCGTGGTGGCGCCCGCGACCGCCGACGTGCTGGCCAAGGCGGCCCACGGACTCGCCGGCGACCTGCTGACCACCACCCTGCTCACCGCTCGGTGCCCCGTGGTGTTCGCGCCCGCGATGCACACCGAGATGTGGGAGCACCCCGCGACCGTGGCCAACGTCGCCACCCTCCGCGAGCGGGGCTCCATCGTCATCGACCCCGCCGTCGGGCGCCTCACGGGCGCCGACACGGGACCAGGACGGCTGCCCGACCCCGCGGAGATCTTCGAGATCTGCCGCACCGTCATGGCGGGCCGTCCGCGCGACCTCGAGGGGCGCAAGGTCGTCATCTCGGCCGGCGGCACCCGCGAGGCCCTCGACCCGGTCCGCTTCCTCGGCAACCGCTCCTCGGGGCTGCAGGGCTACGCCCTCGCCCGTACGGCCGTCGCGCGGGGGGCCGAGGTCACCCTCGTCGCCGCCAACGTGTCACTGCCCGATCCGGCGGGCGCCAAGGTCGTCAGGGTCGAGTCCGCGCTCGAACTGCGCGAGGCCGTGCTGACCGCCTCGGCCGACGCCGACGCCGTCGTCATGGCGGCGGCCGTGGCCGACTTCAGGCCCGCGGTGCGGCGCGAGTCCAAGATCAAGAAGCGCGACGGCGAGCCCGAGCCGATCGAGCTGGTCAAGAACCCCGACATCCTCGCCGAGCTCGGCGAGCGCAGGCGCGCGGCCAGGCAGGCGGCGGGCGTGGGCCCCGTCCCGGGCCCTGGCGCCTCCTCGGGCGCGGGGGCGCCGCCGTACGTGATCGTGGGGTTCGCGGCCGAGACCGACGACGTGCTGGCCAACGGCCAGGCCAAGCTGGCCCGCAAGGGATGCGACCTGCTGGTCGTCAACCAGGTCGGCGAGGGGCTCGCGTTCGGCACCCCCGACAACGCCGCCACCGTGCTCGTCGCGGGCGGCTCCCCTGTGGAGGTGCCGCGCGGTCCCAAGGAGGACCTCGCCGACACCGTGTGGGGCCTGGTGGCCGCCCGCCTCGTCTGAGGCGCCCGCCTCGACCGTTCAGGCAAGCGCGCTTTCGGCATGGGCGGTTACCTGATCAACCGTTGCGGCACCCCGTCTGCCTGCGGATACTGAGGGTCGGCGAGGGGGGATGCGATGCCGGTGACGTCGGCTGTCAGAGATCGCTGCCGGGCTCTGTTGCGTCAGGGGGAGGAGATCCGCTATGTCTTTCCCGCGCTGTCCATAGGCCCGCCCGGCGTGGCCAACTTTTTGATCGTCGTGACCGACAGGTCCGTCTCCGTCCTGGCCACCAGGATGCTGAGGAACGACCGTCCCGTCTCGCTCTACGCCGCCTTTCCCCGAGCGACCAGGCTGGGCCCCATCACCATGGCGCCGAGCCCCGTCATCCAGGTGGGGGAGATGTTCTTCGAGTTCGACGAGGAGTACGCCGCCGTCGTGGCAGCGGCCGACGCGGAGGTGTTCGACCCCGAGTTGCTGCCCCTGGATCCGCTCCCTGAGCTCTGACAAGGGGCACAATGAGAGCAGTTTCGCGGCGCGCAGGCATGTAGGGCTACACTTCGGCGATGGCCCTGGCGTGTCCTACCCGCCCGAGCCGCACATCCGTCAGCAGCCGCTGCATGAGGAGCCACTGAGTTGTCACGTCGCCTGTTCACCTCCGAGTCGGTCACAGAAGGCCACCCGGACAAGATCGCCGACCAGATCAGTGACGCGATTCTCGACGCCATGCTCAAGGACGACCCCAAGAGCAGGGTCGCCGTCGAGACGCTGATCACTACCGGCCAGGTCCACGTCGCAGGCGAGGTGACGACCGAGACCTACGTCGACATCGCCGGCGTCATCCGCGAGAAGATCCTTGAGATCGGCTACGACGCCTCCCACAAGGGGTTCGACGGCGCCTCCTGCGGCGTGTCGGCCTCCATCGGCGCGCAGTCGCCCGACATCGCCCAGGGCGTCGACGACGCCTACGAGCACCGCGTCGACGGTGACATCGACGAGCTCGACCGTCAGGGCGCGGGCGACCAGGGCCTGATGTTCGGCTACGCCTGCCGCGAGACGCCCGAGCTGATGCCGCTGCCTATCACGCTGGCGCACCGGCTGGCCCGCCGCCTGTCCGAGGTGCGCAAGTCGGGCCTGGTGCCCTACCTGCGTCCCGACGGCAAGACCCAGGTCACCATCGAGTACGACGGCGACAAGCCCGTCCGCCTCGACACGGTCGTCGTCTCCACGCAGCACGCCGCGGAGATCGACCTCAAGGAGATGCTGACCCCCGACATCAAGGAGCACGTGGTCGACCACGTGCTCGCCGGGCTCGACATCGACACCGACGGCTACCGCCTGCTGGTCAACCCGACGGGCCGCTTCGAGATCGGCGGCCCCATGGGCGACGCCGGCCTCACCGGACGCAAGATCATCGTCGACACCTACGGCGGCATGGCCCGCCACGGTGGCGGCGCCTTCTCCGGCAAGGACCCGTCCAAGGTCGACCGCTCGGCCGCCTACGCGATGCGCTGGGTCGCCAAGAACATCGTCGCCGCCGGTCTGGCCGACCGCGCCGAGGTCCAGGTCGCCTACGCCATCGGCAAGGCGCATCCGGTCGGCGTGTTCGTCGAGACCTTCGGCACCGAGAAGGTCGCCGTGGAGAAGATCCAGGAGGCCGTGACCCAGGTGTTCGACCTGCGTCCCGCCGCGATCATCCGCGACCTCGACCTGCTGCGCCCGATCTACTCCGAGACCGCCGCCTACGGCCACTTCGGCCGTGAGGGCTTCTCGTGGGAGTCGACCGACCGCGCCGAGGCGCTGCGCACCGCCGCCGGTCTCTGACCCCTTCGCGTCCACGACAATGCCGCACTCCTGTGGAGTGCGGCATTGCCGCGTTCGGCGGGAGGAATCGCGGCGATCTCTATAACGTGGCTTCCAGGTGGCCTCCAGCCGGCCGGGGAGGCCGCCCGTAGGTGAGATCGCGGATAGGCAGCTCGCCGGATGGGCAAGATCTTTGACCGTGAGCCTTTTACTCGTCGGCGGCACGGGCGTGCCGTCGTCACGCCGAGCGGGGACGGGTCCGTGACGTTCAGGCCCGCCCTGCCACAGGAGACCACCAGCCTCGTCGGACGCAGGGCGGAGGTCGGGGCCGTACGGCGCGCCCTGCAGCGCGGCAGGCTCGTCACGCTGACGGGCGTCGCGGGCGTGGGCAAGACCAGGGTGGCGATCAGGGCGGCCAGGCTGACGCGCAGGGCCTTCGCCGACGGCGTCGTCTTCGTCAGCCTGTCGGGCCTCACCTCGGCCGAGAGCCTGGAGCACGCGCTCGCCCAGGCGATGGGGATCCACGAGCTGGTCTCGCACAGCGGGGTGCGCCTGCTGGCGGGCCATCTGCGTCCGCGCAGGACACTGCTGGTGCTCGACGGCTGCGAGCACCTGCCGGAGGAGGTCTCCGCGCTGGCCCAGGCGCTGCTGGCGGCGGCGCCAGGGCTGCACATGCTGCTCACCAGCAGGCAGGTGCTGCGCGCGCCTGGCGAGCACACCGTGGAGGTGCGCCCGATGAGCGTGCCCTGCGCGGGCGCCTCGCTGGCGGAGGTGGCGGCCACCGAGTCGTACGCGCTGCTCGTCGAGCGGATGGCCGATCCCTCCTTCAGGCTGACCGAGCAGAACACGGCGCTGGTCTCGGGGCTGTGCCGCAGGCTGGAGGGCGTTCCGCTGGCCATCGAGCTGGCCGCGGTGCGGGCGCGGGTCATGCCGCTGGAGGAGATCCTGCGCACGATGGGAGGGCAGCCTGGCGGCTCGGTCATGGAGTCGGCCGCCGGCTGGAGCCACGATCTGTGCGGACCCGAGGAGCGGCTGCTGTGGCGGCGGCTCGCCGTCTTCGCCGGGCCCTTCGACCTCGCGGCGGCGGAGGCGGTGTGCTCGGGCGAGGGGCTGGCCGAGGAGGAGGTCTATCCCGCGCTCGCCGCGCTGGTCGACAGGTCGGTCGTCATCACCGAGCGGGACGAGGGCCGCGTCGCCTACAGGATGCTCGGTGGCGTCAGGCAGTTCGCGCTGGCCAGGATGTCGGCCGGCGAGCTCGGCGAGCTACGGCGCCGGCACAGGGAGCACTACCTGGCCATGGCCGTCAGGCTCGGGTGCGAGCAGAACTCCGTCAGCCGTCTGGCGACCTGGAGCACGGCCCGCGGGGAGTGGCCCAACTTCCGCGCGGCGATCGAGTCGTACGCCGCCGCCGAAGGACAGGTGGACAGCTGCGCGCGGATGCTGGTGGGGCTGTGGTTCCTCTGGCTGTACGCGGGGATGTCGAGGGAGGGCAGAAGCTATCTCGAACGCTTCCTGGCCACCAGCGGCATCGAGGGCTTCCCCCGGCTCGCGGCCCTGATGACGCTCACCCACATCAGGGTCGGGCAGGGCGACCTCGAAGCCGCGCGGCTCAGCCTGGCCGAGGCCGACGACCTGGTCGCCGCCCTCGAGGCAGCCGACGAGCCAAGGGAGCACCCCGGCAGCCGCCGCCTGGAGGTCGTGCGAGGGATGTACCACTTCGTGATGGGCGAGCTCGACGCGGCGGAGCAGGGGCTGAGGCGGGCGCTGAAGGCCATGACGGGCAGCCGCGGCGTCGCCGCGGTCGAGGGGATCGTCACCCTCGGGCTGGTCCACGTGGCGCAGCTGCGCTTCGACGAGGCCGTGGACGTGCTGCGCAGGGCCCGCAGGCTCTGCGCCGAGCAGCGCGAGGACGTCATCGGCGCCTGGGCCGACCTCATCCTGGCGCTCGCGCTGCGTGGCAGGGGCGAGTACGCCGAGGCCATGCGCCTGGCCACCTCCGCGGTGCGCGCCCACGCGCGCATGCGCACCAACCACGCCACCGCCTTCGCCGTCGAGGTGGTGGGCTGGCTGGCCACCGACCTCGACGAGCACACCCGCGCCGCCATGCTGCTGAGCGCCACAGGCGGCCTGTGGAAGGTCGAGGTGAGCGCCTTCTTCGGCTCGCGGCAGCTGGCCAGGGAGCACTCGGCCTGTGAGGAGCGGCTGCGCGCCGCGCTCGGACCGCACTACGTCAGGGCGGCGGCCGCGGGGAAGGCCATGTCGGCGGCGGAGGTGGTCGCGTGCGCCCTGACGCTGTGCCCAGGCTCCTCCCGGCAGGAGGAGGACCATGGGCTGGCGCTGCTCACGCCGAGGGAGATCGACGTGGCCAGGCTGGTGGCCGACGGGCTGACCAACCGCCTCATCTCCCAGCGCCTGGTGATCGCCACCAGGACCGTCGACACCCACGTGGAGAACATCCTCAAGAAGCTCGGCTTCGCCGGGCGCAGCCAGATCGCCGCCTGGGTGATCAAGGAGCGCGGGCGCTCATGAGCCCGAACATCGTGATGGGAATAGGCACTTCTCCCGATGTTGCCAAGCGTGATGCCCTGAATACTCGTCGTGTCCGTACCTCGGGGGCCGCGGGGGCGGTTCGCGTCGATCGCGAACCAGGACGTTCGCGAGACGGACGGCCCGGCGGGCGGCTACGGGGGTGCCGGCCCGCCGGGCCCCAGGGTTCGCCGAAGGAGTGACCGAGATGACCACAGCGGGGAAGGGGAACCTGCCTGTCGAGTACACCAGCCTCGCAGGGCGGGCGGAGGAGATCGCCGAGGGGTTGCTCGGCCTGTCGGAGTCGCGTCTGGTCACCGTGACAGGGCCAGGAGGGGTGGGCAAGAGCAGGGTGGCGACCAGGGTCGCCCACGGGGCGCGCAGGCGCTTTCCCGACGGGGTGTGGTACGCCGAGCTCTCCCACGTGGCCGACGAGCGCTCCCTGGTCGCCGCGGTGGCGGCGACCATGGGCAGGCCGGAGCTGACGACGGCGGAGGAGGTGGCCGACGCCTTCGCGGGATGGCGGGCCCTGCTGGTCCTCGACACCTGCGAGCACCTGATGGGCCCGGTGTCGAGGCTGGTCGAGGCGGTGCTGCGGGGGACGGGCACGACGAAGGTGCTGGCCGTCAGCCGCGTGCTGCTGACCGTGCCGGGCCAGCGGGTCCTGACCGTCGGCCCGCTGCCCGAACACCAGGCGCTCGCGCTGCTCGTCGAGCGGGCACGCGCCGTCGACCAGGGGTTCGAGCTGACCGAGGCCACCCGTCCCTTCGCGGAGGAGATCTGCAGAAGCCTGGAAGGGGTCCCCCTGGCCATCGAGCTGGCCGCCGGCTGCCTGCGCTCGCTGCCGCTGGCCGAACTGCTGGAGCGGATGGACGACCGCTGGCCCGACCTGGCGGGCTCCAGCACGAACGTCCTGGCCCGCCAGCGCGACCTGCGCTCGCTGGTGGAGTGGAGCCACGCCCTGTGCGGCGCGGAGCAGCGGGTGCTGTGGGAGGCGCTGTCGGTGCTCAGCGGGAGCTTCCCCCTGGAGGTCGCCGAGGCGGCGGGCGCGGCGGCAGGCCTGCCGGAGGCGGACGTCGCCGCCGTGCTGTGCGACCTGGTCGACCACTCGGTCGTGCTCAGGGAGCCCACGGCTGACGGCATGCGCTACCGGCTGCTCGGCCTCTACCGGCGCGTGGGCCTGGCCCGCCTCGACGGCAGGCAGCGAGCCCCCCTCGACCGGACGCCTCCGCCGCCGCCACCCCCGCGCACGCCTCCCGCGCCGCGCGCGGCCCCGCTCAGCCCGAGGGAGGCGCAGGTCGCCACCCTCATCGCCGAGGGGCTGACCAATCTGCAGATCGCCAACAGGCTCGTGATCTCCAAGCGCACGGTGGACGCCCACGTTCGCAACATCCTCGCCAAGAGCAACCTGGCCTCCCGCACCCACGTGGCCGCCTGGGTGACCACCGAGGACACCTCGGTGCGGCTCTAGGCACTTCTCCCGATGCGGCGCCCGCCGCCACTGTCCATGCTGGTGATGCCGGCGGGCGGCCGGGCGGTCCGCGGCGGCAATTCCTGCGTCGCCCCGCAGGCCGAAGCGCTTGCCGGGCGTCCCGCCGCTCGAGGCCGCCCGCTGGTCCACAGTGGAGGGAGGAGCTCCACACCTGGCAAAGGTCCACGTCAGCGGGCCGCGCGACACTGCCGGCGGCACCACGCGCCGGCTGCCCTTCGGAGAACCTGCCCTGGCGGCTCCGGCCTGACCGGCCGGTGCCCGGCATCTGGTAGACGTAGTCTGTGACCGACTCCGACGATGCCCTGCTGCCACTGGAGGCCGTACGGCCCGCGGAGAAGGCCAAGACCCTCGGCGCCCCCGTGGCCGCCGCCGACCTGCCGGTGGCCAGGGTCGTCGTCGACAACCCCCTCCCGCACCTCGACAGGCCCTTCGACTATCTGGTGCCCGAGCGGATGGACGCGGAGGCGCGTCCTGGCGTGCGGGTGAGGGTCCGCTTCGCCGGCAAGCTCGTCGACGGCTTCCTGCTGGAGCGGGTGGCGGGCAGCGACCACGGCGGCAGGCTGGCGGCGCTGGAGCGGGTGGTCTCGCCCGAGCCCGTGCTCACCCCCGAGATCGCGGGGCTGACCCGCGCGGTCGCCGACCGCTACGCGGGGACCATGGCCGACGTGCTGCGGCTGGCGGTGCCCCCCAGGCACGCCCGCGCCGAGTCCGACAAGAGCGCCCCCGCCCAGACCGGGCCCGCCCAGACCGAGCCCGGTGGGACGGCGCCCGGTGGGACGGCGCCCGGTGGGACGGAGCAGGGCGGCGGGGAGCAGGGCGGCGCGGTGGCGGACGAGGAGCGGCCAGGGCGGACCGGCGAGGGCTCGGGCGCGTGGGAGGCCTACCCCATGGGGCCCTCCTTCCTCGAGGCGCTGAGGGACGGCAGGCACCCTAGAGCCGTGTGGAGCGCGCTGCCTGGCAACACCGGCTGGGCGGTCCCCGTCGCCGAGGCCGTGCGCGCGACGCTCGAGGGCGGCAGGGCGGCGGTGGTCGTCGTCCCGGACGGCAAGGACGTCGTCATGGTGGACGAGGCGCTGACCGGGGCGCTGGGCGAGGGCAGGCATGTGGCCATCACCGCCGACCTCGGGCCCGCCGAGCGCTACCGCAGGTGGCTGCGGGCGCTGCGCGGTCAGGTGCGGGCGGTCGTGGGCACGAGGGCGGCGATGTTCGCCCCCGTCGAGAAGCTGGGCCTGGTCGTCATCTGGGACGACGGCGACGACCTGCACGCCGAACGTCTGTCCCCCTACCCGCACGCCAGGGAGGTGCTGGCGCTGCGCGCGCACAGGGCGGGCGCGGGCATGCTGATCGGCGGCTACTCCCGCACGGCCGAGGCCACGCAGCTGCTGGCCTCCGGGTGGGCGGGCCCGATCGTGGCCGACAGGGCCACCGTCAGAGCCGTCGCGCCGAGGGTGAAGCCCGCCGGAGAGGACGGCGAGCTCGCCAAGGACCAGGCGGCCCGCGCCGCGCGGCTGCCCAGTGTGGCCTGGCGGGCGCTGAGGCTGGGCCTGGAGGACGGGCCGGTGCTCGTGCAGGTCCCGCGTCGCGGATACCTGCCCTCGCTCGCCTGCCGTACGTGCAGGGCTCCGGCGCGGTGCGCGCACCCGCCGACACGCGCGACGCTCACCGAGCAGCTGCTGTGTCACGGGCCGCTGGCGCTGAGGGGCGGGCACGCCGCCCCCTACTGCCGGTGGTGCGGGCGCATCGCGGGCGACTGGCGCTGCCCGTCCTGCGGCGACGGAAGGATCCGCGCCTCCGTGGTGGGCGCCCGCCGTACGGCGGAGGAGCTGGGGCGCGCCTTTCCCTCGGTGCCCGTGAAGACCTCGGGCCGCGACGGCGTGCTGGCCACGGTAGGGGAGGGGCGGGCGCTGGTGGTGGCCACGCCCGGCGCCGAGCCTGTCGCGGCGGGAGGCTACACGGCGGCGGTGCTGCTCGACGGGTGGGCGATGCTGGGCAGGGCCGATCTGAGGGCGGGGGAGGAGGCGGTGCGCCGCTGGATGAACGCCGCCGCCCTGCTCAGGCCCTCGGCCGAGCTGGTGGTGCTGGCCGACGCCGCGATGCCCGCCGTTCAGGCGCTGCTGCGCTGGGACCCGATCACGCACGCCGAGCGCGAGCTGGCCGACAGGAGGGAGCTGGGCTTCCCTCCCGCGGTGCGGATGGCGACGCTGACCGGTTCGCCCTCGGCCGTCAGGGAGATGCTCGGGGAGGTCAGGCTGCCCTCGCAGGCGCAGGTGCTCGGGCCCGTCCCCGTGGAGACGAGAAGGAGCGACGGCGAGCAGGAACGTGCCATGATCCGCGTGCCCAGGTCGGTGGGGCCTGAGTTGGCTCTCGCGCTGAAAGGGGCCACGGGGGTGCGTGCGGCGCGTAAGGCGCAGGATGTCGTGAGGGTAAGTGTTGACCCTCTCGACCTGATATAGCCCCTTTCCCCGATTCGCGCGGGCGTAAGTACTCCGTTAGCGTCACCCTGTGTCGATCGAATGGGTGAACCGAGCCATCGACGATCTGCGCGCCTGGGGGCGGGCGCACGAAGTCGACGTGGACGCGGACGAGGTCCGGCTGCTCTGCGACTACGCCAGCGACTACCTGAACGTGACCGAGCTCGGCGAGTTCACCCCTGCCACCTTCGAAGAGCTGCTCCTGTCGATCTATCCCCGCAAGGTCATCGCGCCGCCCGAGAGCGCGTCCGAGACCGTCGCGGCCGCACGCACGCTGGTCGACTTCCTCCTCGACCTGGGTGAGATCTCCGAGGAGCGGGCCGCGCTGATGCGCGGCGCGCTCACCGGGATCGAGCCTGAGATGGCCACCGCGTTGGCCGACCCGGCCAACTTCGGCATGGCCAAGAGCCTGTTCAGCTCGATCGGGCCCGAGTCGCTCGAGCAGTCGATCGCCATTCCTGCGGGCGAGGTGCCCGACCTGGGGGAGGCGCCGTGCGACTGCCCCGCCTGCGCGCCGCTGCCTGCCGTACGGCTGGCTCCCGAGCACGAGCTGGAGGCGGCGCTCGAGGCCGTCCCCGTCCTGGGCGAGGCGCGCGCGCTCGGCGAGTGGATGGCCGAGCGCGGCACCACGCCCACCGCCAAGGGGCGCCTGCGCGTCAAGGACGCGGCGGCCGCGCCGCTGCCGACCCCGAGCCTGCTGTGGGACCTCGGCCGCCTGCGCGAGCGGGGCGCGCCCATGGACGCGTGGGCCTCGATGGTCGAGTTCCTCGTCGAGAAGGACACCGCCGGTCAGGTCACCGGCTCCGCCGAGCTCGACGAGGAGCTCTACGACCTGTTCGACATGCTCTACCGCCTGCAGTCGCCCGTTCCCGTGACGGTGGTCGGCGAGTACCTCGACGAGCTGCTCGAGTACGAGCGGCCCGACGTCGACGCCGCGCTCGGCCGCCTGGCCCACTGCGGCCTGGTGTCGCGCTCGGGCGACGCCGTCACGCTGACCCCCCTGGCCTGCTACGGCCTGCGCCGCCTCTACCTCGGCCACGGCCTGGAGGCTCCGGAAGCCGAGGACCTGGCCGCCGCCGACGCCATGGGCCTGATCGAAGGGCTGCTGTCGGGCATGCCGACGGAGCTGGCCGAGGAGGACATCCAGCGCTGGCTGGAGCGCAGGAGCCCCGCCGAGGCCGCCGCCGAGCTGCTGTCGGCGGCGGGCGGCGCGCCGGCCGTGGCGCGCGGCATCGCGGTCACCATCGTCGACAGGCTCGACTCGGCCGCCGAGAGCGCGGTGCGCGCCTGCCTGGACGACCAGGAGCTGCGCCCGCACGCCATCCACTGGCTGACCTCCCGTGGGCTGCCTGCGCCTCCCCTGACGCAGGAGGAGCTGCTCTGGGTGAGCGTCGACATGCTCGCCCTCGCGATGCCCGCCGCCGAGGAGGACCCGGAGATCTTCGCCGAGAACATCGCCGCCTCGGGACCGCCCGCCTACCTGATCGAGGAGATGTGGCGGGTCGACCACCCCGACGTGGTCGACGTCCTCGAACTTCTCGGCAGATCCATCCCCGACGGCACCCTGGCGAAGGCCGCCAGGAAAGCCGCGTTCAAGGCACGCTCCCGCGCGATCGGTACGTCCCTGTGACGCGTGTGCAGTAAGTTTCGTGGGTGGCAAACAACGTCTTCGATCTCACCGAGCTGCGTAAGCCTCCTCCGCTCGAGGACAAGCACGTCGAAGGCCTGGTCTTCCCGCCGGTCGCGCTCGCGTCCGACGCCGACCTGGCCAGGGCGGTGCCACGGGTGCCGCTGGTCGCAGACGCCATGCGTCTGACCGCGTGGACGGGCACCCGTCCGGTCACCGAGCACGGCCTGCTGCACGCGGCCGACGCCGAGGCCGCAGTCGCCGAGCTCGGCCTGGCTCCCTCGCGCCTGCGCCTGCTGTGGATCGTCGCGGTCAACACGGGGCTGCTGCAGATCATGAGGGGCACGGCCGGCCGCGGCCCGCTCCCGTCGCAGCTGCCGGTCGAGGCGACGCTGGAGTTCTGGGACGGCGTCGTGATGGACGTCCTCGACAGGGCCGACGCCAACGCCGAGGAGCCTGGCCTGACGGGGTCGAAGGTGATCGACGAGCACCTGGCCGAGACGCTGGCCACCATCTACTCCGTTCGCACGGGCGTGGCCGCCGCCACCCTGGCCAAGGGCATCCTGCACTCCCACGAGGTGGCCTGCGCCCCCGGCGTGGTGGAGCTGCGCCGCCTGGCCGCCGTGCTGCCCGCCGAGCTCTACGAGGCGCTGGCGGTGCTCGAGTACTGCGGCCTGGTCGAGCAGACCGCCACGGGCCACTTCAGGCTCACCCCGCTCGGTGTCTGGGCGGTCAGGCGCGACCTGCTGCGCGAGGGCCACGACGCGCCGACGGCCGCCGAGGTCGAGGTCTACTCCGACTACGCCGCCGCCGAGCTGGTCGAGGCGATGATCACGGGCGCGGTCACGCCCAGCGTGGTCGCCTACTGGCTGGAGCGCCGCTCTCCCGAGTCGGCCGCCCACGAGCTGGTCCAGGTCGCCGCCTCGGGCACCGCGGGGCAGCGCGGCGCGGTCGGCACCATCCTGGAGGAGCTGGGCCCCGAGGCCGAGCTGCCCGTCCGCAAGGCGCTCGACGAGCCGCTCATGTGGCGCTACGCCGCCTCCTGGCTGCACATCCGCGACCTGCCCGCGCCGCCGCTCAGCCCCGACGACCACACCTGGATCGCGATCGACTCGCTGGCCGCGCTGCTCTACTTCGCCGACGCGCCGGGCGCGATGGGCTCCTTCGACGTCCTGGAGGCAGGCGAGGAGCTGGTGCGCCTGGTCGGCGAGATGGCCTCCGTCGACCACCCCGACACCATCGCCGTGCTCGACCTGCTCGCCAACCACCACGGGGACCAGGCGGTGGCCAAGGCCGCCAGGAAGGCCGCGATGAAGGCCCGTTCGCTGGAGGCCCAGCTCACGGGGAACGCGCCCGACTGACCGCGTGAGCCAAGCGCGTCGTTTCCCATCAGTAGACTGGGTTGATCCCATCTACGCGAACGGAGTACCCCTTGTCCATTCAGTCGATCCGGCTGTTCGGTGACCCGGTGCTGCGCACCCCGGCGGCCCCCGTCGTCGACTTCGACAAGGAGCTGCGCAAGCTGGTCAAGGACCTCACCGACACGATGATGGACGCGCCGGGCGCCGGCCTCGCGGCCCCGCAGATCGGTGTCGGCCTGCGCGTGTTCACCTACTACGTCGACGACCAGCTCGGGCACCTGATCAACCCCGACCTCGACCTGTCGGCCGACCTCGACGAGGAGGGCGAGGAGGGCTGCCTGTCCTTCCCCGGCCTGTCCTTCCCGACGCCGCGGGCGATCAGGGCGGTCGCCAAGGGCTTCAACATGCACGGCGAGCCGGTCGTGCTCGAGGGCACCGACCTGATGGCCAGGTGCTTCCAGCACGAGACCGACCACCTCGACGGCATCCTGTTCATCGACAGGATGGACGCCAAGCAGCGCAAGCTGGCGATGAAGGCCATCCGCGAGGCCGAGTGGAGCGGGCTGTCCGCCCCCACGGTGAAGTTCTCACCCCACGCCACGGGCGGGAGGGCCCTCTGACGATGCGCCTGGTCTTCGCCGGCACTCCCGAGACCGCGCTGCCCTCGCTGCGCGCGCTGATCGACTCGCCGCGCCACGAGGTGGTGGCCGTGCTCACCCGTCCCGACGCCCGCGCGGGCAGGGGACGCTCCCTGCAGCCCAGCCCGGTCGCCGAGCTGGCGCAGGAGGCCGGCATCGAGGTGCTGCGTCCCGCCAAGGTGGGCGACCCCGACTTCCTCGCCCAGCTGGCCGCGCTGGAGCCCGACTGCTGCCCCGTGGTCGCCTACGGGGCCCTGCTGCCGCAGTCCGCGCTCGACATCCCCCGCCACGGGTGGATCAACCTGCACTTCTCCCTGCTGCCCGCCTGGCGCGGCGCCGCTCCCGTGCAGCACGCCGTGCTCCACGGCGACGAGATCACCGGCGCGGCCACCTTCCAGATCGTGAAGGAGCTCGACGCGGGGCCCGTCTACGGCGTGGTCACCGAGGAGATCAAGGCCACCGACACCAGCGGCGAGCTGCTGGCGCGACTGGCGATCTCGGGCGCGGGGCTGCTGGCGGCCACGCTCGACGGCGTCGAGGACGGCACGCTGGAGGCCCGTCCCCAGCCGCCCGAAGGGGTGTCCGTCGCGCCCAAGCTCACCGTCGAGGACGCCCAGGTCGACTGGAGCGCGTCCGCCATGCGGGTGGACAGGCTCGTGCGGGCCTGCACGCCCAACCCGGGGCCGTGGACGACCTTCCGCGACCAGCGGGTGAAGCTCGGCCCCGTACGGCCTGTCGCGTCGGCTGAGCGGCTGGCCCCCGGCGAGCTCTCGGTGGAGAAGAACACCGTGCGCGTCGGCACCGGCACCCACCCGGTGGAGCTGGGCGAGGTGCAGCCACAGGGCAAGCGGCTGATGACCGCGGGGGAGTGGGCGCGCGGCGTGCGCCTCACGGCTGAGGATCGGCTGGTCTGATGGCGGATCGTGGATCACAGGGCCGCCGGGGCTCTTCGGGCTCCTCGGGCGGTTCTTCCGGCTCCTCGGGGGGCCGCGGGCCTTCGGGCGGCCGCGGTTCCTCCGGAGGGCACGGATCTTCCGGAGGTCGGGGTGCCTCGGGAGGGCAGGGCTCGCCTGGCGGGCCAGGTTCTGCGGGAGGGCGCGGCCCCGGAGGGCGCGGTCGTGGGCCGCGACCGCCGAAGCCGACGCGCGACGAGGCGCGCAACGCCGCCTACGACCTGCTGAGGGCCGTCGACGAGCGCGACGCCTACGCCAACCTGCTCATGCCCCGCCTGCTGCGCGAGCGCGGCCTCGCCGGCCGCGACGCCGCGCTGGCGACCGAGCTGGCCTACGGCACGCTGCGCGGTCTTGGCACCTACGACTCGATCATCGCCATGTGCGGCGACCGCGAGCCCGACCCTGCCGTGCTCGACGCGCTGCGCCTGGGCGCCCACCAACTGCTCAAGATGCGCGTCCCTCCGCACGCGGCCGTCGGCACCACCGTCGACCTGGTACGGCTGCGCATCGGCACCGGCGCCTCCCGCTTCGCCAACGCCGTCCTGCGCAAGATCGCCTCCAGGTCCCTGGAGGAGTGGATCCCGATCGTCGCGCCCTCGGAGGACACCGACCCCGTCGGTCACCTCGCGGTCGCCTACAGCCATCCCCGCTGGATCGTCAGCGCCTTCCGCGACGCGCTCGGCGGCGACCCCAAGGAGACCTCCGAGCTGCTGGCCGCCGACAACGCCAGGCCCATGGTCACGCTGGTGGTCAGGCCGGGGCGCAGCTCGATGGAGGAGCTCGAGGACTCTGGGGCCGAGCCAGGACGCTACTCGCCCTACGCCGCCTACCTTCCCGAGGGCGACCCAGGCCGGGTCCTCGCGGTGGCCGAGACCCGCGCCGCCGTCCAGGACGAGGCCAGCCAGCTCGTCGCCCTCGCGCTGACCAGGGTTCCCGTGGAGGGCCCCGACGAGCTCTGGCTGGACATGTGCGCGGGCCCCGGCGGCAAGGCGGGCCTGCTCGACGCCATCGCCACCCACGGCGACCTGGCGGGGCTCGACGCCCGCGATCCCGCCGCCTTCCCCGGAGGCGCCAGGCTGCTGGCCGCCGACGCCCAGTACCACAGGGCCCGGCTGGTCTGGCAGACCACCAGGCAGGCCGCGGTCGTCACCGCGGACGGCACCGAGCCGCCGTGGCGTCCTGGCGTCTTCGACAGGGTCATGCTCGACGCTCCCTGCACCGGGCTCGGCGCACTGCGCCGCCGTCCTGAGGCCAGGTGGCGGCGTGACCCCGCGAGCGTGGCCGAGCTCGGCGCGCTCCAGCGCCGTCTGCTGGCCGCCGCCCTCGACGCGCTGCGGCCCGGCGGCGTGGTGGCCTACGTGACCTGCTCGCCGCATCTGGCCGAGACCCAGGTCGTGGTCGCCGACGCGCTGAAGCGCAGGAACGACGCCGAACAGCTCGACGCCCGTGCCTTCCTGCCCGAGGTCGAGGGGCTCGGCGACGGGCCGCACGCGCAGTTCTGGCCCCACCGTCACGGCACCGACGCCATGTTCATCGCGCTTCTGCGCAAGACGGCCACGCCCTCCTGACCCTGCCGGGGGCGTGCGTTCGCGCCTCAGGTCCTGTCAGGACGGGGCCGCTGGCGCTAGCCTGGACGGCCGGGTGCGGGCAGCGGCTCGGCGGCCGGTGGCGGACAGCCGGAAGGCGTTCACTAAACTCTGGGCATCATGGCCGTTCAGATCTCGCCCAGTATCCTGTCCGCCGACTTCGCCAGGCTCGCCGACGAGGCCGCCCGCGTGCCGAACGCCGACTGGCTGCACGTGGATGTCATGGACAACCACTTCGTGCCCAACCTCACCATCGGCCTTCCGGTCGTCGAGGCGCTCCTCAAGGCCACCTCGACGCCGATCGACTGCCACCTGATGATCGAGGACCCCGACCGGTGGGCCCCCGCCTACGCCGAGGTGGGCGCGGGCAGCGTCACCATCCACGCCGAGGCCGCCAAGGCCCCCGTGCGCACGCTGCGCCAGATCCGCGCGGCGGGGGCGCGCTCGGGGTTCGCGCTGAACCCCTCGACGGCGGTCGAGCAGTACGAGGACCTGCTGCCCGAGATCGACATGCTGCTGCTGATGACCGTGGAGCCCGGTTTCGGGGGACAGAAGTTCCTCGACGTGGTCCTGCCGAAGATCAGGCGGGCGAGGGAGCTGATCGCCAGGTACGGGGGCGAGGTGTGGCTCCAGGTCGACGGCGGGGTGGCGGCCGACACCATCGAGCGCTGCGCCGAGGCGGGCGCCGACGTGTTCGTCGCGGGCAGCGCGGTCTACGGCGCCGCCGACCCCTCGGCCGCCATCGACCACCTCCGCGAACTCGCCACCACCTGACGGCTCTCTCACCGCGAACGGCCCCACCACCCCGCCGCGCCCCGGCGCCCGACGCCGCCCGGCGCCGCCACGGGCTCCGCGTGGCGGCGGGGCATGCGCGGCGGCGGGGCGGAGGTCGCCGGATGCGGCGTCGGGGTGGCGCGCCGGAGTCCTGCTGGAGATCGCGTGATGGACGGGCGGTCAGCGGTGACCACGGTGGGCGTGGCGGGGCTTGCCGTACGGGATCAGCGGGCGGGGTCAGCGGGCGCGGGATCAGGGCAGCGGGAAGTGGCACGCGGTCAGGTGGCCTTCGCGGTCGCCCTGCAGCCGCGTCAGCGGCGGCGTGGTCAGCGCGCACTTCTCCTGCGCCCGCCAGCACCTGGTCCTGAAGCGGCAGCCCGACGGCGGGTCGATCGGCGACGGCACGTCGCCGGTGAGCCTGATCCGCTCCCTGCCGCCGCCGTCCACCGCCACCTCGGGCACCGCCGACAGCAGCGCGTGCGTGTACGGGTGCCGGGGGCTCTCGTAGAGCGAGGTCCTGTCGCCGATCTCGACGATCCTGCCCAGGTACATCACCGCCACCCGCTGCGAGAAGTGCCGCACCACGGCCAGGTCGTGGGCGATGAACAGGAAGGCGATCCCGAGCTCCCGCTGCAGCCGCCCCAGCAGGTTGACCACCTGGGCCTGGATCGAGACGTCGAGCGCGGAGACGGGCTCGTCGGCGACGATCAGCCTGGGCTTCAGCGCCAGCGCCCTCGCGATGCCGATCCGCTGCCGCTGGCCGCCGGAGAACTCGTGCGGGAAGCGGTTGACGTGCTCGGGGTTGAGCCCGACGATCTCCAGGAGCTCGCGGACCCTGGCCTCGCGCCCGCCTTTCGGGTTGAGCCCGTTGACGTCCATCGGGCCCCTGATGATCGCGCCGACCGTGTGGCGGGGGTTCAGCGACGAGTACGGGTCCTGGAAGATCATCTGGATCTCCGGCCTGATCGGTCGCAGCGCCCTGCGGCTCGCGTGGCTGATGTCGCGGCCGTCGTAGAGGACGCGTCCCGCGGTGGGCTCGAGCAGGCGGGCGGCCAGGCGTCCCGTCGTGGACTTGCCGCACCCGGACTCGCCGACCAGGCCGAGCGTCTGCCCCGCGTGGACGGTCAGGTCGACGCCGTCCACCGCGTGCACCCTGCCGATCTGACGCCTGATCGGGAAGCCGCCCCTGACGGGGAAGTGCTTCTCCAGTCCCGACAGCTCCAGCAGCGTCATGGGGCCACCTCCCGCTTCTGC
This sequence comes from Nonomuraea recticatena, assembly GCF_039533245.1. NCBI lineage: Bacteria > Bacillati > Actinomycetota > Actinomycetes > Streptosporangiales > Streptosporangiaceae > Nonomuraea > Nonomuraea recticatena. The sequence goes on along the minus strand of NZ_BAAATE010000006.1, from coordinate 339,142 downwards.
TTCATGGTCAGGTAACAGGCGTCGCCGTGCCCGCGCGGCGGGGAGAGCTCGGGCCGCTCGCCCGTGCACACCCGGGGCCCCGGCAGTTCCACGAAGTCGCAGCGCGGGTGGAACGGGCAGCCCTTCGGCACGTTGAGGAGGCTGGGAGGGGCGCCGCGCACAGGCCGCAGCTCCTCGGTGACGGGGCGGCGCAGCGTCGGCATCGAGCCGAGCAGCCCCCACGTGTACGGGTGGCGGGGCTCGCGCAGCACCTCACGCACGGTGCCGCGCTCGACGGCCCTGCCCGCGTACATGACCAGCACGTCGTGGGCGGCGGTGGCGACCACGCCCAGGTCGTGGGTGATGAGGATGATCGCGGTGCCGCTCTGCTCCTGCAGCTCCCTTAGCAGGTCGAGGATCTGCGCCTGCACGGTCACGTCCAGCGCGGTGGTCGGTTCGTCGGCGATCAGCAGGCCCGGGTCGCACACCAGCGCCATCGCGATCGTGGCGCGCTGCCGCATGCCGCCGGAGAACTGGTGCGGGTAGTCCTCCGCGCGCGCCTTCGGCTGCGGGATGCCGACCCTGTCCAGCATCTGGATCGCCCGCTCCCACGCGGCCGACCTGGAAGTGCCCCTGTGCCTGCGGTAGACCTCCGCGATCTGCGCCCCCACCGTGTGATACGGCGACAGCGAGGTCAGCGGGTCCTGGAAGATCATGGCGATCCTGTCGCCGCGCAGCCGCTCCATCGCCGTGCGGGGCGCGCCGAGCAGCTCCTGTCCCTCGAACAGGACGCTGCCCGAGATGGTGGAGGTGCGGGGGTCGTGCAGGCCGAGCACGGCCAGGCTGGTCACCGACTTGCCCGAGCCGGACTCGCCCACGACGCCGAGCGTGCTGCCGCGCCCGACCTCGAACGACAGCTCGTCCACGGCGTGGACGACGCCGTCCTCGGTCGTGAAGTCGACGGTCAGATCGTTGACGTGAAGGAACACTAGGTCAGCCTCACCCTGGGGTCGATGACGGCGTAGAGGGCGTCGACCACGGCGTTCATGACCACGATCGCGCCCGCGGCGACCAGGACGGTCGCCATCAGCGTGGGCAGGTCGGAGTAGGTGACGGCGCGGACCGACAGGCGGCCGATGCCCTGCAGGCCGAACGTCGTCTCCGTGATGATCGCGCCGCCGATGAGGGTGCCGAGGTCCACGCCGAAGATCGTGACGATCGGGATCAGCGTGCCGCGCAGCGCGAAGCGCAGGATGACCGTACGGGCGGGCATGCCCTTGGCGCGGGCCGTGCGGACGTAGTCCTCGCTCAGGTTCTCCACCATCGTGGAGCGCGTCATCCTGGTGTAGTTGGCGGTGAAGATGATCGCCAGCACCACCCAGGGCAGCAGCAGCCCCGTCGCCCAGCCGAGCGGGTTCTCCGTGAGCGGCACGTACGAGGGGCTGGGCAGGAGCTTGCCCTGGTAGACCAGGAAGTACAGGGCGAGGGTGCCGACGAAGTAGATCTGCACCGACGCCCCGACGAGCGAGGCCACGCTCGCGACCTTGTCCAGCGGACGGCCCTGGCGCAGCGCGGCGAGGATGCCGGTGGCCACGCCGAAGGTCAGGAAGATCACCGCGGCGCCGATCGTGAGCGAGAGCGTCACGGGCAGCCTGTCCATGATCGTCTCGAAGACCGGGGCGCGGTTGACGAAGGAGTAGCCGAGGCAGGGCGCGGGGCAGTAGCCGAGGCCCGGGTAGTCGCGGCCCGCGAAGATCCCCGCCAACCACGCCACGAACTGGGCCATCACCGGCTGGTCGAGGCCTAGGTTACGCCTGACGAGGGCGAGCAGCTCGGGCGGGCAGACCTTGCCGCAGGCCAGCAGGGCGGGGTCCGACGGCAGCGCGAAGAACAGGAAGAACGTCACCGCCGAGATGGTCACCAGCGTGATCGCGGTGGCGATGGTACGGCGGACGGCGAAACGGAGCACGTGATCTCCCGCGGCGGAGGGGCCCCGGACGGCGACCGTCCGGGGCCGGGGTCGCTATGGCTTCACGAAGATGGTGTTGGGGGAGACGATCCACTGCTGGGGGTCGATCTCCGCCCCGCCCACCTTGGAGCCGTGCAGCATGGTCGCGATGCGGTTCTCCGCCACGACCAGCGGGGTGATGGTCTCCTGGATCTTCCTGTCGAGGCGCATCCAGGCCGCGTTCTGCTCGTCGAAGTCGGGCATCTCGGCGATCTTCTTCATTTCGGCCTTGAGCGCGGGGTCGTTCAGGTGCGAGTAGTTGGGGGCGCCGTCGGCGACGGGGCCGAAGATGACCGGCAGGACCGTCGAGCCCGAGGCCCAGTCGGCGCCCCATCCGCCCCAGTAGAGGTCGAAGGCGTTGTCCACCAGGCCGATGGAGTCGTAGTAGGTCTTGCGGTCCATGGGCTTGGTGACGACCGTGATCCCCGCCTTCTCGAGCGCGTTCTTGATCGCGACGGTGACACGTTCCTGCACGGGCGTTTGGTTGTAGGCGTAGACGATGGTCGGCGTCGGGTCGCTCGACTCTGCCAGCAGCTGCTTGGCCTTCTCGATGTCTCCGTCGGGCTTGGCGGCCTTGCCGAACAGGTCGTAGGACTCGTAGCCGATCGTGGTGTTCTCGTTCAGGATGGTCGTCGGCAGCGCGGCGGCCTGGGGCCCGCCCATGATCTGCTGGATCTGCCTGCCGGGCCAGGCGTGGTTGACGGCCTGACGGATCTTGATGTCCTTCACCCTGTCGAGGTTGAAGTAGTAGTAGTTGCCGTAGGGCGAGGGGCTGATCATGCGCCTGGGCGCCAGGCTCTGGTCGCTGAGCACCTGCTGCAGCCGCTCGGGCGGGGTGAGGACGTAGAAGGTGAACGCCTGCTGGTCGGCCCCCGCGTCGGCGACGAGCCTGTCGGTGATCTGCAGCGCCTCCTGGCCGAACTCCAGCTTCCACACGTCGGGGTAGGCGCCGCGGATCGGGTCGGTGGCCGCGTCCCACTGCGGGTTGCGCTCCAGCTGGTACGACTTGTCCACCACGTGCGACTTGATGATGTACGGCCCGCTGGAGACCGGCTGCTTGTCGTACTGCTCCTTGGTGTCCTTGGCCTTGGGCACGATGTTGTAGCCGGCCATCGCGAACGCGTAGTTGGCGTCGGCGTGCGGCGCCTTGAACCTGAAGACGACGGTTTTGTCGTCAGGGGTCTCGATGGCGTCGAGTCCCTTGCCGTCGTATGGCCCCTTGTAGGCCGCCCTGTGGTCCTCCTGCGTCAGCCACTGCTGGATGTAGGTGGGCCCCTGGGTGATGAAGGGCGCGAACATCCGCTCGATCGTCCACTTGACGTCCGCCGAGGTGATCGGCGTGCCGTCCTGCCACTTCACCCCGTCCTTCAGGGTGAAGGTCCACGTCCTGCCGCCGTCGGAGGCCGTTCCCGCGTCGGTGGCCAGGTCGCCGACGAGCTTGTACTCGCCCTTGGCGACCCGCTTGTAGCCGGTCAGCCCGCGATGCAGGAGCAGCGCGAAGTTGGCCTCGGTGTTGACGTAGATCTGGGCGGGGTCCAGGTGGGAGAAGTCGTCCCTGTCGATCATCGTGACGGTGCCGCCCTTGACGACGCCGTCGGGCGCGATGGCTGGACCCCTGCTGTCCTCGGCGGTGCCCACCGAGATCTTCGGCGGGCTGTACGAGGCGGCGGCCGAGGGCGTCGCCTGCGGGCTCGTGCCCTGCGGGGGAGCGCCCTGGTTGGCGGGCGCGCAGGCGCCGGTGAGCCCCAGGGCCCCGGCGGCGAGTAAGGCGATGACCGTGCGGACGGATGGCATGACTCTCCTATCGTTTGATCTTCGGGTCGAAGGCGTCCCTGACGGAGTCGCCGAGCAGGTTGAACGCGATGACGAAGACCAGCAGGGCGACACCGGGGAAGACGAGGTAGGTGATGTCGTTCTGGTAGACCTCGGTGCCGCGCAGGAACATCCGCCCCCAGTCGGGGATCGGCTCGATCATGCCGACGCCGAGGAAGGACAGCGCCGCCTCCGCCGTCACCAGGGCGGGCAGCAGCAGCGTCGACTGGATGAGGATCGGGGTCCAGAGGTTCGGCAGCAGCTCCTTGAACACGACTCTGGCGGGGGAGGCGCCGGTCACCCTGGCGGCCTCGACGAACTCACGCTCCCTCAGCGTCAGCACCTGGCCGCGCAGCAGCCTGGCCAGCCCCGCCCAGCCGAAGGCGCTCAGCACGATCACCAGCGTGACGGCGCGCAGCCACACGGGCGTCTGCTCGTCGGGCCTGACGAACAGGTTCTCCACCACGGGCATGAACGCGATCGTGAACAGCACCGCGGGGAAGGACAGCACGATGTCGATCACCCGGCCGATCAGCGAGTCGACCCGCCCTCCCGCGTAGCCGGCCACGATGCCGAGCACCACGCCGAGCAGGGAGGTGAGCACTGTGGCCACGACCGCGATCAGCAGGGAGGTCCTGATGCCGTAGACGAGCTGGGTGAACACGTCGCGGCCGAGGCCGGGCTCGATGCCGAACCAGAATTGCGAGCTCACCCCTCCGTTGGCCCCCACGGGATAGCCGAAGTCGTTCAGCAGTCCCGGATTCTCCTGGCCGTAGAGCGTGTAGGGATCTTTTCCGTAGACCATGGAAATGACCGGCGCGAGAATGGCGACGAGGAAGAAGAACAGCACGATCACGGCGGCCCCGACCCCGGCCCTGTCGCGCTTGAAACGCAGCCACATGAGCTGGCCGGGCGAGCGCCCGACGGCTTCGGGCAGCGGGGTCACGGCGGTCGCGTCCAGCGTGGAGGTCGGGATCGTCATGGGGGCTGCTCCCGTGTCTGTCGTGCCTTGCTCGCACGTTCGCAGCCGCGGGACCGTCAATTCAATGCGCGTTCCTTGCCGATTCTGTCGCGCGATTCCGACGTGTTCGTCGACTGATCCGAGTGACAATCGGCGGCGTGTGGCCTGGATCGGTCACCAGATCGCGACACGAACTCCACGAATTCCGGACATGGGTCCATGGTTGTGGGGTAATTGATTACTTATGGAGGATCACGGGCTGTTCGGGCCGCACTCGGTGACCTGGCGGGTGATGGGGGAGCCCATCCTGCTGGTGGGCGGCTTCCGCGCTCTGCTCATGCAGGGCCTGCACCCCAGGGCGATGCGCGGAGTGCTGCAGAACTCCGCGCTCATGGACCCCGCCGAGGCGTGGTCGCGCTTCCAGCGCACGACCGAGTTCGTCAGGGTGCGCACCTACGGCTCGCAGGCCGAGGTGGCCCGGGCGGGAGCCAGGGTCAGGAAGATCCACGCCACGCTGACCGCGCTCGATCCCGACACCGGCGAGCGATTCCGTCTCGACGAGCCTGAGGCGCTGCGCTGGGTGCACGTCGGCGAGGTCGACTCCTACCTGTCGGTCGCCCGTAGGGCGGGCATCGGCCTGTCGCACGCCGACGCCGACCGGTTCGTGGCCGAGTGGCGCGCGGCGGCCGAGGTCGTCGGCCTCTCGCCGTCGGAGGTGCCGGGGTCGGTGGCCGAGATGCGCGACTACATCGAGGCGCAGCGCCCTGGGCTGCGGTTCGTGCCCGAGGCCTCCCATCCGCTGCGGCTGTCGCTCAACGCGCCGCTGCCGTTCTACCTCGCGCCGGTCAAGGCCGCGCTGCCCGCGCTCACCCTGCTCGCCTTCGCGACGCTGCCCCGGTGGGCGCGCCGCCTGTACGGGCTGCCCGCCACCCCGGTGGGCGACCTGTGGGCCACGGCGTCGCTGCGGGCGCTGCACGCGGGGCTGGGCTTCGTGCCCGCCCAGGTGCGCTACGCCCCCGACGTCCGCAGGGCGCGCCGCATCATGGCCGCCTGATCCTCCCCCCCGGTACGGCACGCACGGCAGCGCGCCTCCGCCCGGCACGTGGATCCGTCCTCCGAAGGGACGCTCCTCGTGCGATGACGGCCGGCCGCCCGAACGGCGAAACCGCTCACCTGCGAAAACGCAACAACCAAGCGCTCGTTCAAAAATTTCACCGGGGGTGGTCGCGTCCGGCTTTTCGGGCATGGCAAACTGGTAGCGAACAGAGCTAGCGTGCTCCGGGGTCGGTGAAAGTCCGAACCGGCGGTGACAGTCCGCGACCCGGCCGATGCCATCGGCCGGTTGACTCGGTGAAATTCCGGGACCGACGGTGAAAGTCCGGATGGGAGGAAGCGCGCGGGTGTCCGGTGTCCAGCCGGGCGCCTCTGTGGTGCGTTTGCCGCACCCTGTCATCCCCGGGGCCCGCCGTAGCTGCAAGCTACTGGCGAGTAGGAGGTCCGGGGGTGGACGAACCCAGCCCGGCCGGTGCCGTACCGGATGGCGACGCCCTGCACATGGCGAGGGCGATCAGACTGGCCGCGCTCGGCCGGGGCACCACCAGTCCCAACCCCGTCGTCGGCTGCGTCGTCGTCGACGCGGCGGGAGCGCACGCGGGCGAGGGCTTCCACGCCTACGCGGGCGGCCCGCACGCCGAGGTCGTGGCGCTGAGCGAGGCGGGCGAGCGGGCCAGAGGCGGCACCGCCTACGTCACCCTCGAGCCCTGCGACCACACCGGCCGCACGGGGCCCTGTTCGCAGGCCCTGCTGGAGGCGGGCGTCGCGAGGGTGGTGGTGGCCGTCCTCGACCCCAATCCCGAGGCCGCGGGCGGGATGAGCAGGCTGCGCGCCCACGGCGTGCGCGTCGACAGCGGCCTGATGGCCGAGGAGGCCGAGCGCGGCAACGCCGAGTGGCTCACCTTCGTCCGGCTCGGCAGGCCGCACGTGACGTGGAAGTTCGCCGCCACCCTCGACGGCAGGTCGGCGGCGCAGGACGGCACCAGCCAGTGGATCACCTCCCCCGAGGCCAGGGCCGACGTGCACAGGCTGCGCGCCGAGTCCGACGCCGTCGTCGCGGGGATCGGCACCGTCCTGGCCGACGACCCCCGGCTGACCGCCCGCCCGGACCCCCGGCAGTCCTTCCACCAGAGTCCCCATCCGGCCACCCCGCGCCGGGCGCCGTTGCGGGTGGTGGTCGACTCCGAGGCCAGGACCCCGCCCGGCGCCAGGGTGCTGTCGTCCGAGGCCCCCACCCTCATCGCCATCGCCGACGACGCCAAGACCGACCTGCAGGCACCCCTCCTGCGCCTGCCCAGAGCCCACCCGGACGGCCTCGACCTGCACGCGCTGCTGACCGAGCTCGCCAGGCGGCAGATCGTCAGCGTGTTCCTGGAAGGCGGACCGGCCCTCGCGGGTTCCTTCCTGAGGGAAGGGCTGGTCGACCGCGTCGTCGCCTACCTGGCTCCGGCGCTCCTCGGATCGGGGGCCGCCGCGCTGGGACCGGCGGGGGTGCGGACGATCACCGACACCCACCGGCTGGTCTTCGAGGATGTAACCCCCATCGGGACGGACCTGCGGATCACCGCCCGCCCCGCGAGTGAGGAGAGCTGATGTTCACCGGAATAGTGGAAGAGCTGGGCGAGATCGTCTCGCTCGAACCCCACGGCGAGGCCGCCAGGCTGGCCGTGCGCGGCAAGGTCGTCACCTCCGACGCCAAGCACGGCGACTCGATCGCCGTCAACGGCGTCTGCCTGACCGTCGTCGACGTCGAGGACGAGGTGTTCACCGTCGACGTGATGCGGGAGACCCTGAACAGGAGCTCGCTCAAGAGCGCGCAGGCGGGCGCGCGGGTCAACCTGGAGCGGGCCGTACGGGCCGACCAGCGCCTGGGCGGGCACATCGTGCAGGGCCACGTGGACGGCACGGCGGCCCTGCTCTCGCGTGAGCCGGGCGAGCTGTGGGACGACGTGCGCTTCTCCCTGCCGCGTGAGCTGAACCGCTACGTGGCAGAGAAGGGCTCGATCGCGGTCGACGGGATCAGCCTCACCGTGACCAGCGTGGACGAGGACAGTTTCGGCGTGAGCCTGATCCCCACGACGCTCGAGCTCACCACGCTGGGCGCCAGGCGGCAGGGCGACCTGGTCAACCTCGAGGTGGACGTGATCGCGAAGTACGTGGAGAAGCTGGTGGTGACCAAGTGAACGGCGACTTCACCGTCTTCGGCACGCCGGTCTTCTGGACCGACCTCATCGGCAACGTCGCCGCGCTCGCGACGGTCGTGCTGGCGATGCGCAGGTCGGTGTGGACGTGGCCGGTGCAGCTGACGGGCGCGGTGCTGCTGTTCATCGCCTCCGTCAACGCGCACATCACCGGCAACGCGCTCAAGCAGGTGCTCTTCGGCGCCCTGGCCGTCTACGGCTGGTACAAGTGGACGCACGGCAGGCGCGACGACGGCGGCCTCGCCGTCAGGCCCGCGACGGGCAGGGAGCGCACCGCGCTGATCGGCGCCATGGTGGTCGGCACCGTCGTGATCGCATTGCTGTTCACGTGGCTCAACTCCCTGGGCCTGCACATCTCGTGGGCGCCGTGGCCGGACGCCTACATCTTCGTCGGCTCGGCGGTGGCCACCTTCGCGCAGGGCAGGGCGCTGCTCGACTTCTGGTGGATCTGGGTGCTCGTCGACCTCGTGGGCGTGCCGCTGGCCTTCACCTCGGGCCTGGTGGTCTCGGGCGTCGTCTACGCCGTCTTCCTCGTGCTGGTCATCCTCGGCTTCCGCAGCTGGCTGAAGCAGTACCGCTCCACCGCGGCGGTGCCGGCATGAGCGACATCACGCTCGACTCGGTCGAACGGGCCATCCACGACATCCGCGAGGGCAGGCCCGTCGTGGTCGTCGACGACGAGAACCGCGAGAACGAGGGCGACATCATCTTCGCCGCGGCCAGGGCCACGCCCGAGCTGCTCACCTTCACCATCCGCCACACCAGCGGGGTGATCTGCGTGCCGATGGAGGGGCGCGAGCTCGACAGGCTCGGCCTGCCGCTCATGGTGTTCCAGAACAAGGAGCGCATGCGCACCGCGTACACGATCAGCGTGGACGCCCGCGACGGCGTGACCACCGGCATCTCGGCCGCCGACCGCGCCAGGACCATCCGCACGCTGGCCGACTCGGCCACCGAGCCCCAGGAGCTGGTCAGGCCGGGCCACATCTTCCCGCTGCGCTACCACGAGGGCGGGGTGCTGGCCAGGAGGGGCCACACCGAGGCCGCCGTCGACCTGGCCCGCCTGGCGGGCCTGAGCCCCGCGGGCGTGCTCGCCGAGATCGTCAACGACGACGGCACCATGGCCAGGCTGCCCGAGCTGCGGGAGTTCGCCGACAAGCATGATCTCGCGCTGATCTCCATCGAGCAGCTCGTCGACCACAGGCGGCGCACCGAGAGCATGGTCACGAGGGTCGCCGAGACCAGGCTGCCCAACGTCTACGGGCTCTGGCAGGCGTACGGCTACGCCAGCGCCCTCGACGGCGGCGAGCACGTCGCGCTGGTGCTCGGCGAGCTGGGCGACGGCGAGAACGTCCTGGTGCGGGCCCACTCCGAGTGCCTGACGGGCGACGTGTTCGGCTCGCTGCGCTGCGACTGCGGCGTGCAGCTGGAGAACGCCATGGAGGCGATCGCCGAGGAGGGCCGCGGCGTGATCGTCTACCTGCGGGGCCACGAGGGCAGGGGCATCGGCCTGCTGGCCAAGCTCAAGGCCTACAGCCTGCAGGACAACGGAAGCGACACCGTCGACGCCAACCTGGAGCTCGGCCTGCCCGTGGACGCGAGAGAGTTCTCCAACGCAGGGCAGATCCTGGCCGACCTCGGCGTGAAGTCGGTCAGACTGCTCACCAACAACCCGGCCAAGCTGCGCGGCATGGACGGCTACGGCATCAAGGTGCTGGGCCGCGAGCCGATGCCGGTGGCGGCCAACCCGCACAACGAGGCCTACCTGAAGGCCAAGAGAGAGCGATTGGGGCACCAGCTGTGAGCGGAGCGGGCAGGCCCGCGGCGACGGTGGTCGACGCGACAGGGCTCAGCGTGGGGATCGTGGCGGCCAGCTGGCACGGGAAGATCACCGACCAGCTGGTGGCGAGGGCCGTCCAGGCCGCGCAGGACAGCGGCGCGGACGCCACCGTGGTGCGCGTCGCGGGCTCGCTGGAGATCCCGGTGATCGCCCAGGCCATGGCCAGGAGGCACGACGCGGTGGTGGCGCTCGGCGCGGTGATCCGCGGCGAGACCGCGCACTTCGACTACGTGTGCGACTCGGTCACTGCGGGGCTGACCAGGATCTCGCTGGACGAGGAGACCCCCGTCGGCAATGGGGTGCTCACCTGTGAAACCCTTGACCAGGCGATCGCCAGGAGCGGGCTGCCCGGCAGCGTCGAGGACAAGGGATACGAGTCCACGGTCGCGGCGATGGAGACGGCGCTGCTCCTGCGAGGACTGCGATAGTTTTCACTTGATCAAGACAACACCCACCGACACAGCGAGAAGCCGACATGCCTGAGCCCGTGAGTCCTCCGCCCCTGCCCCTGACCTGGCGGCCGCGGAGGGGGAGATGGGTGGCCTACGGCTTCGCGGGGTTCATCGTGCTCGGCGCGATCGTGATGGCGATCTTCATCTCGGAGCCCTTCCAGCTCCCCGACAAGATCATGATCGTGGCCTTCGGGTGCGGGGTGGCGTGGGTGCTGCACCTGCTCGGCAGGGTCAGGGTCGAGGCCGACGAGCAGGGCATCACCGTGGTCAACGCGTTGCGCACCCACCGCTACACCTGGCCTGAGGTGCTCGACGTCACGCTGCTCGAGAGCGACCCGTGGCCGAAGATCGACTTCTCCGACGGGCTGACGGTGGGCGCGATGGGCATCCAGGGCAGCGAGAAGGCCCGCGCCCGCCGCGCCACCGCCGAGCTGGCGGCGTTGATCAAGGCCAAGGGCGAGGCGGGGGAGTAGGTCAGTCCAGCGCCCAGGCCCGCTCGGCCGCCAGCACCCTGGCGACCTCGGGAGGAAGCGCGTCACGCACCTCCACGACGCCGTTCTCCTCGCGCAGCACGGTCACGATCCCCGTCACGAGCCTGCGCCGCCGCAGCACGTCGAGCGCCCGCACCTCGCGCTCGGCGGTGAGGGTCTCGGGAGCGGACGAGGCCAAGGCGGGTGGCCGGGAGGCGAGTTCGTCCTGGGCGGGTCCGTCCGGGGCGGCGTCCTGAGCGGTGGGCTCGGCGTCGATCGGGGCGCGCTCTGCGAGCGTGGCCTCCTGCGGCTCCTCGATCGGACGCCACTGCCACAGCCGGTAGCTGAGCCCTGGAGAGGGCCGCTCGCCCAGCTCGCCCGAGGCCAGCTGGAAGGTCGGCAGCCCGTCGGGGTTGAGGCGCCTGGCGCCGGCCACCGAGCTGCGTAGCTCGTTCAGGTAGCGGCGGCGGTTGCCCTCGTCGGTGTCGAGCAGCCAGGTGGGCGGCCTGGTCAGCAGCCGGGGACGAAGGTCGCCGAGCAGCTCGGCCAGCCTGACCTCGTGCTCGTGGTCGAGCGGCCACTCCTCCTCGCCCTTGGCGGGAGAGGCGGGGGCGGGCTGCTCGCCCGAGCCGGGCACCCTGATCGAGACCCAGTCGCCGGCCGCGGAGCGGGTCTCCACGGCCTCCTGCGGCTTGGCCTCGGCCTCGACGCCGTCGGGACGAAGGTGCTGGGCGGGGTCGAAGACGTCCTTGATCGGCCAGAAGCGCAGCAGACGCTCGGCGTTGTGGGCGTACAGGTGCAGGCCGTACTCGAAGAAGGCCGGACCGATCAGCACGCTGCGGCCCGAGCCGGCGAACATGTACGGCGTGACCGCGACGACCCCGGTCTCGGCGACGCAGCTGGCGTCGGCGACGAGCTTGCCGTGTCCCTCCCATGGGGGCGGCTCGCCGTCCCACACCTCCACCCTCACGCGGCTGTGCTCGGCGCTGGCGTAGAGGTAGACCTGCCGGTCGAGCTCGGCCAGGTGGACCCGGTTGTGCACGCCTTGAAGCCCGCTCACGCCGCGAAGCAGGAACTGCCCATAGGTGATGGGGACCTCGTCGTCCAAGGTGTCCAGCAGGTGGGCCATGCGCGTACTCCGGATTTTTACAGATATGGGTCGGACGAATGTATCGGAATTCGGCCTGTTTGGTCCGGATGGAGAGCCCCTCCCAGGGTCACAGATCGGCACGCAAGCAGTGGATCTTCCCCTGACACGCGTGTGGGCGGGGAGCAGTCACGGCTCCCCGCCCACACGCGTGATGGAAAGGATCAGGCAGGCGTCGGCTCAGGCGCCCGGTTCACGCGCACCGGGGGCGCCTCGTCGAGCGGCTGCGGCGGGGCGTTGAGCACCGCCTCGTCGAGCCTGCCCTCGCCGCGGGCGACGAGCACCGGCACCACGATCTGCCCCGCCACGTTGGTCGCGGTGCGGATCATGTCGAGGATCGGGTCGATCGCCAGCAGCAGGCCGACGCCCTCGAGCGGCAGGCCCAGCGTGCTCAGCGTCAGCGTGAGCATGACGATCGCGCCCGTCAGGCCGGCGGTCGCGGCCGAGCCGACCACCGAGACGAAGGCGATCAGCAGGTACTCGCCGATGCCCAGCGGGATGTCGAAGACCTGCGCCACGAAGATCGCGGCCAGCGCCGGGTAGATCGAGGCGCAGCCGTCCATCTTGGTCGTCGCGCCGAACGGCACGGCGAAGGAGGCGTAGTCGCGGTCGACGCCCAGACGCTCGACGGTGACCTTCTGCGTCAGCGGCAGCGTGCCGACCGACGAGCGGGAGACGAAGGCCAGCTCGATCGCGGGCCACGCGTTGCGGAAGAAGGTGATCGGGTTGACCTTGGCGACCACGGCCAGCAGCGTCGGGTAGACGGCCAGCAGGACGATGAAGCAACCCACGTAGACGCCGAGGCTGAACTTGGCCAGCGGCGCGAGCAGGTCCCAGCCGTAGGTGGCCACGGACTTGCCGATCAGGCCCGCGGTGCCGATGGGGGCCAGGCGGATGACCCACCACAGCGCCTTCTGGACCAGCTCGAGGATCGAACGGCTGAAGGTGAGGAACGGCTCGGCCTTCTCGCCGATCGCCATGGCCGCCGCGCCGAGGACGACTCCCAGGAAGACGATCTGGAGGACGTTGAGCTCGGTGAACGCCGTGACGATGTTGGTCGGGATGATGCCGGTGAGGAAGTCGACCCAGGTGCCGACGCTCTCGGGCGCCTTGGCGCCCTCGGTCGCCAGCGTGACGCCCCTGCCGGGGTTGAGGATGAGGCCGAGGCCGATGCCGACGATGACGGCGATCAGCCCGGTGGCCAGGAACCACAGCAGCGTCTTGCCGGCCAGCCTGGCCGCGCCGTTGACGTTGCGCAGGTTGGCCACGCTGACCACCACGGCGGTGAACACCAGCGGAGGCACGGCCAGCTTGAGCAGCTGGACGAAGATCTTTCCGACTTCGGTCAGTGTCGTCGCCAGCCAGGCGAGGTCCCAGAGGCGGGCCGCGAAGCCGAGGGCGACGCCCACGACCAGGCCCAGCAGCAACTGCAGGGAGAACGAGAATCTCTTCACGATGAGGAGGGCTCCGTACTACGGCATGCCGAAAGAAGGCATGCGGAAGGGGGGTGGGTGAGGGGATGGGCGATCGAGCGCTCGTCAGAGCGCGATCAGCGACACAGGGAGCCGGTCAGACGACAGAGATCGATGTGCAGCCGCTCAACGAGCCACACAGACAGGACAGAAAACCTCACGAAATCAGTAAACCGTAGTGAAACGGACAGTATTCCGATCTTACATGTGATCTGCCTCACAGATCACCGCTCTGTCAGACCGCGCTCTCGTCCTCGACAGGGGGAGGGGTGACGCGAACGGAGAGCTCGTTGCCCGCCGTGTAGAACGGACGGATGAGGGCGTCCTCCACCTGCTGATGGGGGTAGCGCTCCACCCCCTTGCGCTCGGCGATGTCGTCGCAGAACCGGCCGAGTCGGATCGGCTCGCCCTCCTGGCCCTCCTCGCCGGGGCGCAGATAGAGGTCCCACACCTCGTGGGAGTGGCTGCGCGCCTCCAACAGCCGCTGGTAGGGCACCGAGCAGCTGAAGCGGCCGTCGAGGTGCGACTGGGCCCGCAGGGCGATCCGCGCGCCAGGCACGTCGTCCTGGTCGAGTGAAGAGGCCGCCTCCTCGCCCTGGTCGAGGAGTGGAGCAGTCTCCTCGCCCTGGTCGAGGGAGGGAGCCGTCTCCTCGTCCTGGTCGAGGGAGGGAGCCGTGAGCTCGTCCTGGTCGAGGGATGCAGCCGCGCGACGCGCGACGCGCCGTACGGCCAGCAGGGTCAGGGCCGGTCGCCCCTCGGGCAGGTTGATCAGCAGCCCGTGGACGGTGAGCCCGGTGGAGGCGGACACCACGTCGGTCACCTCGGCGTGCATCGTCCTGGCGCGCACGGCCAGCGACAGCTCGCCGGTGTCGGTGGCGTAGGGCGTCCAGGTCTCCAGCGGCCTGCGCAGGTCGGGGAAGGCGTTGACCAGGGCGCGGCTGTCGCACAGCCCCGCGGCCAGCCGCCTGCGCCGCTTGCCGGGCCTGACCTGGTAGACGTCCCAGCGTCCCTCGGCCAGCCTGTGCGCCCCGCGGTCGAGCCGCGCCTCCATCGCCCCGTCCTCGGCCGGCACGAGCGGCAGCTCGATCGTGGTCGCCGTGCCGCGGTGCCGCAGCGCCAGCGCCTTCGTGGCGAGGGCGCCGGTGGCCCACGGCTCCCTGATGAGCCGGATGGTCAGGCCGCCGTCCTGGCGCACGAGGCAGTGCGTGGTGACGGGCGCCTGCGCCGCCAGCGGCTGGTCGGCCGCTTTCCGCGGCACCAGTGACCGCGCGCCCGCGATCGTTCTCGCGCCCAGATCCCTGAGACGGGCGAGCCCCCTCATCCGGCGCGCCGGCATGTGCTCGGCGTACAGCCGCTCGTAGCGCAGTGCGATCTCGGCGGGATCGAAGCGCTGCGCGTTGCGCAGCGCCGCGGCGCCCATCGCGTGGCGCAGCGGCTCGTCCTCGATCAACCGCAGCAGCGCGTCGGCCAGGGCGGACGGCGTGGCCTCGGACACCAGCAGCCCGTCGGTGCCGTGGCTGATGATCTCGCCGGGGCCGTAGGGGCAGTCGACGCTGACGACGGGGACCCCGCAGCGCATGGCCTCCACGATGGTCATGCCGAAGGACTCGAGCTGGGACGACACCGCGGCGATGGAGCCCTTGGCCCACTCGGTCTCGATGGGGGAGCGGGGGCCCATCATCAGGGCGCGGCCGTTCAACCCGAGATCGTCGATCACCTGCTGGAGGTGAGGGGCCTCCGGGCCCTTGCCGTACAGGCGCAGCCTCCAGTCGGGGCGCTCGGCGGCCACCTTGGCGAAGGCCTCGATCAGCAGCGGGTAGCGCTTGACCGTGATCAGCCGCCCCGCGGCGACGATCGTCTTGGTGTCGAGGGTGGAAGGCCCCACCTTCGGCTGGGGGACGCTGTTGGGTATCGACACGACGGCCGTGTCCGCGAAGGGCATCTTCGTCCTGTACACCTCGGCGTCGCCCTCGGAGACGGTCACGAGCACGTCGAGGTCGGGGCAGAGCTCGCGCAGGTCCGCCCGCAGCCTCTGGCTGTGGCCGTTGTGGATCCAGTGCTCCTGGCCGACCTTCAGGTAGCGGCGGGTGCCGTACTTGGCCAGGTAGGCGATCAGGGCCGGCCTGGTCGCGATGACCATGTCGGCGTCGCACTCGGCCAGGTAGGCCGCCATGCGCTGGTCGGTCAGCAGGGAGCAGTGGTGGTGGCCCCTGGTGTCGCCCCTGGCGGCGTCCTCCGAAGGCTGGGCCTGCCGTGGGTCGTCTCCGGCGAAGTCGGGGGAGCTCTCGCGCAGATCGACCAGGTCGCGCACCCTGACGCGGGCGTCGATGTCGAACGAAGGCTGGTCGGCGGTCCTCAGGATGCTGACGACCTCCACCTCGTGCCGCTCGGCCAGCGCCGCGGTGAGGTTGACGGTGGAACGGATCGTCCCGCCGATGCCGTACAGGTTCTGGATCAGAAAGACGATCTTCATCGGTTCTCCGTCACCACGAAGGGAATGACCTGGTGTGCTGCTAGCCGTTCCGCGCCGGACTCCGGATGATGCGACGGCTCGCCAAGCGTGCCCGCCTTCGGCGGCGGCGCGACGCGCGCCAGGCAACGCATGGGGTGTTGTTGGCGGGGATTTGACGCGCGGCGTGCCGCCGTCCGAGGGCCGCCACGCGCTGTAAGATCTTCGCAACGGAACGGAAAGGTGCCAGGTCAGCTGCGGAAAGAGCGGCAATCTAGCGTCGTGAAAAGAGCCGTGACCGCGCTGTTGAGTTGCTTGGGCCTGATGGGCGCCCTCACCGTGGCGCCCGCCGCCGTGGGGGGCGCGAGGGTGTCGTGCGCGCGCACGACACTCGTGTCCGTCGCGCATCAGGACGACGACCTGCTCTTCGTCAACCCCGATCTCAGCCGCGACTACGACAGGGGCGCCTGCCTGCGCGTGGTCTACCTGACCGCGGGCGACGCGGGGCAGACGGGCGACTACGTCCGCAGCAGGGAGAACGGGGTCCGCGCGGCCTACGCCGTCATGGCGGAGGCGTCGAACACGTGGAAGAGGTCCGACCTGCGAGCGGGCGGGCGCAGACTGCGCGCCTACTCCCTCGTCAAGCCCCCCGAGGGTCGCGGCGACATCCAGCTGATCTTCATGGGCCTGCCCGACGGCTTTCCCAAGGGAGGCGGAACCCCGGCGTACGGCAGGGAGAGCCTGCTCAAGCTGTTCCGCGGCGGCCACGGCCGGTTGACCACCGTGGACGGCTCAGCCCGCTACGACGAAAGGACCCTGATAGCCGCGTTGCGCGGGCTGATCCAGCGCTTCAGGCCCGACGTCATCCGCACGCTCGACCACCACAGCACCCGCCTCGGCTACAGCACCACCCAGTCGGTCGACCACAGCGACCACGCCGTGACCGCCCGCTACACGCTGCTCGCCGCGCGCCACGCCATGGCCGCCACGCCGGGTCTGCGGCCCGAGCTCGCCTTCTACCGGACGTACGGCATCTCGTCGCTGCCCGCCAATCTCACTCTCGACGAGCACACCCGCAAGAGGACGATCTTCGAGGCATACGTGGTGCAGGTGACCTGCGGACCCGGCGGCTGCGCGACCGCGCCGCCCAGGATGGGGGCAACCGAGAGCGCCTGGGTGGCCAGGCAGTACCGGCGGCAGGATCCCGCGCCTGTCGAGGACACGATCGTGTCGTGGGCGGGCTCCACCAGCGCGCCGAACGACGACTCGGCCACCGCGCGCTGCCTGGCCGTCCGCGAAGGGCCCTCGGCGAGGGACGTCGTGCGGACCTACGCCTGCGACGGCACCCGCGCGCAGAGCTGGTACACCAGGGGGGCCACCTTGCGCAGCGCCATGGACGGACGCTGCCTGACGGCCGCAGGCCGTGTGCCCAGGGTGGCCGCCTGCGACGGGAGCAGGCGGCAGCGCTGGAGCCTCACCAACGCCGGCCAGGTGAGCACCGCGAGAGGCTGCCTGCGCCAGGACGACCTGCTCCGCCTGCGTGCCAGGCTCAGAGTGGTCGCCTGCGACAGGCGAGAGCCGGGGCAGCGGTGGTTCCACGCAGTGGGACGGGCTAGGCCGCCAGCTCCTTGACCTTCTCCAGGAGCCTGATGCGCTCCTCGTGGGTACGGCCGAGCGGCGTGACGTTGAGCGTGGTGACGCCCGACTCCCTCATCGCCTGCACCCGGTCGCGCACGAACCCCTCGGAGCCGATGAGCGACATCTTCTCCAGCAGTTCCTGGGGAACCAGCGCCTCGGCCTCCTTCTTGCTGCCCGCGAGGTAAAGCTCCTGGATCTGCTCGGCCTCTTTCTCGTAGCCGTAGCGACAGGCCAGCTCGTTGTAGAAGTTCTTGCCCTTGGCGCCCATGCCGCCGATGTAGAGCGCGGCCATCGATCTGCCGAGCTCCAGCAGCCCCGCGCCCTCCTCTCCGATGTAGAGCGCGGCCTGCGCGATGACGTCGAGCTCGCCCAGCGACGCGTCGCGCTTGGCCTTGCCGGCCGCCAGCAAGGGGCCCCAGACGTCGGCGGCCTTCTCCGGCATGTAGAAGATCGGCTCCCAGCCCTCGGCGATCTCGGCGGTGAGCTCGACGTTCTTCGGGCCGATGGCGGCCACCACGATCGGGATGCGCGAGCGCACGGGGTGGTTGATCAGCTTGAGCGGCTTGCCGAGCCCCGTGCCCTTGTCGGCCGGCAGCGGCAACGTGTAGTGCTTGCCCTCGTAGGTGACGCGCTCGCGCTCCCAGACCTTGCGGCAGATCTCGATGACCTCGCGCGTACGGCCCAGCGGAGCGGTGTAGGGCACGCCGTGGAAGCCCTCGATCACCTGCGGGCCCGAGGCGCCGAGGCCCAGCGTGAAGCGCCCGTCGGAGACGTAGTCCATGCCCGCGGCCGTCATGGCCAGCAGGGTGGGCGTGCGCGAGTAGATCGGCAGGATGCCGGAGGCGATCTCCAGCCGTTCGGTCCTGGCCGCGATGTAGCCCATCTGGCTCACGGCGTCGAAGGAGTAGGCCTCGGCCACGAAGACGATGTCGAGCCCGGCCTTCTCGTAGTCGGCCAGCTCGGCGACCGTCTCCTTGAAGCCCCCTGAGTAGTTGAGCGCCATCCCGATCCGCATGCCGAACTCCCTAGTAACCGAACTATGTTCGGCCTCAGGTTAGCGCCTCGCGTGTCGCTCGGCGACCGCCTACCCTGGTCAACTCAGGGGGCGAGAGGAGCGGCGTGCTGAAGCGTGCGGTGATCGCGGGGGCGATCGTCCTGGCGGCGATTCTGGCGGGACACCGTCTGATTCCCGCGCTGGGTGGGTTCACCCCCATCATGGAGAGTCTGTTGCCCTGGCTGGGGCTCGCGATACCGGTGCTGCTGCTCCTGGCGCTGCTGGCGCGCTCGGCGGTGGCCGCCGTGGCGGTCCTGCTCCCCGCCCTGGTGTGGGGCGTGATGTTCGGTCCCGACGTGCTGCGCTCCTCCCCTGGAGGGGCCAGCGACCTGTCGGTGGCCACGGTCAACGTGGGCGTGCGCAACAACTCCTCGGGCTCGGCGGTGCGGGCCATCGCCGAGGGCCTCGACATGGTCGCCGCGCAGGAGCTCACACCCGGAGGGCCCGCCGCCAAGGCGCTCAACAAGATCTTCAAGTTCCACCGGAACGTCAGCACGGTCGGGCTGTGGAGCAGGTTCCCGCTGTCCGAACCCGACTACTTCGACGTCGGCCTCGGCTGGGAGCGCGCCCTGCGCACGGTGGCCAAGACCCCCGAGGGCGACGTCACCGTCTACGTGATGCACCTGGCCTCCGCCCGTCCCGGGCACACCGCGACCCGCGACAGGACACTGGCGGAGGCGCGCAAGCTCATCGAGGCCGACAAGAGCGAGCGCATCCTGCTGCTCGGAGACCTCAACACCGCCACCTACGACAGGGGCCTCAGCAACCTCACCCCGCCGCTGCTCAACGCGCAGGAGGAGGTGGGGGAGGGGTTCGGGTTCACCTGGCCGTCGAGCTTCCCGATCACCAGGCCCGACCACATCCTCTACAAGGGGCTGAAGCCCACCCGCGCCGGAGTGGCCCCCGCGACGGGCAGCGACCACCGCGCCGCGACGGCCTCCTTCCGCCTCTGACCCGGCCCGCCCCGGCCCGCCTCCGATGACCTGGCGCGCCTCCGATGACCTGGCGCGCCCCTGACCCGGCGCGCCCTGACCCGCCCCGGTCAGCCGGGGGCCTCGCCGGTCACCAGACGGGCCAGGTCCTCGGGCGTGTCGATGTCGCGAGGGTCGCCGGGCACCTCCACCTCGGTGACCAGCTCGGGGTGGGCCTTCAGGAACGGTCTGGCCCCGACGTCGCCCACCGCCAGCTCCGCCACCCGCTCGACGTGCCGCCTGGCGATCAGCACCGGGTTGCGGCGGCGCCCGCCGTACGTGGCGACGGCGAGCTCGGCCCCGCTGTCGATCAGCGCCCGCACCGCGGCGGGCTCGACGAACGGCTGGTCCACCAGCGCGACCACCACCGCCGTGGCGTCGGAGGGCAGCGCGGCCAGGCCCACGCGCAGCGAGGAGCCCATGCCGTCACGCCAGGAGGGGTTGCGCACCACCACCGCGCCGCGCACCTGCACGGTCGCCGCGCCCAGCACGACGATCACCGGGTGGCAGCCGCCCTCGTGCAGCAGCCGCACGCCCCTGTCGACCAGCCGTTCGCCCTCGTACTCCAGCAGCGCCTTGGGCCTGCCGAGGCGCGCCCCGCGCCCGGCCGCCAGGAGCAGCCCCACCACCTGTGTCATCAGACCTCCCCGTGGATGCGCCCGCCGGTTTCGCTCAGCGGGCGACCGCTCCCACCCCAGCGCAGCTGGATCAGCTCCGCCATCACCGACACGGCGGTCTCCTCGGGCGTGCGCGAGCCCAGGTCGAGCCCGATGGGCGAGCGCAGCCGGCTCAGCTCCCGCTCGCTCAGGCCCACCTCCCGCAGCCTGGCCAGTCTGTCCTCGTGCGTACGGCGCGAGCCCATCGCCCCGACGTAGCCCGCGGGGGTGCGCAGCGCCACCTCCAGCAGCGGCACGTCGAACTTCGGGTCGTGGGTGAGCACGCAGATCACCGTCCGCTCGTCGACCTGGATGGAGGCCAGGTAGTCGTGCGGCCACCTGACCACCACCTCGTCGGCCTCGGGGAAGCGCTTGGCGGTGGCGAAGACGGGCCTGGCGTCGCAGACGGTGACGTGGTAGCCGAGGAACTTGCCCATGCGCGCGACGGCGGCGGCGAAGTCGATGGCGCCGAAGACCAGCATGCGCGGCGGCGGCGCGAACGACTGCACGAAGACCGACAGGTCGTCCAGGCGGCGCTCGCCGTGCCGGCCGTAGTGCCTGATCCCGGTCAGGCCCTGGGCCAGCATGCCGCGCACGTCGTCGTCCACCGCCTCGTCCAGCCGCTCGACGCCGAGCGAGCCCGAGGCGCGGCCTGGCCAGATCACCCTGCGCGCGCCGATGACGCCGGGGCCCGCCACGACCGTCGCGACGGCCACAGGCTCGTGCGCCCTGACGGAGGCGAAGATCTCACCCATCTCGGGATAGGACTCGATCGAGATCGGCTCGACGAGGATGTCGATGGTGCCGCCGCAGGTCAGCCCCACGGAGAAGGCGTCGTCGTCGCTGACGCCGTACCTCTGGAGCACGGGGGTCTCGATCTCGGAGGCCAGCTCGAAGACCGCGCCCTCGACGCAGCCGCCCGAGACGCTGCCCACGACCTCGTCGCCGCGCACCGCCATGGCCGCGCCAGGAGGCCTGGGCGCGCTGGAGAAGGTTCGCACCACCGTCGCCAGGCCGAAGCGCAGCCCGGACTCCCACCACCGCATGATCTCAGGCAGGACGTCGCGCATCTGAAAGCCTCTCGGAGAGTTCCTCGAAGGCGGCCAGGCTGTGGCCTGCCACCAGGTCGTCGATGAACGGCAGCGCCGCGCGCATCCCCCCGGTGAGCGGCTGGTAGTCCTCGTGTCCCTTGTGCGGGTTGACCCAGATGACCCGCCGCGCCTGGCGGGCCAGCCGCGCCATCTGCTCGCCGAGCAGCGCGGGGTCGCCGCGCTCCCAGCCGTCGGAGGCGACGACCACGATGGCGCCGCGCACGCTGGTCCTGTTCAGCAGCTCGCGCAGCTCCTCGCCGAGCCGGGTGCCCCCGCTCCAGTCGGGGATCGCCTTGGAGACCTCGGCGAGCGCGGTGCCGGGGTCGCGGTGGCGCAGCTCGACGCTGATCGGCGTGAGCCTGGTGCCGATCGAGTAGACCCGCGTGGCCCTGGGCTCGGTCCTGGCCATGGCGTGCGCGAAGCGCAGCACCGTCTCGGCGTAGGGGGCCATCGAGCCGCTGACGTCCACCAGCAGCACCACCTTGCGCGGCCTGGTGGTCCGGTCGCGGTGGCGCAGGCGCGCGACGTCGCCCTTCCTGAGCGCCTCACGGACGGTCCTGCGCTGGTCGAGCCTGCCCCTGCGGGAGGGCACGAGCCTGCGTGAGAGCCGCCGCTCCCTGCGGGCGCGCAGCAGGGCCAGCATGCGGTGCACCTCGGCGCGCTCGGCCTCGCTCAGCGCCGCCACGTCCCTCTGGCGCAGCACCTCGAGGGGGCTGGCGGTGGCGAGAACCGCCTCCTGGCCCCGCTCGCCCTCTCCCTCGCCGCCTGCCAGGTGCCTGGTGACCGTCGCGGCTCTCCTCAGGCCCCGCACGGCCCGCATGCCGCCGAAGTAGGCGGCGAAGCAGCGGTCGTAGCGGGGCAGGTCGTCGGGCGTGGCGCACAGGGTGAGGCGGCCTGCCCAGTAGACGTCCTCGCGACGGGCCACGTCGAGGTGGCCGAGGGCCTTCAGCAGGTTCTGGGTGCGCTCGTGGTCGGCCCCCACCCCTGCGGCCCGCAGCGTGCGGGCGAACCCGGTCATGGTGGCTGCCAGGTCACGCACGGCCCAGGACCCCGCTGCCGAGTACCTTCTCCACGTCCTCCCTGTACTTCAGCGCCGCGCCGAGCGTGACGGCGGCCAGACCCGGATCGAGGTCGCGGGCGCCGAGCGTGAGCAGGGCCTCGGTCCAGTCGAGTGTCTCGGCGATGCCGGGCGGCTTGACCAGGCCGTGCTCGCGCAGCCGCGCGGCCGTACTCGCCACCTGGCGGGCCAGCGCCTCGGTGCACTCGGGCAGCCTGCGCAGCAGGATGGCCACCTCCCGCTCGAAGCTCGGATGCTCGAGCCAGTGGTAGAGGCAGCGGCGCTTGAGCGCGTCGTGGACCTCGCGGGTGCGGTTGGAGGTGACGACCACGACAGGCGGCGTGCGCGCGCTGATCGTGCCGAGCTCGGGCACGGAGATCGTGAAGTCCGACAGCACCTCGAGCAGGAACGCCTCGAACTCGTCGTCGGCCCTGTCGATCTCGTCCACCAGCAGCACCGCGGGATCGGTCTCGATCGCCCTGAGCAGCGGGCGCGCGATGAGGAAGCGGCGGTCGTAGATCTCGCCCTCCAGCCTGCCCGCGTCGGTGATCCCCGCCGCCTCCGCCGCCTTGAGGTGGAGCAGCTGGCGGGCGAAGTCCCAGTCGTAGAGCGCCTGGGCGGCGTCGAGTCCCTCGTAGCACTGCAGGCGGATCAGCGGGGCGTCGAGCAGCAGGGCCATGGTTTTGGCCAGCTCGGTCTTGCCGACCCCCGCCTCGCCCTCGAGGAACAGTGGCCGTCCCATCCTGAGGGCGAGGAAGGCGGCCGTCGACAGCCCCTCGTCGGCGAGGTAGGCGTGCTGGTCGAGCAGGTCGGCCAGTTTCGCGGGCGACTCGATGTCCATTGCCTTGATTGTCCGCCGCAGCACCCCTTCAGGCTACGGCCGAGCGTGAATTCGGGACACGCGCCACGAGGACGAGCAGGTCCACGCCACGCTGAGCGCCCTGCCCGAGGCCGGGCCTCAGGCAGCTACCCGGTCGTCTCCCACGGCGTGCACCGACCGCGAGGTCGACCAGTACGGCGGGGCCGGCAGGAAGCGCCGGCCCCGCCGTACGGGCGGGTCAGTCCCTGGCCATCAGGGTGAGCGCGTAGAGCGCGATCGCGGCGAAGTCGTCGGCGGGCTCGGAGGCCTGCCACGACCGCACGTCGTCGACGAACCTGCTGCCGCGCCCGGTGAACTGCTCGTAGCGGTCCACGCCGTCGGCGGGGCACTTGGCCATCTCCTCGAAGTGGCCGCCGAGCCCGTCGTCGAACAGCGAGGCCGCGTTGGGCCCGTTGACCACGGCGCCGGTCGCGGGCCTGCCCGTCAGGTTGGCGATCTGGTAGTGCGGGCAGGCGATCGAGTTGTCGCCGACGCCCTGGACGAAGGAGACGCCCCACGGGTTGGCGCCGAAGGCCCACCCCCGCTGCTGGGTGCCGAAGGCGTCGTAGGAGCGGTCACCCGTCACCGACCTGTAGAGCCTGGAGGTGGCGGCCAGGCCGAAGGCGTGCGGCACCGAGTCGAACTGGTCGTAGCGCGCTCCCGCCCTGAACGGGTCCTTCGCGGCGCGGGAGGCGCCGATCTCCAGCTGCGCCTTCAGGTCGGCGGCCAGGGCGTCCTTCATGGCCGCCCCCGCCCTGATCAGGTCGGCGTGGGCCAGGGCGCTCACGTCGTAGAGGTTCAGGGTGTCGCCGGTGTCGTTGGCGATGTACTCCTCCGCCCAGTGGGAGGCCTGCGCCAGCCACTGCGCCGCCCTGGGGTCGCCGAGGCGCTGGGCGGCCAGCGCCAGCTCGGCGCCGCCCAGCTCCATGTCGTCGCGCCAGACGCTCTCGGGGTAGAAGGCGTGCGGCAGGGAGGTGACCAGCGGGCCGACGTCCGTGGTCTTCGCCATGGCGTAGATCTCCGCGGCCTGGTCGAGCCATGCCCGCGCCTTGCGCCTGTCGGGCTCGACCTGGGCGGCCAGCGCGAAGGCCGCCGCCGTACGGCCGGCGAGATTGGGGCTGATCGGCTCGCCGGGCGGGGCGGCCCTGAAGACAGGGCGGTTACGGATGTACTTCTCCTTCGAGGAGTCGTCGCTCTCGGGCAGGCGCCATATGTCGTGGTCGCCGACGAAGGTGCCCTCGGCGTTGCCCGCGCCGACGCCCACCTGGATGTAGAGGGTCCTGGACTTCCCGTCCCACATCTTGTCCAGGTATTTCAGGCCGTGCTCGGCCTCGGACCGCAGACGTGGGTCGGCGACCGGCCCTCCGTCCCTCCTTGCCGCCCACATCAGCGTGTCGACGTAGGCCAGGATGTGGGTGAACTTCAGGTAGTCGCCCGCGTCGAACCAGCCGCCCTCGACGTCGACGGGGCCGCCGACCTTTGTCAGCTCGCCCTTGATCTGGTCGGTGTCGGGCCCGGTGAAGACGGGCCAGTCGTAGACGTCGGCCGCCTTGTCCGTGGAGTGCCGCCTGCCGCCGTCGCGCTGGCCGCCGAAGAACGTCACGATCTTGGAGGCGGGCAGCGCCAGCAGGGGAGAGGGGGCGATCGCGAACTCGGCGGAGGTGAGGCCGCCCGACTTGATCCGGTAGCTGCCCGGACGCTTCAGGCCGGTCAGGTCGAGGTCGTAGACGTGGGCGTAGGCGGCGTTCCACGCGCCGAGGTCGCGGCCCGCCGTGCCCTTCAGCACCGGCCTGCCCCTGCTGTCCACCACCGTGAAGGCGGCGGGCTTGCCGCTGGTCATGAGGTAGGCGTGCTTGGCCTCGCCCGGCGCGAAGCCGACCTGGTCGACGCGGATGTGGCCACTCGGTTGCATGGCTGGCGCTCCTGTGAGGGCGAGGGCGAGGGCTAAGACGATCCGCATCGGCTGCTCCACGAGTTAGTAAACCTTCCTAACCTTCAAGGGGACCGTAGCCGCCTGCCGCGAACGTGGTCAATACTTGGTGAAATGCCCATGGATTTCGCCCGGCGCAGGGCCGCCCTCGCCGCGTTGCCGCACGGCGTCGACGCCGTCCTCGTGACCAACCCGGTCAACGTCCGCTACCTCACCGGGCTCGACAGCTCCAACGCCGCCGTCCTGGTCAGGGCGGACGGCTCGGCGCGCCTGGCCACCGACTCCCGCTACATCGACAAGACGCGCGAGCTCGACGTCGAGGTCGTGGAGGCCACCGACGTCGCGGGCGAGCTGGCCGCGAAGGGCGTCGGCATCGAGGCGGGGCACATGACCGTGGCGGTCTACAACCGGCTGGGCGACGGCCTGGTCGCGCTGGAGCCCCTCGTCGAGCGACTGCGCATGGTCAAGGACGAGGAGGAGATCGAGCTGCTGCGCACCGCTTGCGCCATCTCCGACCAGGCCTTCGCCGACATCCAGGACAGGATCAGGCCGGGCGTGACCGAGCGCGAGGTCGCCCGCGTGCTGGAGGCCCGCATGGTCGAGCTCGGCGCCGACAGGCCCGCCTTCGAGTCCATCGTGGCCGCCGGCGAGAACGGCGCCGTCCCGCACCACGCGCCGACCGACCGCGAGCTGCGCGCGGGCGACCTGGTCACCCTCGACTTCGGCGCCCTCTACAAGGGCTACCACGCCGACATGACCCGCACCGTCGCCCTCGGCCACGTCGACGGCTGGCAGCGGGAGGTCTACGACCTCGTCCGCGAGGCCCAGCGGGCCGGACGCGAGGCCGTGCGACCGGGCGGAGGGGCGGGCGACGTCGACGCCGCCTCCAGGTCGATGATCGCCGAGGCGGGACACGCCGAGCACTTCCGCCACGGCCTGGGACACGGCGTCGGCCTGGAGATCCACGAGGAGCCGTTCCTGGGTCCTTCGCGGACCGGTAGACTAGAGGATCGAGTTCCGATCACCGTCGAGCCGGGGGTGTACCTTCCGGGCCGGGGTGGGGTCCGCATCGAGGACACGCTCGTGACGCGTGAAGGCGGATCGGAACTCCTCACGAAGACGACCAAGGAGCTGCTCGTCCTGTAGAGCGGCCGCATCCGGGAGAAGCGAGTGGCGACGACCAACGACCTCAAGAACGGCATCGTGCTGAAGCTCGACGGCGGTGAGCTCTGGTCCGTTGTGGAGTTCCAGCACGTCAAGCCGGGCAAGGGCGGCGCGTTCGTGCGCACCAAGCTCAAGAACGTCCTCTCGGGCAAGGTCGTGGACAAGACCTTCAACGCCGGCGTGAAGGTCGACGTGGCCAACGTCGACAAGCGCGAGATGCAGTTCTCCTACAAGGACGGCGACGACTTCGTCTTCATGGACACCGAGACCTACGACATGGTCAACGTGCCCGCCAAGACCGTCGGCGACGCCGCCAACTACATGCTCGAGAACACGCTGGCCACCGTCGCCTTCAACGAGGGCGCCGCGCTCTACGTCGACCTGCCCGCGGCGGTCGAGCTGCTGATCGCCAACACCGAGCCCGGCCTTCAGGGCGACCGCTCCACCGGCGGCACCAAGCCCGCCACGCTCGAGACCGGCGCCGAGATCAAGGTGCCGCTGTTCATCACCACCGGCGAGAAGGTCAAGGTCGACACTCGCAGCGGCGAATACCTCGGCCGGGCCTGAGTGTCCGCCCGAGGTAAAGCACGCAGGCGCGCCCTCGACATCCTCTTCGAGGCCGAGGCGCGTGAGGAAGACCCGCTGAAGATCCTCGCCGAGCGCGTGGAGCGGCAGGAGCCGCCGGTCAACGAGTACACCTCGGCGATCGTCGAGGGTGTGGCCAGGCACGCGGCGCGCATCGACGAGCTCATCACGACGTACGCCGAGGGGTGGACGCTGGAGCGCATGCCCGCGGTCGACCGCAACCTGCTGCGCGGCGGCACCTACGAGCTGCTGTGGATGCCCGACGTGCCCGAGGGCGTGGTGATCAGCGAGTGGGTGCACCTGGCCTCCGAGCTGTCCACCGACGAGTCGCCCCAGTTCATCAACGGCCTGCTGGCGCGCTTCAAGCAGCTCAAACCCAGCATCACCCTGTAAACCCGTCTCCCCGTACGGCAGGCCGGGTCACGCGCCACCCTCGGCGCGTGGCCAAGACGGCCCGGGTGGTTCCGGTCGGGGGTGCGCGGCATGATGAGGACATGGTGACCGAGGACGACGTGCGGCGGATCGCGCTCGAACTGCCCGAGACCGCCGAGCGGCCCATGCACGGCACGCCTGCCTTCTACGTCAAGGCGAGGTGGTTCGCCAGGATCAGGGAGGAGGGCGACGTCCTCGTGCTGCCCGTGGCCTCGGAGGAGCACAAGCGCGAGCTGGTCGCCGCCGAGCCCGGCACGTTCTTCACCCTGCCGCACTACGACGGCTACGCCGCGGTGCTGGTGCGCTTCGGCGCCGTCGACGCGGAGGAGCTGGCCGAACTGCTCACCGACGCCTGGCGCCTGCGCGCGCCCAAACGCGTCCTGGCCGCCTTCGACGCGTAGGTGTGCAGGTCGGTCGCTAGGCGTGCCTGGCGCCCTCGTGGTCGGAGTGGCCGACGGGTTCGATCTGGATCGTGGAGTGCTCGACGTCGAAGCGCCCGAGCAGCGTCTCGTGCAACTCGTCGAGCAGCCGCCCCGCGTCCCTGAGACGGGAGTCCTCCACCACGACGTGCGCCGACAGCACGGGCAGCCCGCTGGTCAGCGTCCAGGCGTGCAGGTCGTGCACGTCCAGCACGCCGTGCCTGTCCATCATGTGCCTGCGGATCTCACTCAGGTCCATGCCCTTCGGCGTGGCCTCCAGCAGCACCTCCACGGCCTCGCGCAGCAGCCGCCACGCCCTCGGCAGGATCATCGCCGCCACCACGACCGAGGCGATCGGGTCGATGACCCACCAGCCGGTCAGCTGGATGGCCACCGCGGCTGCCACGACCGCCACCGACCCCAGCAGGTCGCCCAGGACCTCCAGGTAGGCGCCCCTCACGTTGAGCGACTCCTGCTGCCCCCTGTGCAGCAGGCCGAGGGAGAGCGCGTTGACGGCCAGGCCGAAGAGCGCGATGACCAGCACCAGCCCCGACGACACCTCGGGAGGGGCGAACAGGCGCGTCCACGCTTCGCTGAAGACCCAGATCGCGATGCCGAACAGCACGATCGCGTTCACCATCGCCGCGAGGATCTCCAGGCGGTAGTAGCCGAACGTGCGCCGCTCGGAGGCGGGCCTCGCGGCGAAGTGCGAGGCGATCAGCGCCATGAGGACGCCGGTGATGTCGGTGGCCACGTGCAGCGCGTCGGAGATGAGCGCCAGGCTGTTGGCCGCGATGCCGCCGACCACCTGCACGACGAAGACGAGCGAGGTGATCGCGACGACGACCAGCAGCCTGCCGTGGTGCCGCGCCGTGGCGCTCGCCTGCCCGTGCCCGTGTCCACCGCCCACCGTGACCTCCCCGTGATCTAGTATGCCCAGCCCGCTCCTGACGGCGTAGGCTGGCCCGTGTCGCGGTGCTCTCCCTCGCGGGGGCGGGCCGCGACAGGGGGAGCACCCCTGTGCGGACGGCAGCCGCGCGGGGCCGACCCCTGCGGACATCGCGTTCGGGGCCACCAGCGCGGAGGAATCGAGGAGGCGAGCCGACGTTGCGTGCTGAGAGCATCACCAAGCAGGCGACCCCGGCGGTGCGCACCGCCGTCGTCTGGGACGCGCTGCGGGCGGTGCTGGCCGCGAGGGCGCGGGAGACGGGCCGCGAGCGGCTCGACATCGTCGACGCGGGAGGCGGCACGGGCGGCTTCGCCGTCCCGCTGGCCGAACTGGGCCACGCCGTCACCGTGGTCGACCCGAGCCCCGACTCGCTGTTCGCGCTCGAGCGCAGGGCGGCCGAGCGGGGGGTGGGCGTGCGGGCCATGCAGGGCGACGCGGCCGACCTCGGTGAGCTCCTGCCCCGCGACGGCGCCGACCTGGTGCTGTGCCACAGCGTGCTGGAGTACGTCGAGGACCCGACCTCCGCGCTTACCGCCGTGGCGGGGTTGCTGCGCACCGGAGGCGCGGTCAGCGTGCTGGCGGCCAACCCCGTCGCCAGCGCCATCCACAGGGCGCTTGCCGGGCACTTCGACGAGGCCAGAGCAGCTCTGGAGGACCCGCAGGGGCGCTGGGGCGACCGTGACCCCACCCCGCGCAGGTTCACCGCTCAGACGCTCGCTGAGCTCCTCTCGGCGACCGGTTTCCAGGTGGGGGAGGTGCACGGCGTCAGGGTCTTCGCCGACCTCGTGCCGAGCCGCCTGGTCGACGGCGAGCCCGGCGCGGCCGAGGCCCTGATCGCGCTGGAGCAGGCCGCGGCCACGCATCCCGTGCTGCGCGACATCGCCACCCAGCTGCACGTCCTGGGCCACCGGTGAGGCCCTCGCCGGACGTCCTCCGCACGCGGAGGTCTGTCGAACGAATGTTCGGGTAGAATCACGTCGTGTCGCGCAAGCAGATCACCGGAGTCGGCCCCGTCGCCAGGATCGGGGCCGATGACAGCGCGTGCCCGATCCTCCACGTCGACATGGACGCCTTCTTCGCCAGCGTCGAGCTGCTCGACCGTCCCGAGCTGAGGGGCCGGCCCGTGATCGTCGGCTCGCCCGCCGGCCGCGGCGTGGTGCTCAGCGCCACCTACGAGGCCAGGCAGTACGGCGTGCACTCGGCCATGCCGATGAGCAGGGCCCGCAGGATGTGTCCCCAGGCCGTGATCATCCCGCCCAGCCACGGCAAGTACTCCGAGGTCTCCAAGGGCGTGATGGAGATCTTCCACTCGATCACCCCGCTGGTGGAGCCGATCGCCTCCGACGAGGCCTTCCTCGACGTGGCGGGCGCCAGGCGCAGGCTGGGCTCGCCCGCCGACATCGCGGCCAGGATCCGCGCCGAGGTGCTCGACAGGTTCGGCATCACCTGCTCGGTCGGCGTGGCCAGCAGCAAGTTCGTCGCCAAGCTCGCCTCCAAGCAGTGCAAACCCGACGGCCTGCTCGTCGTGCCCGCCGACAAGGTGGTCGACTTCCTCCATCCGCTGCCCGTCAGCGCCCTGTGGGGCGTGGGCGAGCGCACCGAGCAGGCGCTGGTGCGCCTCGGCATCAGGAGCGTGGGCGATCTCGCCAGGGTTCCGCTGACGACGCTGCAGCGAGAGCTCGGCCACGCGGCCGGCACCCACCTGGCCGCGCTGGCGTGGGGCCGCGACGAGCGCCCCGTGACCGCGCACGTGCCTGACAAGAGCATCGGCGCGGAGGAGACGTTCGCCGCCGACGTCGACGATCCCGAGGTGATCAAGCGCGAACTTCTGCGGTTGTCCGAACGGGTGGCCGCCAGGGTGCGTGCGGGCGGCCATGTGGGCAGAACAGTAAGTGTGAAGCTGCGCCGCGCCGATTTTTCCACGATCACCAGGTCGCGGACGCTGCGTGAGCCTACCGACGTCGCGCAGGAGATCTACGCGACGGCCTGCGAGCTCTTCGCGGCGGCCGGGCTCGAGCGGGTCAGGCTCCGGCTTGTCGGGGTCCGCATGGAGAACCTCAAGCCGGCCGAGTCGGCATCTCACCAGCTCAGCCTGGGTGAGAAGGAGACCGGCTGGAGGGAGGCCGAACGAGCGATGGACAAAGCGATCAGAAGATTCGGCCCCGATGCGGTGGTCCCGGCTTCACTAGTCCGGGGACGACTTGATGAAATGGAGGCATGACGCCCGATGTCGCGACATCTCGGAGGGTGGGGGAGAATAGGCATGTCTAGAGCTATGACGTCACCTCCGGTTTGGTCTACGTTGGACGTTTTCTTTCGCCTACGTCTACAGCCTCGTATTCTGGGGATAACCGACCGCGAGGTTCGGACACCCCGTGTCGTCCGTTGCCGTCTTCCCCGAAATGGGGCCGTCCTTGGGAGGCGCCGTGCCGCTCTCTGAGCACGAGCAGCGCTTGCTCGACCAGATCGAGCAGGCCCTCTACGCCGAGGACCCGAAGTGGGCCAATACCGTTCGGATCAGCGATCCGCGCAGCCATTACAAGCGACGCCTGGTCAAAGCCTCCATCGGCTTTGCGCTGGGCATCGTCGTGATGATGGTCGGCGTCGTGATCGCCCAGATCCCGCTCGGCGTCGGCGGTTTCGTGGTCATGCTCGCCGCGTGTCTGTGGGGTCTGTCCAGCTGGAAGCGCATGAACGGATTCGGTGACTCCGGTGCGTCCGGGTCCGGCGTGCCAACGCCGGGCAAGGGCCAGCGCCGGGGCAACCGGGGAAGTTTCATGGAACGCATGGAAGAACGCTGGCGCCGTCGTCACGACGAGCGCTGATCCTTACCTGATCGTGCGGCCGCTCCGTCCGAGGAACGGCCGCACGATACGAGGGTCAGGCGTTCTTTCGTGCTGCCCTGCTCCAGAGCCTGATGTTCTCCAGGCGGTCGAAGCCGTCCAGCACTCTCTCTCCCATGCCGCGCATCCGCAGCAGGGTGGAGGGCGGCAGCAGCGTCGCCCTGATCCGCCTGCCGCGTGAGGCCGTGGCCGCCAGCGCCCGCCGTACGATCCGCAGCTCCCTCTTCAACGGCGTGATCGAGCCGGGGTCGCGCGCGAACAGCAGCCGCTCCACGGCGGAGGCGATCGCGGTGATCGCTCCGGCCGCCTCGGCGTCGAACTCGTGCTGCTGGGTGAGCCGGCGGGCCAGCGCCCTCGGGGTCTCGCTCGGCGCCCGCGCCATCCCGTAGTCGCACAGCACGTCGTCGAGCTCGGCCCAGGCCGCGGCGACCGAGCGGTCCACCTTCTCCGCCCTGGCCGTCACCTCGTCGGAGGGTCCTGAGATCTTCCAGGTCAGCGCCCGTACCCGCCGGTTCCTGATCACCAGTCTGACCATCGCGGGGATGAGCAGCAGAACCAGCAGCGCGGCCACCCCGAGGCCGATCGTGACCCAGAGCGGCGTGGTCTCCACCGGCGTGATCGGGCCGCTGTAGACGCCCTCGGGGTCGAGCTCCCTCAGCCTGTCGCGGCTGTTGGGCGCGCCCGAGGGGGTGTCGGAGCCCGTGGTGGGGCTCGTGCTCGGGTCGTCGGTGCTCGGCGTGGTCTCGGCGGGCCTCGGCAGCGAGTAGTCGGGGACGCGGGCGGTGCCCTGTCCCGCGCTGCCCGCGGGCGTCGGCTCGAAGGCCAGCCAGCCCACCCCCTCGAAGTACAGCTCGGGCCAGGCGTGCGAGTCGTGCGTGCGCACCTCCCAGCGGCTCTCGATCTTGGTCCCGCCCGTGTAGCCGATCGCCACCCTCGCGGGGATCCCGATCGACCTGGCCAGCACCGCCATCGCCGAGGCGAACTGCTCGCAGTAGCCCGTCCTGCTCTGGATGAGGAAGTCGGTCAGCGCCTCGGTGTTGTGCCCCTGGGTCTCCAGGCTGTAGGTGAAGCCGCCGGTCCTGGTGAAGAACTGCTGGAGCTTGACCGCCGCCTCGTACTTCGTCGGGCTGTCGGCCACGATCTCCGTGGCCAGCTCCCTGATCAGCGTGGGCAGCTCGGGCAGCTGCACGTAGCGAGGGTCGATCTCGGGACGCTCCGAGGAGGCGTCGAGCTGGTCGGCGGTCGGCTCCGGCTCGGTGCTGACCACCTGGTACTGCAGGCCGCTGGCCAGGTCGCCCGAGGAGAAGACCATCAGCGAGTCGACGTCGGCGCGCCAGTCTCCCTCCGCCCTCACCAGCTGCGGCGGGTACGGCAGCGGCAGGAACTCCAGCGGGTCGACGTCGTCGCTGATCTGGATGTCGGTCTCGACCCTCGAGGTCTTGGTCGAGGGCGCGAGGCCTGGCGGCGGCGGGAGCGGACCCTGGTCGACCCTGTTCTCCGGCCGGCCCTTCATCTTGGTCATCGTCCAGCGCTCGCCGTCGAAGACGTCGAGGGCGTAGATCCTCAGATAGCGGGGCGCGTCGTCACTGCTGGTGTAGGAGAGAACGGCGGTGTTCTCGGGCAGCTGCAGCCGCCCCCTGAGGTTGGCGACAGGGTCCGGCACGCTGATGGTGCCGCCCTTGCCCTTGCCGCCGCCGCCCACCCCGAACCCGAACAGCGGGTCGGGCTCGAGCGTCGGCAGCAGCGCGGGCACCACCACTGCCAGCGCGATCGCGGTGAACCCGATGCGCTTGCCGGAAAGGCGCAGCCCGCGGGTGTCGGCCGTCTCCTGGTTGCCGCTCCCGGCGGCGCGGCTGCGCCGTACCAGGACGGCCCTGCCCCAGTGCCCCACGCGCTCGCGGCCGTCGGCGATCAGCAGGCTGGTGAAGCCGAGCGCGCCGAGGATGAAGGCGGGCCAGCCGATCGGGTCGGGCAGCACCGCGGCGGGCACCGTGAACAGCGCCAGCAGCGGAAGGCCGGCCAGTGCCGCCCTGCGCAGGCGGGTGACGAACAGGTCGACGACGATCGCGATGAGCCCGACGCCCGCGGTGGTGAGCATGGAGATCGGGGGGTCGTCGGGCACGGGGGCGGCGAAGCGCTGGATGTCGGCGAAGCCCGTGGCCAGCAGGTCGAGCAGCGCCCCTGCCGACTCCTTGGTCGGCACCAGCAGCGCCCACGCCTTCTCACCCGTGTAGACGGCGGTGAGGTAGACGCCGAGCGCGACCAGGCCGAGCACCGGCGCCGCCCACCCGGGGAGGGTCAGCCTGCTGCTCACCACACCCGCGACGGTGACGGCGAGGACCGCTCCGAGCGAGCCCCACAGCCACGCGCCGCCTGCGAACAGCGGATAGAGCGTCAGCGACACCGCCAGGGTGGCGACACCCGACCAGATGGGCAGCCTCATGCCGCACCTCCCACGGCGAAGCGGGTCTTGACACCCGCGCTCGGCCAGACAGTGGCGAGGGAGGTGCCCGCGGGCAGGGTGACGATCCGCCAGCCCGACCCGGCCAGCACCGCCTCGACCGCCTGCCTGCGGTCGGCCGAGCCGTACTCCCTTGCCTCCCAGCCCTCCACGTCGAGCAGGACGGCCACGCCCGTCGCGCCGCCGTGCCTGACCTTGGCCAGCTCCCTGGCCTCCTCGGGGTCCACGGCGCCGAGCACGGCGACGATCAGGCCGTCGCCTCCGCCCTGGCGCAGCGCGTTGATGCCCAGCTCCAGCGACCTGGCGGGGCTGTTGCGCACCACGGCGAGCGTGTCGAGCAGCGACCAGCCGACCCCGCTCTCGCTCAGGTGCTCGGGCCCCTGGTCGGTGACCAGGCGCACGCCCAGTCCTTCACGGGCCAGGTGCAGGCCGATCGAGGCGGCGGCGGAGACGGCCACCTCGAAGGAGGAGCGGGGACCCTCGCCGCGGTGGGCGTGCCTGCGGGTGTCGAGCAGCAGCGCCCCCCTGCTCTGCCACTGCTGCTCCTCACGGCGCACCATCAGCTCGCCGTAGCGGGCGGTGGAGCGCCAGTGCACTCTGCGCAGGTCGTCGCCCTGCCGGTACTCGCGAGGGGCGACGTCGTCGTCGCCCGCCGCCGCCACACTCCTCGTACGGCTGTCGCCGCCGCCGGTCCACTCCCCGGACAGGCGCACGTGCGGCAGCGCGACCACCTGGGGCGTCACGACGAGGGTGTCGCTGATGGTGAACGCCCTTGTCAGCTCGACCAGGCCGAAGGGGTCGGTGATCCGTACCGACAGGGGGCCGATGGTGTAGCGGCCACGCAGGTCGGAGCGGACGCGGTAGTCGATCTCCCTGACGCCCTTGGACTCCACTCTGTCCAGGACGAACCTGGGCCTGGCGCCGAGGGCGTAGGGAACGGTGTCCTCGATCAGCAACAGTCCGGTCGGCAGGCGGGTGACGTTCTCCAGCCGCAACGTGACGGTCGCCTCGCCGCCCACCTCCCTCCTGGGAGGGTCGAGGCGCCTGGCGCAGCTCAGCCGGTAGCGGGTCCTGGCCACGACCAACGCTGCGAGCAGCGGCAGCGACATGATCAGCACGCCGATCCTCAGCAGGTCGTGCTCACCGAGCAGCAGCGCCATCAGCAGCGCGGCCACCCCCGAGGCCAGGAACGACCTGCCCCTGGAGGTGAGCGCGCGCAGTCCGGCCATCACGACGCTCGGGTCTCCGGCACGGGCACCCGCCGTACGAGCTCGGTGACCACCTGCTCGGGCATGCGGCGCTGACCCTGCGCCTCGATGCTCGGCAGCAGCCGGTGGGCCAGGACGGGGATGGCCAGCTCCTGCATGTCGTCGGGGATGACGTAGTCGCGACCCGACAGCGCGGCGTGCGCCCTCGCTGCGCGCACCAGCTGGAGCGTGGACCTGGGCGAGGCGCCCAGACGCAGGTCGGGGGAGTGGCGCGTGGCCGTCACGAGGTCGATGGCGTACTTCTTCACCGGCTGGGAGACGTAGACCCCGCGCACGGCCTCGATCAGCGCGCGCACCTCGGCGGTGGTGGCGACGGGCTGCAGCTTGTCCAGCGGGGAGGTGCCGCCGTGCACGTCGAGCATCTCCAGCTCGGCGGCGGGCTCGGGATAGCCCATCGCCACCCTGGCGGTGAACCTGTCGCGCTGCGCCTCGGGAAGGGGATAGGTGCCCTCCATCTCGATGGGGTTCTGGGTCGCGATCACCATGAAGGGGGAGTCGAGCTCATAGGTGACGCCGTCGACGGTCACCTGGTGCTCCTCCATGCACTCCAGCAGCGCCGACTGTGTCTTGGGCGAGGCTCTGTTGATCTCGTCGCCGACCACAATGTTGGCGAAGATCGGGCCGGGCTTGAACTCGAACTCCCTCGTCTGCTGGTTGTAGGCGCTCACTCCCGTGATGTCGCTGGGCAGCAGGTCGGGGGTGAACTGCACACGCCTGACAGGACAGTCGATGGAGCGCGCCAACGCCTTGGCCAGCATGGTCTTGCCGACGCCCGGGACATCTTCGATGAGAAGGTGGCCCTCCGACAGCAACACGGTGAGGGTCAGCCGGACGGCGTCGCTCTTCCCCTCGATCACCGATTCGATCGCCTGCCGAATCCGGTGCGCGGTGGAGACCAGCTCGTCGAGCTGGGGAGAGACGTCATGGGTTACTGCCACCAGGCCTCCATGAGAGAAGTGCAACGACCGTCCGCTCGGGCTGCTATTGCGGGAGCCTTGCCATTCCTTTTCATTGTGTGTACGACCCTACGACGAGGAGGGTTCTTGAGCGACTTTTGTGGATATTCGGCGAACAGCCACAGTGTTCAGGCGATCCGTCCGGTTCTTGTCGCATAGTGGTGCGAATCCGGTGACACGGCTCCTCCACTTTCCTCCACGGCCGGCGCGGTCGCCCGGTATTCACCGATCATTTCGGCGTTCGACACGCCCGCGCCGTCTCGGCGCCGCCCACCGCCCCCCACCCCACTCCACCGCTCTGACCTGCGTAAACGCGTGAGAAACGGCGGCCGAAGACAGTTCGAATCAGTTGACGGTGGGGAGAAGTGGAGTATGGTGGTGCGCAGTGGAGGGCCGGTGCACCAGCGCTGAGCGCTTCATGAGGCACGGGAGGTGGGGCCGGTGTTCCTCGGCACCCATCAACCGCGTCTTGACGACAAGGGACGGCTGTTCCTGCCGGCTAAGTACCGTGAGGAGCTGGCGGAGGGTCTTGTGATCACCAAAGGCCAGGAGCGATGCCTCTACGTCTTTCCCGTGGGGGAGTTCCAGCGCATTACCGAGGCTCTCAGCACTGCCCCGGTCACCGCCAAGGCGGTCCGGGACTACAGCCGTGTCTTCTTCGCCAGCGCGTCCGACGAGACTCCCGACAAGCAGGGGCGCATCACGATTCCGCAGGCCCTCAGGCGGTACGCGGGGCTGGAGCGTGACTGCGTGGTCATCGGAGCCAACACCCGTCTGGAGATCTGGGACCAACAGGCCTGGGACACCTATCTGGTGGACCAGGAGCAGGCTTTCGCCGATCTCTCGGAGGAGGTGCTGCCAGGGATTCTCTAGTCACGGCCGATCCGTCGGTGATGTCGTTCGGCGAGGTCTCCACCCGCAACCACTCGCCCGCCAGCTGATGCACCTTCCCCGGTGTCAGATGGCAGGCGTCCACGAAGCGGGTGCGGATGGGGACCTGGCCGGACGGCTACGGGTGGGGACCCATGAGCGGGACACCGGGGGCGGGCCGTAGCGTCATCCGCGAGTACGGACGCATTCAGCAGGAGGGGGGTTTCAGTAATGCACGGAGATGGCAACACTGCGGGCACGGGTGGTCACGTTCCGGTGATGCTCGAGCGGGTGCTGGAGCTCCTGGCCCCCGCGTTGGCGGGGCCCTCGCCGGTGGTGGTCGACGCCAACCTCGGCCTCGGCGGTCACTCGGAGGCGCTTCTCGCCGCGCATCCCTCCCTTCACCTCATCGGCATCGACCGCGATCCTTTCGCGATCGAGTTCTCCACGCGCAGGCTCGCTCCCTTCGCCGACCGGGTCACGCTGGTCCACGCCTCCTCCGACGACATGTCCGAGGTGCTGGCGAGGGCGGGCAGGCCCGTGATCGACGGCGTCCTGTTCGATCTCGGCGTCTCCTCCCCTCAGCTGGACGAGGGCGAGCGAGGCTTCGCCTACTCCTACGACGCCAGGCTCGACATGCGCATGGACACCGAGCAGTCGCTCACGGCGGAGGAGGTGGTCAACACCTACTCCGTGGGAGAGCTGACCCGCATCCTCCGCGACTACGGGGAGGAAAGGTTCGCGCCGCGTGTCGCGGCGCTCATTGTCAAGGAAAGGGCCAAGGAGGCCATAACGTCGACTAAGCGGCTCGCCGACATCGTCCGTGCAGCGATTCCGGCCGCGACCCGGCGTACCGGGGGCAACCCCGCAAAACGTACTTTCCAGGCGTTGCGTATCGAGGTCAACGCGGAGCTGACCGCTTTCGAGACGGCGCTCCCAGCCTCACTCGACGCGCTGGCGCTGGGTGGGAGAGTCGTCGTTCTCTCCTACCACTCCCTTGAGGACCGGCTGACCAAGCAGGTTCTCGCGGCGCGAACCAGGGACACGAGCCCGCCGGGGCTGCCCGTCCCGTTGCCGGCTCACCAGCCGCGGTTCCGCCTCCTGACGAGGGGAGCCGAGCTCCCGACTGACGAAGAGCTCGCCCGCAATCCGCGGGCGGCCTCGGCCCGGCTAAGGGCGGCAGAGAGGATCCGTGTTGACGAGTACTGAGCAGGAGATCAGGCGGGGAGCGCCCGCCAGGGCCGGCGCGCCCAGGACCGCTCCGGCTAGGACCGGAGCCCGCAGGCCGAGCGCGCCCGCGGTGGATCGGACGGCGACCCGTCCCTCCACTGCGCGCACGCGCCCCGCGGAGGCGAGCGCGGCCAAGCCCGCGCGCGTGCGGCGGCCGATGTCGCGCAAGCAGCGCGCGCCCTTCGTGCTGCTCGTCGTCGGCCTGCTCTGCGGCGGCCTGATCAGCCTGCTGCTGCTCAACACGGTGCTCAACCGCGACTCCTTCACCCAGAACACGCTGCGTGAGGAGACCGCCCAGCTGCAGCGGGAGAACGAGGCGCTCAGGCAGGCCAACGCCAAGAAGGAGCAGCCTGCCCAGCTCGCGCGCGACGCCGAACTGCAGGGCGAGAAGTGGGACCCGACGGTCGGTTCGATCGAGGTAGGCCAGGACAGGTGAGGGAGTCAGGCGGCCGGGGGCAGGGTCCCGGCCGTGGCGGCGCCGGCGCCGGCTCTCAGGGAGGGCCCGGCGCCGTTCGTCGTACGCCCGCGGGTCCTGGCAGGCCGGGACGGCAGGGCGGCGCGGGCCGTCCCTCGCCCGACGAGCCGCCCCGCCGCAACAGGCCGGACGACGCCGGCCGCCGCGGCGCTCCCGACGACGCGCCCCGTCCCCGCAAGGACGAGCCCGACCGCCCAGAAGGACGGCAGGCGCGCCCGGACGACCCCTTCGACCTGCCCCGAGGGCTCACAGGGGCGGCGGCGCAGGAGAGCAGGCGCGTCCGTTCCGAGGACACCGTGCCCCAGCCGAGGGCGGGCGCCCAGCGGCGCGGCCCTCGCCAGGACCCCAGGCAGGACTCCAGGCAGGGCCCGCCCCAGGGCCCGCCGCGCTCCGACCCGCGCAGGCAGGGGCGCAGGCCTCCGCCGCCGCCCCGCCCCCCGCGTCCTCCGCTGGTGCTGCGCCTGGGCAATCCGCGCAGGCGCATCAACATCGGCCTGATCGGCATGACGTTCATCCTGTCGATCTTCGCGGGACGGCTCATCCAGCTGCAGGGCCTCGACTCCAAGGTCTACGAGGCCAGGGCCGCCCAGCAGCGGGTGGTCAGCGAGACCATCAAGGCCAAACGCGGCTCCATCACCGATGTCAACGGCCACGAGCTGGCCGTCACGGTCGAGGCGCGCGAGATCGCGATCGACCCGAGCAAGGTGCTCCCGGGCAAGCGCGCCCACGTGGCCGCGGTGCTGGCCAAGGAGCTGAACAAGCCCCCCGCCGAGATCGCGGCGAAGCTGGCCAAGACCACCTCGCGCTACGAGCTCCTGGCCCGCGACGTCGACCCCCTGGTCGCCGACAGGCTGCTGGAGCAGGAGCTGCCCACGGTCACCACCAAGAAGACCTACCGCAGGACCTACCCCGCGGGCGACCTCGCAGGCACGCTGATCGGCTTCGTCGGCGACGACGGCACCGGCCTCGAGGGCGTCGAGCAGATGCGCAACTCCGTGCTCGCCGGACGTGACGGCAAGCAGAGCATGGAGCAGGGCCGCGACGGCCAGCGCATCCCGATGACCCGCAGCCAGCGCCAGGCCCCGATCGAGGGCCGCGACGTCAGGCTGACCATCGACCGCGACATCCAGTGGGCCGCCCAGAAGGCCATCACCGAGCAGGTCGCCGCCAGCGGGGCGCTGAGCGGCACCGTGATCGTGATGGACGTCAAGACCGCCCAGATCGTCGCCATGGCCAACGCTCCGGAACTCGACCTGAACAACTGGCAGAAGGCGCCCGACAGGTCCTTCGTCAACCGCGCGGTGGCCGAGGTCTTCGAGCCCGGCAGCACCAACAAGGTCATCACCGCCGCCGCGGCGATCGAGGCGGGCGCCGTCACGCCCGAGACGACCTTCAAGGTGGCCGACCACATCAGGTGCGCCGACCAGACGCTGAAGGACTCCCACCCGCACAAGACGGAGGTGATGACGTTCAAGCAGATCGTCGAGACCTCCAGCAACGTCGGCACCATCCAGGCCGCGCGCAGGATCGGCGACCAGGGCCTGTACACGATGCTCAAGAACTTCGGCTTCGGCGCGCGGCCCGGCCTCGGCCTGCCGGGCGAGGAGGCGGGGCTGCTGCCCGATCACACGACCTGGTCGGGCACCCAGCGCTGCACGGTGGCCTACGGTCAGGGCGTGTCGGTGACCGCGCTGCAGACCGCGAGCGTCTACCAGACCATCGCCAACGGCGGGGTCAGGGTGCAGCCGCAGATCGTGGCGGGCATGACCGACGAGAACGGCAGGTTCGTCGCCGGCAAGCCGGGCAGGCAGACCAGGGTGGTCAGTCAGAACACGGCAGATGAGATCGCCGCCATGCTCGAGGGGGCGGTCAGCGCCGAGGGCACCGGTACCCTGGCAGCCATCCCCGGATACAGGGTGGCGGGCAAGACAGGCACCGCGAACCGATACGATCAGCAATTGGGCCGCTACAACGGCTACACCGCCTCCTTCGTTGGTTTCGCCCCCGCGGACAAGCCCGAGCTCGTGGTGCTCGCGGTGGTGCAGAAGCCGGCCAAGGACATCTACGGCGGGCACATCGCGGCCCCTGTGTTCAAGGACGTGATGACGTTCGCCATCAAGAGCAGGAAGATTCCGCCCACAGGCCCGTCCGCGTCACCCGCGCGGATCGGCGCCGGACACTGAACAGGGAGGGTACGCTCTCGCCGTGCGTCCCCCGTCGTCTATGCGTCCCAAGACCAGCCCGCCGCGCCCGCTGAGCGGGCTGGCGGCCATGCTTGACGCTCCGTCAGGCAGCTCACGCTCACCGCTGGCCGCCGTCACAGGTGTGACGATCGACTCGCGCCAGGTCCTTCCTGGCGACCTCTACGTCGCCCTGCCGGGCAACACCGCCCACGGCGCCGACTTCTCCCCGCAGGCGATGGCGAGCGGCGCGGTGGCGATCCTGACCGACCCCGCGGGCCGTGAGGCCGCCGCCGCCACCGGCCTGCCTGTCCTCGTCCTCGCCGACCCCCGCCTCGTGCTCGGCCAGATCGCCTCCTGGGTGTACGGCCAGCCCGCCCACGACATCTCCGTCCTCGGCGTGACGGGCACCAGCGGCAAGTCGACCACCACCTTCCTGCTGGAGGCGGGGCTGCGCGCCGCGGGCCACACCACGGGCCTGGTCGGCGGCGTGGAGATCCACGCGGGCGACGTGGTCATCGAGCCCAAGCTGACCACGCCCGAGGCCACCGACCTGCACGCCCTGTTCGCCCTCATGCGAGAGCGCGGCGTCACGGCCGCGGCCATGGAGGTCTCCAGCCACGCGCTGGCGCTCGGCAGGGTCGACGGCGTCTTCTACGACGTGGCCCTGTTCACCAACCTCTCGCAGGACCACCTCGACTTCCACAAGGACCTCGACGACTACTTCGCCACCAAGGCGAGGCTGTTCCAGCCGGAGTTCAGCAGGACGGGCGTCACCAACCTCGACGACGCCCACGGCCGCGAGCTCCTGCACCGCGCCACGATCCCGATGACCACCTTCTCCGCCACGGGCGACCCCGGGGCCGACTGGCGCGCGCTCGACGTCAGGCTCGGCGCCGACGGCAGCGCCTTCAGGGTGGTGGGCCCAGGCGGAGTCGAGGACGACGTGGCGATCTCGCTGCCGGGCCCCTTCAACGTCGCCAACGCGCTCGGCGCGATCGTCACCCTGGTCGAGGCGGGCGTGCCGTTGCGCGCGGCCGTCCACGGGGTCGGCTCGATGACGGGCGTGCCGGGCAGGATGGAGCGCGTCACCGACGCCGGCTGTGAGTTCCAGGCCGTGGTCGACTACTCCCACAAGCCGGGGGCGGTCGAGTCCGTGCTCGAGTCGCTGCGCGCCGTCACGGCGGGCAGGCTGACCATCGTGCTCGGCTGCGGCGGCGACCGCGACAAGGGCAAGCGCCCGCTCATGGGCGAGGCGGCCGCGAGGCTGGCCGATGTGGCGATTTTCACCAGCGACAACCCCCGCTCCGAGGACCCGCTGGCGATCCTTGCCGCGATGATGGACGGAGCGCTACAGGTGCCGCCCGGTGAGCGCGCCCACGTGGTCGTCGAGCCCGACAGGGCGGCGGCCATCGGCCTGGCGATCGGCCACGCCCAGCGCGGTGACGTGGTCGTCGTGGCGGGCAAGGGCCACGAGCAGGGCCAGTACATCTCAGGTGAGGTGATCCCCTTCGACGACAGGGCCGTCGTCGCGGGGGCGATCGACGCACGCAAGGAAAGCAGGAAGAACCTATGATCCCGTTGCCATTGGCCAGGGTCGCCGAGATCACCTCGGGCGCTCTGTCGGGCATGGCCGACCCTCGCGCCGTGGTGCGCGGCCCCGTCGTGATCGACTCACGGGCGGTCGAGCCGGGATCCCTGTTCGTGGCGATCAAGGGCGCTCGCGCCGACGGCCACGACTTCGCCGCCGAGGCGATCAAGGCGGGCGCCGTGGCGGTGCTGGCGACCAGGCCGGTCGAGGTGCCCGCGGTGATCGTGACCGACATCTTCGCCGCGCTGGCCGCGCTCGGCACGGCCGTGGCCGCGGCGCTGCCCGCCGCCACCGCCATCGGCATCACCGGCTCGGCGGGCAAGACGACCACCAAGGACCTGCTGGCCAGGCTGACGGCGCGGATGGGTCCCAGCATCGCGCCCGTCGGCTCGTTCAACAACGAGATCGGCCATCCGCTCACCGTGATGAAGGCCGACCACGAGACCAGGTTCCTGGTGCTGGAGCTCAGCGCGCGCTACGTGGGCGACATCGCGCACCTGGCGCGCGTCGCGCCGCCGCGCATCGGCGTGGTCCTCAACGTCGGCACCGCCCACCTCGGCGTGTTCGGCGGTAAGGAGGCCATCGCCCAGGCCAAGGGCGAGCTGGTCGAGGCGCTGCCGTCCGACGGGGTGGCGGTGCTCAACGCCGACGATCCGCTGGTGCGCCAGATGGCCTCCCGTACCGCCGCCAGGGTCACCTACTTCGGCCGTGGCGAGGACGCCGCCGTCCGCGCCGAGGACGTCGTCATCGACGAGCGCGGGCGCGCCTCCTTCACCCTGCGCACCCCCTCGGGCGCCGCCCACGTCGCGCTCAGGCTGTACGGCGAGCACGTCGTGGAGAACGCCCTCGCCGCCGCGGCCGCCGCCTACGAGCTGGGCCTGCCCGTGGCGACCATCGCGGAGGAGCTGTCGGAGGCCGAGCCGCGCAGCAAGTGGCGCATGGAGGTCACCGAGAGCCCCAACGGAGTCACCGTCGTCAACGACGCCTACAACGCCAACCCCGACTCGATGCGGGCCGCCTTCCACACCCTCGACGTGCTCGGCAAGGGCCGGCGCCGCTTCGCCGTCATCGCCGCCCTGCGCGAGCT
The DNA here is from genome assembly GCF_039533245.1 of Nonomuraea recticatena. Lineage (NCBI taxonomy): Bacteria > Bacillati > Actinomycetota > Actinomycetes > Streptosporangiales > Streptosporangiaceae > Nonomuraea > Nonomuraea recticatena. Next base: position 295,532 of record NZ_BAAATE010000006.1, on the reverse strand, counting down.
GGGCGAGGAGAGCGACGAGCTCAACGAGGGCGTCGGCCGTCTCGCGGGCGCCTCGGGGCTGAGCGGGCTGGTCGTCGCGGGGCCGGGGGCCGAACCCATGCTGCGCGGGGCCTTCGCCGCCGTCGAGGCCGCCGAGCAGGCCGCCGTGGAGGGCCTGGGCGCGGGCGGCGGGCCGGAACTCAGGCAGGGCCCGCCGATCGTGCACGTGGCCGACGCCGAGGCCGCCGCGGCGCAGGTCTCGGCCTGGCTCAGGCCGGGCGACGTGCTGCTGGTGAAGGGGCCGCGCGCCATGAACCTGCAGCGCACTGCCGAGCTGGTCCTTGGGAGGGCCACCAAGTGACCAACATCATCATCGCCGGTGCGGTGGGCCTGATCCTGTCGATGCTCGGCACCCCCCTGGCGATCAGACTCTTCTCCCGGCGAGGCTACGGACAGGAGGTCCGCGACGACGGGCCCTCGGCGCACCTCAGCAAGAAGGGCACGCCCACCATGGGCGGCACGGTCTTCGTGCTGGCCGCGCTGCTCGCCTACGCCGCCTCCCACCTGGCCACGCTCGAACCCCCGACCGTCTCGGGGCTGCTGGTGCTGTTCCTCATGGCGGGCCTCGGCGCCGTGGGCTTCCTCGACGACTTCATCAAGATCTACAAGCAGCGCAGCCTCGGCCTGCGCAGCGGCGCCAAGGCGCTCGGCCAGCTCGTCGTCGGCGCCGTCTTCGCGGTGCTCGTGATGCGCTTCCCCAACGTCTACGGCATCACCCCCGCCCAGGACAAGCTGTCCTTCCTGCGCGACTTCGGCCCGGCGATCGGCATCTTCTTCTTCACCCTCTGGGTGCTCATCATGATCGTCGGCTTCTCCAACGCGGTGAACCTGACCGACGGCCTCGACGGCCTGGCCTCCGGCGCCACGGCCACCGTGCTGGGCGCCTACGTGCTGATCGGCAACTGGCAACTGCGCAACAACTGCATCGACAACCTCGGACCCAACTGCTACTGGGTGCGCGACCCGCTCGACCTGGCGGTGGTCGCCGCGGCCGTGCTCGGCGGGCTGATCGGCTTCCTGTGGTGGAACGCCCCTCCCGCGCGCATCTTCATGGGCGACACGGGCTCGCTGGCCCTGGGCGGAGTCCTGGCGGGGCTGGCCATCACCACCCGCACCCAGCTGCTGCTGATCATCCTGGCCGGGATGTGCGTCATCATCACCTGCTCGGTGATCATCCAGGTCGGCTTCTTCAAGATGACCGGCAAACGGGTCTTCCGCATGGCTCCGCTGCAGCACCACTTCGAGCTGAAAGGCTGGGCGGAGACCACGATCGTGATCAGGTTCTGGCTGATCGCAGGGCTGTGCGCGGCCGTGGGCCTCGGCCTGTTCTACGTGGAGTGGATGCCCAAGTCATGATCGTCGTAGCCGGACTCGGCGTCTCGGGAACCGCCGCGGCCAGGGTGCTGGCCGCGCGGGGAGAGCGCGTCGTCGTCCTCGAAGGCGTCGAGGGGGAGCGCCAGCGCGTCGTCGCGGCGGAGCTGGCCGAGCTCGGTGTCGAGGTGCGCTTCGGGGCGACCGAGCTGCCCGCGGAAGCCTCCTCGCTGGTCACCACGGGCTGGGCGCCGCACCACCCGCTGATCGCCGCCGCCCTCGAGTCGGGCGTCGAGGTGGTCGGCGAGGTGGAGCTGGCCTGGCGGCTGCGCCCCGAGCGGGCCGCGCCGTGGCTGGCGTTGACCGGCACCAACGGCAAGACCACCGTCGTGCGCATGCTGACCTCGATGCTGCTGGCCGCGGGGCGCAAGGCGCTGGCGGTGGGCAACGTCGGCGTGCCCGTCGTCGAGGCCGTGGCCGGCCCCTACGACGTGCTGGCGGTCGAGCTGTCGAGCTTCCAGCTGCACTGGTCGAGCAGCCTGGCCCCGCACGCCGCCGCCATCCTCAACATCGCCCCCGACCACCTCGACTGGCACGGCACCCTCGAGGAGTACGCCAGGGCCAAGGCCCGCATCTTCGAGCGGGCGGGCACGGTGGTCTACAACGCCGACGACCCGATCGCCGCCGCGCTCGCCGAGCCGTACGCGGGGGCCGTGGGCTTCACCCTCCAGGTACCGAGGCCAGGCCAGGTCGGCGTGGTGGAGGACCTGCTGGTCGACCGCGCCTACGTGGCCGACCCCGTACGGCAGGCGGAGGAGCTCGCCACGCTCGACGACGTGCGCCCCTTCGCCCCGCACAACGTCGCCAACGCCCTGGCCGCCGCCGCGCTGGCCCGCGCCTTCGGCGTCCCGACCGAGGCGGTACGGCAGGGCCTGCGAGACTTCGTCCCCGACCCGCACCGCATGACCCATGTGGGCAGGACGGGCGAGGTCGACTACATCGACGACTCCAAGGCCACCAACCCCCACGCCGCCGCCGCCTCGCTGGCCGCCTACCCCTCGATCGTGTGGATCGCGGGAGGGCAGCTCAAGGGCCTCGACGTCGACGACCTCGTCCGCCAGGCGGCGCCGAGACTGCGTGGCGTGGTGCTGATCGGCGTCGACAGGGCGAGGATCGCCGAGGCACTCGCGCGACACGCGCCGAATGTCCCTGTGGTGGACCTGGCTGATCGAGACACTGGGGTGATGGACCGTGTCGTCACCGAAGCCGCCAGGCTCGCCGCCCCCGGGGACACCGTGCTGCTGGCTCCGGCCGCCGCCTCCCTCGACATGTTCGCGAACTACCCTGCTCGGGGGGAGGCCTTCGCGCACGCCGTGAGGAAACTGAAGGAGAAGGCGTGAGCACCGCGGCCGACAGCCCGGTCGAGGGCCCCACCGGCTGGGCCAAGGAGCAGGCCGCCGCGCTCAGGGAGCTGCTCGACCGGCCGCTGACCACCTACTACCTGATCATCGGGTGCAGCGCGCTGCTGCTGGCGCTCGGGCTCATGATGGTCCTGTCGGCCTCCAGCATCGAGGCGCTGCAGAAGACGGGCGACCCGTTCTACTGGTTCGTCAAGCAGTCGATGTCGGCCGGGCTCGGCGTGCCGGTGATGTGGGTCTGCTCCCGGCTGCCGCACCGCTTCTTCAGATGGGCGGGCTACCCGCTCATGGCGCTGTCGATCATCGGCCTCGGCATCGTGATCTTCGCAGGCGAGTCGCAGCTCGGCGCGCAGCGCTGGATCGACGTCGGCCCCATCTACCTGCAGCCGTCCGAACCGGCCAAGCTCGGCCTGGCGCTGTGGGGGGCCGACCTGCTGGCCCGCAAGGCGCGCGGCGGCCGCATCGAGTGGCGCCACCTGCTCATCCCGCTGCTGCCAGGCACCGCGATCCTGGCCGTCATGGTCATGCTCGGCCGCGACCTCGGCACCACGCTCGTGCTGATGCTGATCTTCCTGTCGCTGCTGTGGGTGGTGGGCGCGCCGATCAAGCTGTTCGGCGGCATCATCGCGATGATGACGGTGGCGGTCATCTTCATGATCACCACGGAGGGCTACAGGTCCGACCGCATCACCGGCTGGCTCGACCCGTGGGGCCACGCCCAGGGCGCCGGCTACCAGGCCGTGCAGGGGCAGATCGCGATGGGCTCGGGCGGCTGGTTCGGGCTCGGACTGGGCAGCAGCCGTCAGAAGTGGAGCTGGATCCCCCACGCCGAGAGCGACTTCATCTTCTCCATCCTCGGCGAGGAGCTCGGGCTGATGGGCACGCTGTCGGTGATCGCGCTGTTCGGCCTGCTCGGCTACGCGGGCCTGCGGGTGGCGATGCGCGTCAACGATCCCTTCATCAGGCTGGCGTCCTCGGCCGTGGTCGCGTGGGTCGCGGGGCAGGCCATCGTCAACATCGGCGCCGTCATCGGCGTGCTGCCCATCACGGGCATCCCGCTGCCGTTGGTCTCCTACGGAGGCTCGGCGCTGTTGCCGACGCTCGCCGCGCTTGGCATGTTGTTGTCATTCGCCAAACGCGAACCGGGCGCCAGGGAGGCTCTGGCCGCGCGTGGCCCCGGACCGGCCGCGCGGGCTCTAAGCTGGCTGGGCCTGGGGGGTGCGCAGCGGGGCCGACCGAGACGACCGACAAGAAACGTGCCTACTGGACGAGTCGGGCCAGATGCGGAACGTTAAGGCGCGGCACGTTTCTCATCAGTAGGGAGTAACCGACATGAGGGTGGTCCTCGCCGGTGGCGGGACGGCCGGTCACATCGAACCGGCTCTGGCCCTGGCTGACGCGCTGCGCCGGCTGGAGCCAGGCATCGGCGTGACGTGTCTCGGTACCGAGCGCGGCCTGGAGACCAGGCTGGTGCCCGCCAGGGGCTACGAGCTGCAGCTCGTGCCCGCCGTGCCGCTTCCGCGGGCGCTCACGCCACAGTTGCTCACCGTTCCCGGGCGGCTGGCGGGCGCCATCAACGCCGCGGCGTCCATCATGGACAGGACGAGCGCCGACATCCTCGTCGGCTTCGGCGGTTACGTCGCCACCCCCGCCTACCTGGCGGCCAGGCGGCGCGGGCTGCCGATCGTCGTCCACGAGGCCAACGCCCGTCCCGGGCTGGCCAACAGGCTCGGCGCGCGCCTGACCGACCACGTCTTCACCGGGCACCCGCAGAGCACCATGGCCAAGGCCGAGCTGATCGGCATCCCGCTGCGCAGGGACATCGTCCAGCTCGACAGGCTGTCGATGGGCGACAAGGCCCGCTCGTGGTTCGGGCTGCGCACCGACCTGCCGACGCTGCTGGTCTTCGGCGGCTCGCAGGGCGCCCGCTCGCTCAACCAGGCCGCGCTGGCGGCGGGGCCGGTGCTGCGCAGGGCGGGCGTGCAGGTGCTGCACGTGCTCGGCCCGAAGAACGCCCTGGAGCAGGAGCCGCCTCCTGGCGACCCTCAGTACGTCGTGCTGCCCTACGTGGACCGCATGGACCTCGCCTACGCCGCCGCCGACTTCGCCCTGTGCCGCAGCGGGGCGATGACCTGCGCGGAGCTGACCGCCGTCGGTCTGCCCGCCGCCTACGTGCCACTGCCGCACGGCAACGGCGAGCAGCGGCTCAACGCCACGCCGATCGCCCAGCGAGGCGGTGGGCTCGTGATCGACGACTCCGACCTTTCACCTGATTGGATCATCCAGAACGTGCTGCCCATCCTCCGCGACCCCGAGCGGGTCGCGACCATGTCGGAGGCCGCCGCGGCGATGGGGCGCAGGGACGCCGACGTCGCCCTCGCCCGCAAGGTGCTCGAGATCGTGGGAGGTCGCTCATGAGCCTGGTACGGCTGGTCGCCCCCGTGGCGGCCGAGGAGCTCGGCAGGGTGCACTTCATCGGCATCGGCGGCGCCGGCATGTCGGGCATCGCGCGCATCCTGCTCAAGCGGGGCGTGAAGGTGTCCGGCAGCGACGCCCGCGGCTCCGACATGGTGACCGAGCTGCGTGAGCTCGGCGCCAGCGTGCACATCGGCCACGCCGCCTCCCACATCAAGAACATCGACACGGTGGTCGTCTCCACCGCGATCCGCGACTCCAACCCCGAGCTGGGCGAGGCCATCAAGCAGGGTCTTCGCGTCATCCCGAGGGCCGCGGCGCTGGCCTCTGTCATGGCGGGCCGCACCGGCGTGGCGATCGCCGGCACCCACGGCAAGACCACCACGACCTCGATGCTGACGGTGGCGCTGCAGAAGTGCGGCTCCGACCCGTCCTACTGTGTGGGCGGCCAGCTCGTCACCACGGGGCTCGGCGCCGACGAGGGCTCGGGCGGGGTGTTCGTGGCCGAGGCCGACGAGAGCGACGGCTCCTTCCTCATGCTCGCGCCCGACATCGCGGTCGTCACCAACGTCGAGGCCGACCACCTCGACAACTACGGCGATCCGCGGGCCGTCTACGACAGCTTCGCGCGCTTCGTCGAGCGCATCGGGCGCACGCTGGTGGTGTGCGCCGACGACCCGGGCGCCGCCGCGCTGATCGAGCCCGCCCGCGGGCGCGGCCTTCGCGTGGTCACCTACGGCGAGGCCGAGGGCGCCGACTACCGGATCGCCGAGGTGCGGCCCGACGGGTTCGGCGTGCTGTTCGAGGTGGTCGGCAAGGGTGAGGTCCGCCTGTCGGTCCCCGGCGCCCACAACGCGCTCAACGCCACCGCGGTCATCGCCGTGGCCGACGAGCTCGGCCTGCCGTTCGAGGTGATCAGGGAGGGCCTGACGGCCTTCACAGGGGCCAAGCGGCGCTTCGAGGCCAAGGGCGAGGCGGGCGGCGTGGCGGTCTTCGACAGCTACGCCCACCATCCGACTGAGCTGGCCGCCGACCTGCGCGCCGCCCGTGACGTGGTCGCCTCCTACTCGGGCGACGGCAGGGTGGTCGCGGTCTTCCAGCCGCATCTCTACTCCCGCACCAGGTTCTTCGCCGACGAGTTCGGCGCCGCCCTCGGCCTGGCCGACGTGGCGGTCGTGCTCGACGTCTACGGCGCGAGGGAGGACCCTGAGCCGGGCGTCTCCGGCGCCATGGTGGCCTCCAGGGTGCCGCTGACCGAGGAGCAGGTGGCCTACGCGCCCGACAAGGCCGCCGTGCCTGCCCTGGTGGCCAAGCTGGCCAGGGCCGGCGACATCGTGCTGACCATGGGGGCGGGAGACGTGACCGAGCTCGGGCCGAAGATCGTCGCGGAGCTGTCCGCGAGGTGAAGGCCAGGCAGGCGTTCGTTGCGCTGCTCACCGCCGGTGTGGTGGGCAGCACGGTGTGGCTGGTGTTCTTCTCGCCGGTCCTGGGCGTCAGGTCGGTGGAGATCGTGGGAAATCTCACAGTGCCCGCCGACCAGATCGAGAAGCAGGCGGGCGTGGCTCCGCTGCACCCGCTGGCGACCGTCGATCTGGGCGAGGTGGAGGGCAGGGTGCTGGCGATCAGGCGGCTCGCCTCGGCCAGGGTCGAGCGGGCGTGGCCGAGCACGCTCAAGATCGAGGTGGTCGAGCGCCAGCCGGTCGCGGTGGTCCCCGTGGGCGACAAGGCTGCGTTGATCGATCGCAAGGGCGTGGTCACCGAGGTGCGCCCGAGCGCCCCGCCCGAGCTGCCGGTGCTGAGAGTGGATCGACCAGGGCCTGGTGACCCCGCGACGGTGGCCGCGATCAAGGTCATCGGCGGGCTGCCCGAGGCGTTGCTCATGAAGATCGACGAGGTGCGCGCCACCTCGCCCGAGGGCATCTCCTTCAGGCTCACCAACGGACGAACGGTCATATGGGGCGGGGCCGACAGGGGCGAGGACAAGGCTCGCGTCCTCGAGGCGCTGCTCCCGCGCACGGCCAGGGTGTACGACGTCAGTTCGCCCGACGTCGTCTCCATGAAATGAGAAGCTGGTCGCGAATAGGACAGCGCGCGACACGCCGGACGGGCTTGCGGCGCGGTTAGTTGACCCGCCCGGTAGGGGACTCCTACTGTCCGTATCAATCCTCAGGTTGACATAAATCTAAATCTCAACTTGAGGTTGAGAGTTTTCGAGCACCATTGAAATGGCAAGTCAACGAGCGGAAAGGCCCCTCGTCGTGGCAGCACCGCAGAACTACCTCGCGGTCATCAAGGTCGTCGGCATTGGCGGCGGCGGAGTGAACGCCGTCAACCGGATGATCGAGGAGGGACTCAAGGGCGTCGAGTTCATCGCGATAAACACCGACGCCCAGGCGCTGCTGATGAGTGACGCCGACGTCAAACTGGACGTGGGCAGGGAACTCACGCGCGGCCTCGGGGCCGGCGCCAACCCCGATGTGGGTCGCAAGGCGGCCGAGGACCACCGCGAGGAGATCGAGGAGGTCCTCAAGGGGGCCGACATGGTCTTCGTCACGGCGGGCGAGGGCGGCGGCACGGGCACAGGCGGTGCCCCGGTCGTGGCCAACATCGCCCGGTCTCTCGGTGCTCTGACCATAGGAGTCGTCACCAGGCCCTTCAGCTTCGAGGGCCGCCGCCGCGCCATGCAGGCGGAGGCGGGGATCGAGACCCTGCGCGACGAGGTCGACACCCTCATCGTCATTCCCAACGACAGACTGCTGTCGATCTCCGACAGGCAGGTCAGCGTCCTCGACGCCTTCAAGGCGGCCGACCAGGTGCTGCTGTCCGGTGTCCAGGGCATCACCGATCTGATCACCACGCCCGGCCTGATCAACCTCGACTTCGCCGACGTCAAGTCGGTCATGTCGGGCGCGGGCTCGGCGCTGATGGGCATCGGCCACGCCAGGGGCGACGACCGCTCGGTCGCCGCGGCCGAGATGGCCGTCTCCAGCCCGCTGCTGGAGGCCTCCATCGACGGCGCGCACGGCGTGCTGCTGTCGATCGCCGGCGGGTCGGACCTGGGCCTGTTCGAGATCAACGAGGCGGCCCAGCTCGTCTCGAACGCGGCGGCGCCCGACGCCAACATCATCTTCGGTACGGTCATCGACGACGCCCTCGGCGACGAGGTCCGCGTCACGGTCATCGCCGCGGGCTTCGACGAGATCGCTCCCGTCGAGAAGCCCGCGATGCAGCAGCCGCGCCAGCAGCCCAGGCCCGCCGCCGCGCCGCCCGCGGCGCCTTCGGTCGCCGCGCCGGTGCGTCCCGCGCCCGCTCCCGCGCCCAGCGTGAAGCTCGAGCCGCCCAGGCCCGAGCCGCGCCCCGAGCCGCGCCTCGCGGTACGGCCCGAGCCGCGCACCGCGCCGTTGCGGGTCGTCGAGACGCCCCCGCCCGCGCCTGCTCCCGCTCCTGCCCCCGCGCCCGCGGCCGCCGCGCCGCCGCCGGTCGAGGAGCCGCCCGCGCCGCCGGTCTCTATCCCGAGGCCCGCGCCCGAGGTGACCAACCCGCCCACCCCGATCTCCTCCCGCATGTCGGAGCCAGGCCGGCGTCGTCCGGTGGTCTTCGAGGAGCAGGAGGAGGAGCTGGACGTGCCCGACTTCCTGAAGTGAGATTCCTCACCCGGCCCGAGGGTCCGGGGGAGGGGATCACACCCCCGCTGCGAGACCTCAGGGTCGACGCGGTGGGGGTTCGGTGCGTCTCGGGGCTGCCTGGGTTCGCGGTCCCACCGCAAAGGGTGCACGATGGGTTTCTTGTGGACATAGCTCGCAAAAATCAGATCGCGGCGGGTCTGGCCGAGGTCGAGAAGCGGATCGCCGAGGCCTGCAGGGCCGCGGGGCGCCCCCGCGAGGAGGTCACGCTGATCGCGGTGACCAAGACCTACCCGGCCGAGGACGTGCGGATCCTGGCCGGGCTCGGCGTGACCGAGGTGGGCGAGAACCGCGACCAGGAGGCCGCCGACAAGGCCCTCGCCTGCGCCGACCTGCCGCTCACCTGGCACTTCGTCGGTCAGCTCCAGACCAACAAGGTGCGCTCGGTGGTGGGCTACGCCGACCTGGTCCACTCCGTCGACCGTTCCAGGCTGGTGGCGGCGATCGGGCGCGAGGCCGTAAGGGCGGAGCGGGAGATCGGCTGCCTCGTGCAGGTCGCGCTCGACGACGACCCCGGACGCGGCGGGGCACGCCCCGCCGACGTGCTCGGGCTGGCCGACGAGATCGCGGCCACCGAGGGCGTACGGCTCGGCGGGCTCATGGCGGTCGCGCCGCTCGGGGAGGAACCGGGCAAGGCGTTCGCGAGGCTGCGGGATCTGGCGCTGGCCGTACAGGCCGGGCATCCTGGTGCGACCATAATCTCAGCGGGGATGAGCGGCGATCTGGCCGAAGCCGTGGCGCACGGGGCGACACACGTGCGAGTCGGTACGGCGTTGCTCGGTCGTCGCAAGCCCTTCGTCAGGTAATGTCCCCTCAAGTGGGCCTTGGGGTCCGCGGACGAAGTAGAGGTCGATCAGCGGTGAGCTCCAAGGGGGTACGGCTGCCGCCTCGAGTGTGGATCGCTCGAGCGAGTGCGACCATGAGCAGGAGGACGACTTAGCGATGGCCGGCGCGATGCGCAAGATGGCGGTCTACCTCGGTCTCGTGGAGGACGACCGCTACGAGAGGTACGAGACCTACGCCGACGACGACTACGACTACGAGGAGGAGTCGCGTCGGGCCGAGCAGGACCGCACCCCGGCGGTGCACGAGCGCGAAGACGACACCGACCCCGGCGTCCCCGCGCCCAGGCCGGCGACGACCGTGCTGGAGCGCCGCACCACAGACCTCGCTCGCATCACGACGCTGCATCCGCGCACCTACAACGAGGCGCGCACGATCGGCGAGCACTTCCGCGACGGCACCCCGGTCATCATGAACCTGACCGAGATGGTTGACAGCGATGCCAAGCGACTGGTCGATTTTGCGGCAGGTCTCGTCTTTGGCCTACACGGCAGCATCGAACGTGTTACCAACAAGGTGTTCCTGTTGTCCCCTGCCAATGTCGAGGTGACCGCCGAGGACAAGGCCCGAATCGCGGAACGCGGATTCTTCAACCAGAGCTAGAGTCTCTGTATGACTATCTACCCGACCGGGTCCTCGAGACCGGGAGGGGCACCCAGAAGTGGAGGCGCGGCCGGACTGTGGGGATCGTTGGCGAGATCTTGGTCGTTGTCCTGTCTCTCTACCTGGTGTTGCTCATCGGCAGAATGATCTTTGAGACGGTGCAGGCGTTCGCCCGGCAGTGGCGGCCTTCGGGGTTCGTTCTGGTGCTGGCCGAAGCCACATACACCGCAACAGACCCACCTCTCAAGTTTCTCCGCCGTTTCATTCCTCCCCTCCGGTTGGGTACGGTGGCCTTTGACCTAAGCTTCACAGTGCTCTTCATTGTGGTCTTGGTCATGATCCAACTCGTGTCCGCGCTGTAGTGACCGGGTACCGTCCCTCCGGACAGACTCCGAGCGCGCCAAGGAGACCAAAAAGATGCCGCTGACGCCCGCTGATGTGCGGAACAAGCAATTCAGTACCACCCGGTTGCGACCGGGTTACGACGAGGAAGAGGTGGATGCCTTCCTCGACGAAGTCGAGGCTGAGCTTGACCGCCTGATCCAAGAGAACGAGGAGCTGCGCGCCAAGCTGGCCGAGTGCCTGCGCGGCAAGGTGCCGGGTGGCATGAGCATGCCGATGGCCTCCGCGCCGGTGCAGGAGCAGCCCAAGCCGGAGATGATGGCGCCGCCGCAGCCGGAGCCCATGCAGGCCCCGCCGCAGCAGCAGCCGGTTCCCGTGGCCATGAGCATGCCTCCCGCCGAGGACAACATGGACACCGCGGCCCGCGTGCTCGCCCTCGCCCAGCAGACGGCCGACCAGGCGATCGCCGACGCCCGCCGCGAGGCGGACGAGACCGTCACCCGCGCCCGCCGCGAGGCCGACGACATCCTGACCAAGGCTCGCCGCCAGGCCGAGCAGGTCATCGGTGACGCCCGTGCCCGCGCCGAGACGCTGGAGCGCGACGCCCAGGAGCGCCACCGTCAGGCCATGGGCTCCCTCGTGCAGACCCGCGACGAGCTCGAGCGCAAGGTCGAGGAGCTTCGCAGCTTCGAGCGTGAGTACCGCAGCAGGCTCAAGCTCTACCTGGAGAACCAGCTCGCCGAGCTGAACGTCTCCGCGGAGGGCGGCAGCGGCGGCTTCCCCGTCATCCCCAGCGCTCCGATGGGCGGTGGCGCCCCCGCCATGACCCACTCGGTGCCGCAGGGCGGCCAGCAGCCTCTCGCCGGTGGGCCCAACCCCTTCGGTGGCGACCAGTCGCAGCACCAGGGTGCCTTCCAGGGTGCCGACGGCCCGCACAACGACCGCCGCTAACGCCGGTAAGGTAACGGGTCAGATTCGCTTCTGATCCGTCACTCGAAAGAGCCCCCTGTGATCCTCATCAGCGCTGGTCTGGTGCTCGCGGCGGTCATCCTGCTGATCGCGGGCTTCGTCATGGCTGAACCGTTCCTGATCATGTGGTCGATCGTGGTCAGCGTGCTGTCCGCGCTCTTCCTGGTGATCGGGGCGTTCCTGCGGCGTCACGAGCTGTTCCCCGGCGGCGGTGGTGCCGGGGCGCAGGCGCCGCGGGAGCCGTCCGCGCCCGGTGCCCCGACGGCGGTGACGCCTGCGGGCGTCGCTCCTGCGGGTACGGCGCCGCAGCCGATGGCCCCCCAGCCCAGGCCGCCGGCCCCCGCCCCCACGGGGCTGAGGCAGCAGACGGTCACCCTCCCGAACCAGGCGCCTCGTCCAAGGCCCGTCACGGCGCGCGGCATCTCGCCCGACGCGATCGTCATGGTGATCCCCGGACGCAAGCGCTACCACGTGGCGGGCTGCCGTCAGCTCAGCGGACGGGATCACGAGGAGCTCACCTACGAGGAGGCGCGCGAGGAGGGCTTCACGCCCTGCACGACGTGCCTGCCCGACGCCGCGCTCGGCGGGCGGCAGGTCCCCCCTGCCCCCGAACAGCCAGGTGTCGGCCGCGCCCCCTATCCGGCCGCCTCCGCCAGCAGGGACACCGACCCCGTCGGCCGCCCTGCCACCTCCCCCGGCCAGCCCGGCGTCCCGCAAGGCCCTTCCGGCATCTCAGGCGCCTCCGGGTCTTCCTCCTCCAGGGTCGAGTCGCAGGCCTCCAGGGCCGAGTCGCCGTCTTCCGGCGTCGCGCCCGCGGCCTCCCGCGCCGAGTCCCCGGTCTCACGGGCCGAGTCTTCGTCTCCGTCCTCGCGCCCTGAGTCCTCTCCTTCCCGCGCCGAGGCCTCGCCTTCGCGCGGTGACGCGCCCTCCGCCCGTCCGGGGTCGCCGGCCTCAAAGGCGGTGTCCTCCTCCGAGCGTGACGACAGCTCCCGCGTAGGGGCGGACGGACCACGCGAGAGTGCGGCCAAGCGAGCCGAGGCGACCTCGGCCGAGCCCACCCGCGAGCAGCGTCCTGCCGCAGGCGCAGGGGCCCCTTCCGCCGGTGACGGTCCCAAGGGCGACCCTTCGCCCGGCGCGAGGCCCGCAGGCGCTCCCACGCCCTCTCAGCGCTCCGAAGCGCAGGCCGCTCAGCGGTCCGAGGGCGCTGCGTCCCCGCGCCCCGAGGGCGGATCCACCGAGCCCTCCGAGGGCGCGGCTGCCCGGCGTCCCGAGGCGGCGGGCGGATCGCAGCCGAAGCCCGCGCCCGGCAGGCTCGTGGCGGGTACCCCAGGCGCGGTAGCGCCCCCGTCCGCCGGCAGGCCTTCTCCCGAGACGACGAAGAGCAGCACAGCGGCGGGTTCCTCGAAGACGTCCCCCGAGCGCGCTACCCGCTCGGAGGGTGGCACGCAAGGCGGCTCCCGGCCGGGCGCCGCGCAGGCCGACTCCCCGTCGGATCCCGCCCAGAGCGACTCGCGAGCCGGCGAGGGTGAGGGCGGATCTCCCGCCGGTCCCGCGCAGGGCGGGTCGTCTCCTCGTCCGGCGCAGGGCGGATCTCCCTCCAGTCCGGCGCAGGGCGGTTCTCCTGCTCGTCCGGGGCAGGGTGGGTCTTCTGTCGGTGGTGTGCGGGGCGGGGGCTCGGAGGAGGGCGGGTCCGAGGCCGCCTCGTCCGAGATGACTCAGAGGCTGCGGCCGCCCATGGCCGCCCCCGTGCCGAAGACGGACTCCAAAACTTCCACCCCCGGCCAGGAGAGCGACCCCGAGGGCCACAGCGGCGGTGCCCGGTCCGCGGAGTCCGGCGGCGGGTGGTTCGACCGTCCGGAGTCTTTGGACACAGAGCCGGTGGAACCGGAGGCGACCGCACCCGGGCGCGCCGGGCCTCCGGTCGCCTCCGGCTCCACCTCCTCCACGCCCTCGGGTACGGCAGGCGCACCCGCCGACTCCGAGGAGGACACGCCTTCGGAGGCGAACGACACGGTCAGGCTCGACCGTCCCGGCGTCGTCAAGGTGATCGGCGCCACGCGCCGCTTCCACAGCTCGTCCTGCCCTCTGGTCAAGGGGGCGGAGCCGAGCAGCGTCCAGTCGATGCAGAAGGCGGAGGCGGAGGCGAAGGGGCTCACCCCGTGCGCGGTCTGTCAGCTCGACCACCAGCGGGTCAGCTGACATCGGTCTCGCAGGCCAGGTCAGCCCCGCACGGCTGACCTCCGCCGCACGACTGACCCTCGTCTCACGACAGCCTCAGCGGTCGGATTTCCGTCTCACGACAGCCTCAGCGGTCGGATTTCCGTCTCACGACAGCCTCACGGTTGTCATCGTCTCGGGTCGGACCGTCGTCTCGGGTCGGACCGTCGTCTCGGGTCGGACCGTCGTCTCGGGTCGGACCGTCGTTTCCGGTCGAACCGTCGTCTCCCGCCGGACCGTCGTCTCACGGTCGCCTGTCTCACGACTGATCCCCGCCCTCTGGGCCAGTCTCGTCCTAGATCGCGCCGATGTGGCGGGGGCTGTCTGCTCCGGTTCTTGGGGGAGAGGCGTCGGTTCGGGAGGAGACGCGTCGGCTGTGGAGAAGCCGAGGCGAATGATCCGGCTCAGCAGGTTCTTGGGGGATTCCTGGGATCCCGTGTCGGGGTGGCGTGGCTCCTCGGGATGAGGGGCCACGCCACCGCCAGGGCGGGCTGCGCGAGAGCCGCGAGGTCAGGCGCGGCGGAGCTGGAAGGTCAGGCCCAGGTCCGTGTCGGTGTGGACGGGCAGGTCCTCGGAGGCACCCTCGGTCAGGCTGGAGGCCAGGACCTCTTCGCCCACCAGCGAACCGTCCGAGCGCAGCGCCTGTGACAGGTCCTCGGACGAGGCCTTCCACCACAGGTCGATCCTGTCGGTGATGGACAGGCCCGTCGACTTGCGGGCGTCCTGCACCAGGCGGATGACCTCGCGGATGAGTCCGGCCCTGCGCAACTCGTCGGTCATGGCCAGGTCGAGCGCGACCGTCTCGCCGGTGCCCGTGTCGACCGCGCCCGTCTCGACCGCCCAGCCCGACTTCGGCTGCTCGGTGACGATCACCTCGTCGGCGGTGAGCGAGACCGTGCCGAGCTCGCCCGCGTCGACGGAGACCGGCGAGCCCGAGCGCAGCGTCGCTGCCAGCGAGCCGGCGTCGGCGGCCGAGACCGCCGCCGCGACCAGCTTGGTCTGCGAGCCGAACCGCTTGCCGAGCGCCCTGAAGTTGGGCTTGACGGTGAAAGACACCAAATCCGTACTGAAGCCGGACATGTCTTCGAGGGCCTGGACGTTCAGCTCGTCCGCGATGAGGTCGCGCAGCTCGGGGGAGAGCGACGCCCAGCCCGGAGCGCCCACGAGGGCGCGGCCCAGCGGCTGGCGGGTCTTGACCCCGGAGGCGGCCCTGGCCGAACGGCCCAGCTCCACCAGCCGCCGCACCAGCGCCATCTGCGCCGACAGCGACGGGTCGAGCAGCTCCTCCTTGACCGCAGGCCAGGAGGTCAGGTGCACCGACGAGGGCGCGTCCACGCCGCGCAGCACGTCCCAGAGGTAGTCGGTCACGAACGGCGTCATCGGCGCCATGAGCCTGGTGACCGTCTCCAGGCACTCGTACAGCGTCGCGAACGCCTCCTGCGAGCCCTGCCAGAACCTGCGGCGCGAGCGCCTGACGTACCAGTTGGACAGGTCGTCGAGGAACTCGGCGAGCCTGCGGCCCGCGCGCACGGTGTCGAAGGAGTCGAACGCGGCCGACACCTCCGCCACCGTCCTGTGCAGCTCGGCCAGCGCCCACCTGTCGATCAGCGGGCGCTCGGAGGCGGGCGGCGCCTCCGCCGCCATCGAGGGCGACCACGACTCGGCGTTGGCGTAGAGGGTGAAGAAGGAGGCGGTGTTCCAGTAGGTCAGCAGGACCTTGCGGACGATCTCCTCGAGCGCGTTGTGACCCACGCGGCGCGCCGCCCACGGCGAGCCCGAGGCGGCCATGAACCAGCGCAGCGCGTCGGCGCCGTGCTGGTCCATCAGCGAGATGGGCTCCAGGACGTTGCCGAGGTGCTTGCTCATCTTGCGGCCGTCCTCGGCCAGGATGAGGCCGAGGCAGAGCACGTTCTCGTAGGAGGACTGCTCGAAGACCAGCGAGCCGACCGCCATCAGCGAGTAGAACCAGCCGCGGGTCTGGTCGGTCGCCTCGCAGATGAACTGCGCGGGGTAGACGCCCTCGGGCTTGCCTTTGGCGCCCCACTGGGCGAACGGCATGGAGCCCGAGTCGTACCACGCGTCGATGACGTCGGGCACGCGCTGGGCGACGGCGCCGCACGAGGGGCAGGGGAAGGTCACGTCGTCCACGTAGGGACGGTGCGGGTCGAGGTTCGACAGCTCCTGTCCCGCCAGGGACCCGAGCTCCTCCAGCGACCCGACGCACGTGACGTGCGACTCGTCGGCCGAGCACACCCAGAGAGGCAGCGGCGTGCCCCAGTAGCGCGAGCGCGACAGCGACCAGTCGACGTTGTTGCGCAGCCACTCGCCGAAGCGGCCCCACTTGATGGTCTCGGGGAACCAGTTGGTCTTCTCGTTCTCCGCGAGCATCGTGTCCTTGACCGCGGTGGTGCGGATGTACCAGGCGGGCAGCGCGTAGTAGAGCAGCGGGGTGTGGCAGCGCCAGCAGTGCGGGTAGCTGTGGTCGAAGTGACCGTCGCGGAACAGCAGGCCGCGCCCGGCGAGGTCCTCGGTCAGGCCCTCGTCGGCGTCCTTGAAGAACTGGCCGCCGACCATCGGCACGTCGGGCAGGAAACGCCCGTCGGGGCCGATCGGGTTGACGATCGGCATGCCGTACGACTTGCAGACGGTCATGTCGTCGGCGCCGAAGGCGGGGGCCTGGTGGACCAGGCCCGTGCCGTCCTCGACGGTCACGTAGTCGCCGAGGACCACGTAGTGCGCGCCGGGGATGTCGACCAGGTCGAACGGGCGGGAGTAGGCGGTGCGCTCGAGCTCGCGCCCAGAGAAGCGGGCCACCTCGGTGGCGCCCTCGCCGAGGACCGACAGCAGCGGCTCGGCCACCACCAGCACCTCGCCGTCGGCGGTGCGGGCGGCGACGTAGGTGACCTCCGGGTGTACGGCCACCGCCGTGTTGGACACCAGCGTCCACGGCGTGGTCGTCCAGATCAGCAGCGAGGCGTTCAGCTCGGCCAGCGGGCCCGAGGTCACGGGCATGCGGACGTAGACCGAGGGCGAGGTGACGGTCTCGTAGCCACCGGGCTGGCCCAGCTCGTGGTCGGACAGGCCGGTGCCGCAGCGCGGGCAGTACGGCGTGATGCGGAAGTCGCGGAACAGCAGGCCCTTGTCGAAGATGACCTTGAGCGACCACCAGACGGACTCGACGTACTCGGGGTCCATCGTGCGGTAGGCCTGGGACAGGTCGATCCAGTAGCCCATGCGCTCGGTCAGCTCTTCGAAGGCGTCGACGTGGCGCAGGACCGACTCGCGGCACTTGGCGTTGAACTCGGCGATGCCGTACGCCTCGATGTCCTTCTTGCCGGTCAGGCCGAGCTCTTTCTCGATGCCGACCTCAACGGGCAGGCCGTGGCAGTCCCAGCCGGCCTTGCGGGGCACGCTGAAGCCGCGCATGGTCTTGTAGCGGGGGAAGAGGTCCTTGAAGACGCGCGCCTCGACGTGGTGAACGCCCGGCAGGCCGTTGGCGGTGGGAGGGCCCTCGTAGAAGACCCAGGAGGGAGCGCCTTCGTTCTGCTCGACGGAGCGCTCGAAGATCTTCCCGTCCCGCCATCGGTCGAGGACCTCACGCTCGAGCGCGGGCAGGTCGACCTGCGCGGGTAGAGAGCGGAAATAGTGGGACATCTCGGGCGGGACCTCCACGGTGTCGGACGGCGACGGCGTGAAGGGACGAAGCCGTACGGCTCCGCGGTACCACCCCTCTTGACCCCCGAAGGGACCCACTTCATTTCGTCTGCGGCCGGTTCTAGTGAGCTCTCGGCGAGCCGTTCTTCCGGCGGCTCGGGAGTGATATCCCTTGTGATCTCGATCACAGGGCTCCGTCAACGCCTTGCAGGCTAAAACCATAACGCAGAGTGGAGGGCGAAGGCTTCCCGATATCCCACTCAGCAAATCGCGACAAAGATCCGGGAATGGATGCCTATGGTGAGGAGTTGATCCGGCGAGGCGGGATAGTACGGGAGGGGTAATCCGTACGGCGGGTCGTTTGCCGAGTCGTTATCCACGGCCTAAGCTGCCCGCACCGTTTGAGCCTTGATCAGCATGGAGGCAGCCATGGCGGCAGTCACGCAGACCGCGACCCCTTCGATGTGGTCGGCAGAGGAGCTGGCCGAGGTACGCGACACCCTCGTTCAGGAAATCGCCGAGCTCGAGGCGGACATCCTTCGACACGAGACCGAGATCGCCTCTGGGGACGTCACCCAGGGAGCCGGCGACGACCAGGCCGATGCCGGGGCCAAGACCTATGAGCGGGAACGCGAGATCGCCCTTACCCTGAACACACGCGACCTGGTCGCGCAGAACGAACGTGCGATCGCCAGGATCGACGCAGGGACCTATGGAGTGTGCGAATCGTGCCACAAGCCGATCGGCAAGGAGCGTCTTCAGGCGTTCCCGAGGGCGACGCTGTGCGTGACATGCAAACAGCGGGAGGAGCGCCGCTGAGCGCTGACGGCGAGAAAGCCGCGAGGCCGGTCGGGCGACGCCTGATCGGCCTTCTCGCGTCGCTCGCCGTGGTGATCTACGGGCTCGACCTGTTCACCAAGACGCTGGTGCTGCGGACGCTCGAGGGCAGGGAGCCGGAGGTGGTGATCCCCGGGCTGCTCCAGTTCAGGGTGATCTTCAACTCCGGCGCCGCCTTCAGCATCGGCACGGGGATGACCTTCGTGTTCACCCTGGTGGCCGCCGGAGTGGTGATCGCGATCATCCGCACCGCGCGCAAGCTGCGCAGCCTGCCGTGGGCGATCACGCTCGGCCTGATGCTGGGCGGGGCGCTGGGCAACCTCACCGACCGGCTGCTGCGCTACCCCGCGGGCTTCGGCCGTCCCGCCTCGGGGCAGTTGCAGGGGCACGTGGTCGACTTCATCGAGACCTTCCCCGGCCACTTCCCCGTCTGGAACATCGCCGACTCGGCGATCGTGTGCGGCGGCATCGTGGCGGTCTTCCTGGCCTGGCGCGGCTACCAGATCGACGGCACCAGGGAGGTGACCACCAAGAATGTCTGAACAGCGCAGCCTGCCCGTCCCCGACGGGCTCGAAGGCGAACGACTCGACGCCGCACTGTCGCGGCTCTTCGGTTTCTCGCGCACCCGCGCGGCCGAGCTGATCAGCTCGGGCGAGGTGCTGGTGGACGGCTCACAGGCCGCCAAGTCCGACAGGGTGCACGCGGGCGCGTGGCTCGACGTCACCCTTCCCCCGCCCATCACGACGCCCATGCCGGTGGCCGAGCCGGTGCCGGGGATGGCGATCATCTACGAGGACGACGACATCGTGGTGGTCAACAAGCCCATCGGCGTCGCGGCCCACCCGACCGTCGGATGGACGGGCCCCACGGTGATCGGCGGCCTGCTCGGCACCGGGCACACGGTCGCGACCAGCGGCGCGGCCGAGCGGCAGGGCATCGTGCACCGCCTCGACGCCAACACCACCGGCGCGATGGTCGTGGCCAAGAGCGAGCACGCCTACTCCTTCCTCAAGCGCGCCTTCAAGGAGCGCACGGTCGACAAGCGCTACCACGCGCTGGTGCAGGGCCACCCCGACCCGTTCAGGGGCACGGTCGACGCGCCCATCGACCGGCACCCCTCGGGCGACGGCAGGTTCGCCGTCGTGGCGGGCGGCAAGCCGTCGGTGACCCACTACGACACGATCGAGGCCTTCAGGGCCGCCACGCTGCTGGACATCAAGCTGGAGACCGGGCGCACGCACCAGATCCGGGTCCACATGGCCGCGCTGCGCCACCCCTGTGTGGGCGACCTGATGTACGGCGCCGACCCCACCCTCGCGGCCAGGCTCGGCATGACCAGGCAGTGGCTGCACGCGGTCTCGCTCGGCTTCGAGCACCCCTCCGGCGGCGAGTGGGTCTCCTTCAGCAGCGACTACCCCGACGACCTGCAGAAGGCGCTCGACATGGTGCGCGCGGAGTCCTGACCTCAGCTCCGCACCTTGTCCTTCGCCTTGGCCGGCCCCTTGCTCTTGGCCTTGACCTTGGCCTTCTCGCGCTGTTCCCCCGCGGCCTCGCCGTCGTCGGGCTCGACCTGACCGGAGTCGTCGGGCGCGTCGTCGGCGGGCGGGTCTGCGGTCGGCTCCTCGGTCGGCTCCTCCGTCTCCTCCGCGGGAGGCGAGGACTGCTTCGCCTTGCCCTTGCTCCTGGTCGGCTTCGGGCTGGGCCTGTCCTGGTCGGTCCTGGCGGGCGGTCTGCTCTGCTTCGGCTGCCTGCCCACGTCGGCGGAGGTCGGGGCCTGCCGGGCCGGCTGGGTCCCGTCGTCGTCCGAGCTCACAGCGGTGGGCTCGGGCGCGGGCGCAGGCGCGGGCTTGGAGGTCTCCGTCGGCGTGCTGACCACCGAGGGCACGGAGGCCGGCTGCTTCGGCTGGGGGGTCTCCGCGCGGCCCGACATCCACGCCATCCCGCCGGTCACCAGCGGCGACACCGTCGCGGCGGCCGCGAGCGCGACCAGCGGCGGCGGCCGCTTCCCATGAGCCGCGGGCCGTACGGCCGAGCCGGGCGGCGCGGGTGGCACCACCACGGGCACGGGAGCGGTCGCCTCAGGGGCCAGTCCGAGCACGATCGGCCTGAGGCGCCGTTCGGCCTCGTCGATGTCCATCCGCTCGGCCGGGTCCTTGCGCAGCAGCCCGTGCACGACCGGCGCGAGCGGCCCCGCGGACGCCATCGGCATCGGCTCGTCGTGCATGACGGCGGCCAGCGTGGCCAGGGCGTGGCCGCGGTGGAAGGGCGAGTGGCCCTCCACGGCCGTGTAGAGGGTGACCCCCAGCGACCACAGGTCCGAGGCGGGCTCGGCGCTGCCGCCCGCCGCGCGTTCGGGCGCGATGAAGGCGGGCGTGCCGACCAGGATGCCGGTCCTGGTCACCGGGGCCTCGTCCTCCGTCGTGGCGATGCCGAAGTCGGTCAGCACCGCCCTGCCGTCCTCGGCGAGCAGCACGTTGTCCGGTTTCACGTCACGGTGCAGCACTCCCACGGCGTGGGCGGCGCGCAGCGCGGCCAGGATCTCCAGTCCGATCTCCGCCACCCTGGCCGGTTCGAGCGGTCCCCTCTCGCGCACCAGCGAGCCGAGCGTCCGCGAGCGGACCAGCTCCATGATGATCCAGGGGTGTCCGCCCTCCTGGACCACGTCGTAGACGGTCGCCACCCCCGGATGCGCGACCCTCCCCGCGGCCCTGGCCTCGCGGAAGGTGCGCACGGTGAAGATCTCGCGTTCGGGACCGCTCAGGTCGGGCGGTGGCAGCACCTCCTTGACCGCGACGTCGCGGCCGAGCACTTCGTCGTATGCGTGCCAT
Organism: Nonomuraea recticatena; assembly: GCF_039533245.1. Classification (NCBI taxonomy): domain Bacteria; kingdom Bacillati; phylum Actinomycetota; class Actinomycetes; order Streptosporangiales; family Streptosporangiaceae; genus Nonomuraea; species Nonomuraea recticatena. Next base: position 274,372 of record NZ_BAAATE010000006.1, on the reverse strand, counting down.
ACGGTGCCCATGCCGCCACGTCCGATGGTTCTGAGCAACCTGTACCGCCCGCCGATGATCCCCGGAGATTCGGACATGAGGGACGGGCTACCCCGTAAAGGCCCGAACAAGCGCGGTGACCACCGCGGCTGCTGCCAGCACCACGAGAAAGGGCGCCCGAAGCACGAGCGCGACGACCGCGGCGCCGAGTCCCGCCGTCCTGGCGGGGTCGAACTGGAGGGCTCCCTCGTGGGTGAAGGTCTGCACCGCGATCAGCGCGGCCAGCAGCGCGACGGGCACGAGCTCGGCGAACCTGCGCACCACCGGGTGGTCGAGCACCCTGCGGGGAGCGGCCAGGCCGCACAGCTTCAGCGCGTAGCAGCCCAGACTGACCAGGACGATCGCCCACCACAGCGTCATCGGAGCACCACCAGGAGCACGACGACGGCCGACAGCAGGACGGGCACGCCCGCGGGGACGAAGGGCGTCGCGAGCAGCGCCACCGCGGCGCCGCCCAGCGCCAGCCCGCGCAGGCCCGGCTCGCTCACCAGGCGGGGCCAGAGGATGGCCAGGAAGGTGGCGGGGCCGACCGCGTCCAGCCCGAGCACGCCCGGGTCGCCCAGCGCGGAGGTGCCGAGCGCGCCGATCAGCGTGGTCAGGTTCCACATCAGGTACAGACTGGCGAAGGTCACGGTGAACGCCCTGCGGGCGGTCTCGGGGGTCGGCTGGGCCAGCGCGACGGCGGTCGTCTCGTCGATCACTCCCTGGGCGGCCACCAGCCGCCTGCCGCCGCGCACCTTGAGCAGATCGGCCAGGCGCAGGCCGTACAGGGTGTTGCGCCCGCCCAGCAGGAGCGCGCCCGCCGAGGCCGCCAGCAGGTCGCCGCCTCCCGAGACCGCGCCGACCAGCGCGAACTGGGAGGCGCCCGTGAAGGCGAGAAGGCTGAGGACGCACGACTGCGCCACGTCGAGTCCTGCGGTGACGGCCGCCGCGCCGAACGCGGCGCCCGACAGGCCGACGGCGACTCCGACGCCCAGTCCGTCCCTTGTTGCGGTGTTCATACCGCCTGAGGCTATGACCTGGGAGATTAGCGAGTCTTGTACGTTCCTGCGGCGCGCTGGTAGGCGGCGGGCGGGATGCCGACGACGCGCTTGAAATGACGGCCCAGGTGGGCCTGGTCGGTGAAGCCGACCTCGGCGGCGACCTCGGCGGGGGGCAGGCCGGTCTCCAGGAGGCGGCGGGCCTGCCGTACGCGCAGGGAGGTGAGGTAGGCGTGCGGCGGCAGGCCCGTGACGGCCTTGAACGCGCGCAGCAGCGGGAAGGGCCTGGCCTGGACGGCCTCGGCCAGGCCCTCCAGCGTGGGCGGGTCGGCCATGCGCTCGTGCAGCAGGTCGATGGCCTGCCGTACCGCGTCCTGGCCGGTCGGCGCCTCCGGCACGGGCCGCGAGCCGGCGTGCCTGGACAGCAGGCGCGCGAACAGCGCGCGCATCAGCGTGGAGGCGGCGAGCCTGTCGCCGCGCTCGGTGGCCAGGTGCGCGCTGACCAGCAGTCTGGCCAGATCGGGATCGCGCACCACCTGCTCGGGGAAGTACGGCGTGCCGCGCCCCGCCCCCAGCGCCTCGACCGACGGGTAGAGCATGCGGTAGGACCAGCCGCCAGGAACGCCCGCCTGACCAGTGTGCTCGTGCTCGGGGTTGACCAGCACCACCTCGCCCTCACCGGCCCGCAGCAGCCTGCCCTTGTAGGCGAACTCCTCCACGCCCGAGGTGATCACGCCGATCGCGTAGCCCTCGTGGACGTGCCTGGAGAAACGGTGGGTGACGTACCGGGCCTTGAGCAGGTCGACTTCAGGCACTCCCGGGTGCCGCCAGAAGCGCGCCTGCTCGCTCACGTCGGCCTGAACGTCTCGAGGATGGTGTCGAGCGTGGCTCTGCCCTCGGTCCACAGCTTCTCGGGGGTCTCCCAGTAGATGGCGAAAGGACGGCCGTCACGCAGCCTGAAGCCCCGGTTCAGCACGTGGATCATCTGGCCGTCCTTGTTCCTGGTGAACTCCCAGTCGGCGGCCTCGACCCCGAGGTAGGTGAGCTGGATGATGCCGAGCCTGGTGTAACCCTGGAACTCGCCCTCCGCCTGGATCTCCTGCTCCAGGCTCTCCCACTCCTGCTTGGGGGTCAGGCCGGTCTTGCCCGAGTCGGTCCACTCGATGATGAGCTCGCCCCTGGTGCCAGGCCCCTTGACGCTGATGCTGTCGCGGCCCTCCGGGTTCCTGGTCGCCTTCCACCCGCCGGGGACTGCGACGGAGAAGCCGCCCGTGGCGTTGCTGAGTCTGCGCCAGCCGGGTGGCAGGGCGGGGCTCGGGCTGCCGCCGGGCGACGGCTTCGCCGAGGGCGTGGCGGAGGAGGAAGGCGTCGAGGAGCCGGCGGACGACGCGTTCACGGCCGGTGAGTCCGTCTGCCCCATCGCCCACACCCCGGCGGCGGCCACCACGGCGACCGCCAGCCCGGCAGGCAGGAGCCGGCGCAGCGGCGAGCGCCTGGCGGGTGCGGGGCCCTCGACGGTCGGCGAGCGCCCTTCGGTGAGCGAGGCCAGCCTGGCCGAGGCCTCCTCCGCGCTCATCCGCGTGGCGGGATCCCTGCGCAGCAGCCCTGAGATCACCGGGGCGAGCGCCCCGGCCAGCCGGGGGGGCTCAGGCGGGTCGCGCAGCACCGCGGCGACCGTCGCCGCCCACGAGTCCCGCTCGTACGGCGCGCGGCCCTCCACGGCCGTGTGCAGCGTCGCGCCCAGCGACCACAGGTCGGAGGCGGGCGTGGCGGGCAGGCCGTTGAGCCGTTCGGGCGGCATGTAGGCGGGCGTGCCGACCAGGTTGCCTGTGGCGGTGAGCCCAGCCTCGGCCTCCATCGCGGCGATGCCGAAGTCGGTCAGCACGACCCTGCCGTCCTCGGCCAGCAGCACGTTCTCCGGCTTGACGTCGCGGTGCAGCACCCCCGCCGCGTGGGCGGCCCTGAGCGCCGCGAGCACCGCGCCGCCGACGCGGGCCGCCTCTCCCACCGGCATCGGGCCCCGCTCCCTGACCACCGCGGCCAGCGAGCGCGAGCGCACCAGCTGCATCACGATCCAGGGCCTGCCGTCCTCCTCGATGACGTCGTGGACGACGACCACGTTGGGGTGGTCGAGGCGGCCCGCCGCCCGCGCCTCCCTGATGGTGCGCTGGTTGAGCTGGGCGCGCTTCTCCTCGCCGATGCCCGTGTAGCGGACCTCCTTGATCGCCACGGTCCTGTCGAGCAGGTCGTCGTGGGCGCGCCAGACGATGCCCATGCCACCCTCGCCGATGGGCTCCAGCAGGCGATACCTGTTTCCTACGCGCACCAGCGAAGCTTACTTGGACGGTTTGAAGGTCGCCGCGAACGTGTCGAAGAACCGCAGATCGCGCTTCCAGTTCTCCGCGAGCGTGTGCCAGTAGATCGCGTAGCCCTTGCCGTTGTCGGTGACGAAACCGCGGTTGCGCACCTTGGACTTACCGGTGTTGGTGTTCCAGGTGAACTCCCAGTCGGCCGCGGCCTTCATGTAGTCGACCTTCTTGATGCCGATCAGCTTGTAACCGCCGAAGTTGCCCCTGGCGCCCGGCTCCTGCACCTTCCAGTCCTTGTAAGGGTCGCTGCCTGGGTCGGTGGCCTGCTCGATCAGCAGGAAGGAGTTGGAGGAGGCGCCGGGGCCGCGGAAGTAGACCTGCCTGCCCCTGCGGTCGTAGACGTCCCAGCCCTTGGGCAGGCCGACGGAGAAGTCCAGCTCCTTGTCCTTGTACATCCGCCAGCCGTCCGGCAGCGCCGACTCCGTCTTCGACGCCGAAGGCGAAGGACTGGGCGAGGCGGAGGGCTTGTCGGCGGGGGTGGCGGCGGTCGCCGTCGCGGTGGCGGTGACCGTGGTCGTCACCTTCTGCGTCGGGCTCCTGCTCGCCTCGGGATCGGCCTGACCCGCCGAGCGTAGGCCGAGGATGCCCGCCACACCGCCCACCACGACGACCCCGACGACCGCGGCGATGACGGGGAGCGCACGCCGGGAGGGCGCGGGGGAGCCGACCGTGGGTGTGGTCGCGTCGGGCAGGCGCATGCCCGTCTGCGCCATCTCCTGGGGCTCCTCGGGCTCCTCGGGCTCCTTCGCCGGAGGCCTGGCGGGGGTCCGCGCGGGAGGCGCGGGGGGTGGAGGGGGAGGCGACGAGGACGCGGCGGGTGAGGGAGGCGGAGCCGCGATGCGGGGGAGACTGGGGTCGGTCGGGGTGTCGTCGACGTCCACCACCGGCACGACGGGGCGGCGCGGGGTCCGCACCGTCTCGCTCCTTGACGACTCCGCGGCGGCCCTGCGCAGCAGCCTGGCGGCCTCGTCGAAGCCCAGGCGCTGGTCGGGCTCCTTGGCCAGCAAGCCGGCGAGGACGGGTTTGAGCGCCCCCGCCCGCTTCGGCGGCTCGGGGTCGTCGTTGAGCACGGCCATCATGGTCGCCATCGCCATGCCGCGCTCGTGCGGCGCCCTGCCCTCGACCGCGGTGTAGAGCGTCGCGCCCAGCGACCACAGGTCCGACTCACGTCTGGCGGGCAGGCCCTTCAGCCGCTCGGGCGCGATGAAGGCGGGCGTGCCGGCCAGGCCCGTCATGGTCAGCGCCGTCTCGGTCTCCAGCGTGGCGATGCCGAAGTCGGTCAGCACGACCCTGCCGTCCTCGGCCAGCAGCACGTTCTCCGGCTTGACGTCGCGGTGCAGCACGCCGGCGTCGTGGGCGCCCCTGAGCGCGTCGAGGACGGCCAGGCCGATCTCGGCCACCTTCCCCGGCGCCAGCGGGCCATCTGCCTTGATCACCTGTCCCAGCGAGCGGGACTGGACCAGCTGCATGACGATCCAGGGACGATCGTCCTCCTCGATGACGTCGTGCACGACGATCACGTTCGGATGGGTGAACCTGGCGGCGGCCCGCGCCTCGCGCATGGTGCGGCGGTTGAGGAGCTGCACCTCGTCGCCGAGCACGGCCGCGTAGCGGACCTCCTTGACCGCGACCTCGCGGTCGAGCAGCTCGTCATGGGCGCGCCAGACGATGCCCATGCCGCCCTTGCCGATCGGCTCCTTCAGGTGGTACCGACCGGCGATGCGGCGCCCGGCATGCTGCTGTCCATCCGACATCAACGGCCTCAAACCCCCTTCTAAGCCTAGAAATACTCCCATAGGGATCGGGTGACAGCGACCCGTGTAGTCTTAGATCCATGACTCCTCGCTACACGTTTACCGAGCCGGCTCCCGGAGGGCCGGTCGAGCTGTAGCGACCACCTGGAGCCGGCGACAGGCAGAGACCCGAGGTCTCTGCCCTTTTTGTTTCCTGGAGACCCCGCCGGCTCCGTTGGGACCGGCTTGAGCGATGGGAGCCGAGATGACCTCCACTCTCGAACCGAGGACCGTCACCCGCTGGGTCAGCCTGCGTCCCCACCACGGGCGGGTGCCCGCCGAGGACCTGGTCGACGGCCCCCTGTACGTCGAGCCCTTCTCCGCCGCCGACCTGCCGGCGATCGCCGAGCGCGCCGCCGGCGTGGTGGTGGGTTCGGCGTGGATGCAGGACTTCCAGCTGGTGCGCGCCGTGGCCAGGCTGGGCCTGCCGGTGATCGTGCAGCGTGGCCATTCGGCCACCCTCGAGGAGTGGCTCGGCATCGCCGACTACTGCGTGGCCGAGGGCAACGACCAGGTGGTGCTCTGTGAGAGCGGCACCCGCACCCACCTGAGCCACGTCGCCCTCGACCTGACCCTGCTGCGCGCCGCCAAGGCCAGGTCGGGACGGCCGGTGCTCGCCGACGTCTCAGGCGACCCCTCGCTGGCGCCGGCCGCGATCGCCGCGGGCGCCGACGGCCTGCTGCTGTCGCCGTCGGCCTCCGACGCCGAGGTGGCCGCGGCCCGCGAGGCCGTGGCCCTGTTCGGCGCGCTGGCGGTGCGCGAGAGCCCCTCCACCCTGCCCGAGGCGCGCGAGGCCATCGACAGGGTCGACGCGGCCCTCGCCGTCCTGCTCGAACGGAGGGCCGAGCTCGCGGGCGTCGTGCAGTCGCTCAAGCCCGTCGGCGGGTTCGCGGGACGCGACATGGAGCGGGAGCGTCAGCTCGTGGCGGCGATGGCCGAGCGCGCGCCCAAGCTGGGCGCGGAGCGCCTGGCGCCGATCATGAACGCGGTGATCGAGGCGGGGCTGCGCCTCGCCGAGGAGCGCTGACCAGCTTCCATCCCACGGCGATCGCCGCGACCAGCGCGGGAATGAGGAAGAAGGCCACTCTCTGGTTGTCGTCGGCGAAGGCCATCAGCACCACCACGAGCGCGAGGAACCCCAGCGTGAACCAGTTGCTGTACGGCGTGCCCGGCATCGCGAACTCCGAGCGGTGCCCGGTACGGCGCAGCCGCAGCTGGCAGTAGACCAGCGTCCCCCACGTGGTGATCACTCCGAGCGAGGCGACGGCGGTGGCGATGTCGAAGGCCCGCTGGGGCACGAAGTAGAACAGCGCCACCCCGGCGAGGAAGACCGAGGCGGTCAGCATGATGCCCCCGACGGGCACGTGCCTGGAGCTGAGACCGCCGGTGAAGCGCGGCGCCTCGCCCTTGAGCGCCATCGCCCGCAGGATGCGCCCCGTGGAGTACAGGCCCGAGTTGCACGAGGAGGTGGCGGCGGTGATGACGATGAGGTTCATCGCGTCGGCCGCCCACGGCACGCCCAGCTTGGCGAAGACCGTGACGAAGGGCGAGGTGCCGGCGCTGTAGAACGTCCACGGCAGCACCATGGTCAGCAGCAGGATCGAGCCGATGTAGAACAGCGCGATGCGCCACACCACGCCGTTGACCGCCTTGGGCATCACCTGCCTGGGGTTCTTGGTCTCGCCCGCCGCGATGCCGACCAGCTCGATCGAGGCGTAGGCGAAGACCACCGCCTGCAGGCTCATGAGCACGACGGGCAGGCCGTTGGGGAAGAACCCGCCGTGCGCGGTGAGGTTGCTCACCCCCGCCCTGGTGCCGCCGACGTCCATGCTGAACAGCACCAGGGCCAGGCCGACGACCAGGAAGGCGCAGATCGCCAGGACCTTCAGCAGCGCGAACCAGAACTCGAGCTCGCCGAAGAGCTTGACCGACACCAGGTTGACCACCAGCACGAAGACCAGAGCGATCAGCGCGGTGAGCCACTGGGGGAAGCCGGGCGCCCAGTAGGCGACGTAGGTCGCGATCGCCGTCAGCTCGGCGATGCCGGTGAAGGCCCAGTTGATCCAGTACATCCAGCCGCTGGCGAAGGCGGCCCACGGCCCGATGAACTCGCCCGCGTACTCCACGAAGGAGCCCGAGGTGGGCCGATAGAGGACCAGTTCGCCCAGTGCGCGCATGACGAAGAAGGCGGCCAGGCCGGCGACGGCGTAGGAGAGCACCAGCGCGGGACCGGCGGCGGCGAGCCTGCCGCCCGCGCCGAGGAACAGGCCCACGCCGATGGCGCCGCCGATCGCGATCATCTGGACCTGGCGGTTGCCGAGGGCGTGGGAGTAGCCCTCGTCGGACTGTGCGCGCACCGTTTCTCCTTTGTCACGGAAACGATATATGCGCAGGTAGAGGCCGGTCTCAGGGGCTCGCCGTGCAGTCTGTAGCGGAGGCCGTACACCTCGTCAGGGGCTGGTGGCGCGGGCCGGAAAAGTCGGTGCGGCCCATTAGGCTCAGAGCCTGCACATCCGGTCTCGATGGAGGAGGCGCCGCTCCATGTCGTCCAGTGACTCGTTTGTACACCTGCACGTGCATACCGAGTACTCCATGCTGGACGGGGCCGCGCGCCTCAAGCAGATGTTCAAACAGGTCGGCGAGCTCGGCATGCCCGCCATCGCCATCACCGACCACGGCAACATGCACGGCGCCTACGACTTCTACCGGCAGGCCACCGGCGCGGGCATCAAGCCGATCATCGGCATCGAGGCCTACGTCGCGCCCGAGCTGCGGCAGAACAAGAAGCCGGTGCTGTGGGGCGAACCGCACCAGAAGAAGGACGACGTCTCAGCCGGTGGCTACTACACCCACATGACGATCTGGGCGCGCAACAAGGCCGGCCTGCACAACCTGATGCGGCTGTCCTCCCGCGCCTACACCGAGGGCTTCGTGCGCAAGTGGGCGCGCATGGACGCCGAGATCCTCGCCGAGCACTCCGAGGGCCTCATGGCCACCACGGGCTGCCCCTCGGGCGAGGTCCAGACCAGGCTGCGCCTCGGCCAGTACGACGAGGCGGTCAAGGCCGCGGCGAGGTACCAGGAGATCTTCGGCAGGGACAACTACTTCCTCGAGATCATGGACCACGGCCTCGACATCGAGCGCAGGGTCCGCGACGGGCTGACCAGGATCAGCAAGGAGCTGGCCATCCCGCCGCTGGTCACCAACGACTCCCACTACACCTACGAGTCCGACGCGGCCTCCCACGACGCCCTGCTGTGCATCCAGACCGGCAAGCAGCTGTCCGACCCCGACCGCTTCCGCTTCGACGGCTCCGGCTACTACATCAAGGACGCCGACGAGATGCGGGCGGTCGACTCCTCCGACCTCTGGCTCGAGGGCTGCCGCAACACGCTGCTCGTGGCAGAGAAGGTCGACCCCACGGGGTTCTTCGAGTTCAAGAACCTCATGCCGACCTTCCCCGTCCCCGACGGGATGACCGAGGAGGAGTTCTTCCGCCAGGAGGTGTGGAAGGGCCTGGAGCGGCGCTTCCCCGGCGGGATCGACGAGGAGCACCGCGCCTGGGCAGAGAAGGAGCTCGGGGTCATCATCCAAATGGGCTTCCCGAGCTACTTCCTCGTGGTCGCCGACTTCATCATGTGGGCCAAGAACAACGGCATCCGCGTGGGCCCCGGCCGTGGTTCGGCGGCAGGCTCGCTGGTCGCCTACGCGCTCGGCATCACCGACCTCGACCCGATCCCGCACGGCCTGATCTTCGAGCGCTTCCTCAACCCTGAGCGCGTCTCCATGCCCGACGTCGACATCGACTTCGACGAGCGCAGGCGCGCCGATGTGATCCGCTACGTGACCGAGAAGTGGGGCGCCGACAAGGTCGCCATGATCGCGACTTTCGGCACCATCAAGGCGAAGGCTGCCATCAAGGACGCCGGTCGCGTCCTCGGCTATCCCTACGCGCTCGGCGACAAGGTCTCCAAGGCCTTCCCTCCCGCGGTGATGGGCAAGGACATCCCGCTGGCGGGCATCTTCGACAAGGACCACCCGCGCTACGCCGAGGCGGGCGAGCTGCGCAGGCTCTACGAGGAGGACGTCGACGTCAAGGCGACGATGGACCTCGGCAGGGGCCTGGAGGGTCTGATCAGGCAGACCGGCGTGCACGCCGCGGGCGTCATCATGTCCGCCGAGGTGCTCACCGACTACATCCCCATCATGCGCCGCGACTCCGACGGCGCGATCATCACGCAGTTCGACTACCCGACCTGCGAGACGCTCGGCCTGCTGAAGATGGACTTCCTGGGCCTGCGCAACCTCACGATCATCGACGACTGCCTGAAGGCCATCGAGCTCACCACCGGTGAGAAGATCGAACTGCTCGACCTGCCCCTCGACGACACCAAGACCTACGAGCTGCTGGCCCGCGGTGACACGCTGGGCATCTTCCAGCTCGACGGCGGCGGCATGCGCTCGCTGATGCGCCTGATGCGCCCCGACAACTTCGAGGACATTTCCGCGGCGCTCGCGCTCTACCGGCCAGGCCCGATGGGAGCCAACTCCCACACCAACTACGCGCTGCGCAAGAACGGCCAGCAGGAGATCACCCCGATCCATCCCGAGCTTGAAGAGCCGCTCAAGGAGATCCTCGACACGACCCACGGCCTGATCGTCTATCAGGAGCAGGTCATGGCCATCGCGCAGAAGGTGGCGGGCTACTCGCTCGGCGGCGCCGACCTGCTGCGCCGCGCGATGGGCAAGAAGAAGAAGTCCGAGCTGGACAAGCAGTACGAGTTCTTCGAGAAGGGCATGAGGGAGAACGGCTTCTCGCCCGCCGCCATCAAAGCCCTGTGGGACATCCTGCTGCCGTTCTCCGACTACGCCTTCAACAAGGCCCACACCGCGGGCTACGGCCTGGTCGCTTACTGGACCGCCTATCTCAAGGCCAACTACCCGGCCGCCTACATGGCCGCCCTGCTGTCGAGCGTCAAGGACGACAAGGACAAGTCGGCGCTCTACCTCAACGAGTGCCGTCGCATGGGCATCAAGGTCTTCCCGCCGGACGTCAACGACTCCGACTTCGACTTCACCCCGCGCGGCACCGACATCCGCTTCGGCCTGTCGGCCGTCCGCAACGTCGGTGGCAACGTCGTCGACGGCATCATCACCGCCCGCAAGGAGAAGGGCCGCTTCGCCGACTTCAAGGACTTCCTGCGCAAGGTCCCCGCGATCGTCTGCAACAAGCGCGTGATCGAGTCGCTGATCAAGGCGGGCGCCTTCGACTCGCTCGGGCACGTCCGCAAGGGCCTGGTCATGGTGCACGAGCAGGCCGTCGACGCGATCATCGACATCAAGAAGAACGAGGCCATCGGCCAGGACTCCCTGTTCGGCGCCGTCGACGGCGGCGAGGACCAGACCTTCGACGTGCAGGTCCCGGTGGGCGAGTGGGACAAGAACACCCTGCTGCAGTTCGAGCGGGAGATGCTCGGCCTCTACGTCTCCGACCACCCGCTGTTCGGCGTGGAGCACATCCTCGCCTCGGGGGCCGACTGCTCGATCGCCGCGCTGCAGGACGACAGCCGCTCCGACGGCCAGGTCGTCACGGTCGGCGGCATCCTGTCGGGCGTGCAGCGCAAGGTCACCAAGAAGGGCGACACCTGGGTGCTGACCCAGCTGGAGGACCTCGAAGGCGCGATCGAGGTGATGATCTTTCCGTCGGCCTACCAGCTGTGCTCGACGATCCTGGCCGAGGACGCCATCGTCTTCGTCAAGGGGCGCATCGACAAGCGTGAAGACGTCGCCAAGATCATCGCGATGGAGGTGACCGCTCCTGACCTGACCGTCGAGTCGGGCGGCCCGCTGCTGGTCAGCCTGCCGCTGAGCCGCTGCACCCCGCCGGTGGTCGGCAGGTTGAAGGAGATCCTCGTCACCCACCCCGGCACCTCCGAGGTGCACCTCCAGGTGCACAACGGCCCCAAGACCACGGTCATGCGGGTGGAGGACCGGCTACGGGTGACGCAGTCGCCCGCCCTCATGGGCGATCTGAAGGAGCTGCTCGGCCCCGCCTGCCTCGGCGGCTAGGCCTGGGCGCACGCTCGGCACGGGCCAAGTCCGACGACGGGCGGAACAACCTCATCCCTGCGGCTAGTGGTCGGGTCGGTGGCGTCTGCTCAGCCAGCGGTAGTACTGGCGGTAGCTGTCGCGCAGCTTCCTGAAGTGGCGCCGGTGGGAGGCCTGGCGCTGCTCGGCGCGCTTCTCCGCGGCCAGGGCCTCCGCCAGGCCGGGGGTGTGGCCGCCGCCGAAGCGCGACATGTCCGGGTGGACGAAGGAGGTGGGGCGGGTGTCGCGCAACGCCGCCTCCATCGAGGCCACCCAGATGGGTCCGGGTAGCGATGCGCCCTGCACCTGGCCGTACGACTGGCCGCCGATCTCCACCCCGCGCAGCGGGTAGCGGTAGGAGCCGCGGATGTCGCCCACGCTCACCGCGGCCGCCAGGTCGGGGGTGTAGCCGGCGAACCAGGCAGAGGTGTAGCCGTTGTTGGTGCCGGTCTTGCCCGCCGCGGGCCGCCCGATGCTCTGCCCCTTCATCGTGCCCTGGGAGAAGACGCCCGACAGGATGTGGTTGACCGCGTCGGCCACGTCGCGCTCCAGCGCCTGCTCGCAGGAGGGAGGCACCCGGGTGCGCAGCCCCTCCCTGTCGACGATCTCCACGATCGCGACCGGACGGCAGTAGCGCCCTCGCGCGGCGAAGGCGGCGAAGGCGCCGGCGACCGTGAGCGGGTCCATCTCGTTGACGCCGAGCGTGAAGGTGGGCACCTCCCGCAGCGGGGCGCCGTCGGCTCTGGCGACGCCCAGCGACCTGGCCGTCTCGACCACGTTGCACAGGCCGACCCTGCGCTCCAGCATCATGTAGAAGATGTTCACCGACTTCCAGGTGCCGGTGGACAGGCTGTGCGGGCCGCCCTTCCCCTCACCGCTGGCGTTGTAGATCTTCGTGGTGGGCGCGTTGACCGGCTTGCCCGCGCAGTTCTTGTAGCCCTCGGAGGGGACGAACATCCCCGGCGTCTTGAACCCCTGGTCGAAGCGCCAGCCCTGCTTGAGCGCCGTGGCCAGCGTGAACACCTTGAACGTCGAGCCGGCCTGGAAGCCCATGCCGCCGCCGTGCCGCACGTCGGCCGCCAGGTTGAAGGTGGTGTGCGGCCCGTTGTCCCTGTCGCCGGCGTTGCGGCCGAACTTCTTGCTGGCCGCCAGCGCCCTGATGCGTCCCGAGCCGGGCTCGACCATGGCCTCGGCCGCGACCTCGGTGTCCTCGGCGCTCACCCTGGCCGCGATCGCCCGCTCGGCGGCGCGCTGGGCCACGGGGTCGAGGGTGGTCTTCAGCACCAGGCCGCCCCTGGCCATGCGGCGCTGCCGCTCTGCCCTGGTGCCGCCGAAGACGGGGTTGGACAGCAGCTCACGCTGCACGTAGAGGCAGAAGTAGGGGTAGGCGCTCTCGGCGCAGCCACCCGGTTCTGGCCGCAGCCTGATGGCCAGCGGCGCCCGTTTGGTGGCCGTCGCGGTCGCCTGGGAGATCATGCCCAGCCCCGCCATGCGGTCGAGCACGGTGTCGCGGCGCTCGCGCAGCCGCGCCCGGTGGGCCCTGCCCAGCGAGGGATCGGTCGAGTACGGCAGGCGCACCGCCCCCGCCAGCGTCGCCGCCTGCGCAAGCGTCAGCTCGTCGGCCGAGGTGGAGAAGAAGCGCCTGGCCGCCGCCTCGACGCCGTAGGCGCCCGCCCCGAAGTAGGCGATGTTGAGATACCGCTCGAGGATGTCGTCCTTGCGGTACTTCTCCTCCATCGCCAGCGCCAGGCGCAGCTCGGTGATCTTGCGGGCGATGTTCGGGGCGCGCGCCGCCTCCCTTTCCTTCTCGCTCTCGGCGTTCTCGACCAGGATGTTCTTCACCAGTTGCTGCGTCAGCGACGAGCCGCCCTGCTTGATCCCGCCGGCCTGGGTGTTGGCGATGATCGCGCGTAGCGTGCCCTTGAAGTCCAGCCCCGCGTGCTCGTAGAAGCGGGCGTCCTCGATCGCGACGATCGCCCTGCGCATCACGGGAGCGACCCGCGAGAGCGGCACGGTGGTCCTGTTGGCCTCGTAGAACTGGGCGAATCGCTTGCCGTTCTTGTCCAGCAGCGTGGTGAGCTGTGACAACGGCTCCTCGCGGGGTGCGGGAGGCAGGTCGATGAGGGTGGACGCGGCGGTGCGCGTGGCGATCCCCGCTCCGCCGACGGCGGGAACCACCACCGCCGCCGCGAGCACGCCTCCGAGCGCGCCCGCCATCCCGAGCCCGGCGACGGATTTGATCACAGTCACTCAGATGGTCTGCGACCGGCCGAACCCGGCCAAACACCTGGTTCTCCAGCCTTTACCCTTCTCTGCGGATATTCAGACCGAGCAAGGCGAACTGCTCGAACGGCCGGTGGTAGCCCCGCTCGATGTGCTGGACGCCGCGCAGCCGTGACGTGCCGTCGGCCACCGCGGCGGCCAGCACGGCGGAGAAGCCCGCCCTGATGTCGGGCAGCATCACGTCGGCGCCGCGCAGCTTGGACACCCCGCGCACCACGGCCGAGTGCTTGGCGTTGGTGTCGTGGTAGCGGCAGGCGGGGCCGCCCAGGCACTGGTCGAACACCTCGATCTCACAGCCCATCTCCTGCAGCGCGGGCACGTAGACCAGGCGGTTCTCGAAGACCGTCTCGTGCAGCACGGACATGCCCTGGCTCTGGGTGAACAGCACCATCAGCGGCGTCTGCCAGTCGGTCATGAACCCGGGGTGGGTGTCGGTCTGCACCGCGGCAGAGCGCAGGCCCTCTGGCGGCGCGGTCGCGCAGATGTAGTCGTCGTTGATCTCGAACTGGGCGCCCATCCTGGCCAGCGTGGTGATCGCGGTGACGAGGCGGTCCTGGGGGCAGCCGTGCACGCGCACCTCGCCCCTGGTGATGAGTCCGGCGGCCAGGTAGGAGAAGGCCTCGATGCGGTCGCCCGACAGCCAGGTCTGCGCCCCGTGCAGCTCGGGGACCCCCTCGATGACGATCCTGCGGTCGGGGGAGAGCTCGATCCTGGCGCCCATGCGCTGCAGGAACAGCGCCAGCTCCACGACCTCGGGCTCCATCGCCGCGTTCTTGATCACGGTCTTGCCCTCGGCCAGCACCGCCGACATCAGGATCGTCTCGGTGGCGCCGACGCTCGGGTAGGGCAGCTCGATCCTGGCCCCCCGCAGTCTGGTGGCCTTGGCGTAGATGCCGTCCTCACCCACCTCGACCTCTGCGCCCATCGAGCGCAGCGCCTCGACGTGGAAGTTCACCGGGCGACGGCCGATCGGGTCGCCGCCGACCAGGGGCACGAACGCCTCGCCCGCCAGGTGCAGCAGCGGGCCGAGCATGAGGATCGGGATGCGGTTCAGGCCGCTGAAGGCATGGGGCACCTGCGGCCTGATCTCCTTCCCCTTCTCGATCCTGATCTCCTGTTCGTTGATCTTGACGTGGATGCCGAGGGCTTCGAGCATCGCCGCGGTGATGCCGACCTCGCCCACCTCTGGAGCGTTGTGGATGCTGCTCTCGCCGGTGCCGAGCATGGCCGCCACCATGTGCTTCGACACGCCGTTCTTGGACCCGCGGACCTCCACGTCGCCACGCAGCGGACCTGAGGGCTCGATCAGCCAGACCTTGTCTTCAATCACGGCACGAGCCTAACCGGGGGATACCATCGAGCAGGTTCGGACACACTTGTGAGGGGGAGTGGCCTGGTGGGGCATGTGCGGGCTTTCGCGGTGACCGTTCTCGCGCTTGCCACTCTCGGCGTCCCTGCGGGGCTGGTGTGGTCGCTGATCGCGCCGCGCGCGCCGTACGCGCTCACCGGCGAGGGGCCGGTGCTGGCCGATCCCGCGACCCAGAGCCTGATCGCCGCCGACGGCTGGTACGCCGTGATCACCGGCGCCCTCGCGCTGGTATGCGCGGTCGTGGCGTGGAACCTGGCCAGGACCCGACGACTGGAGGTCCTGCTCGGGCTGGCCGCGGGTGGCGGGCTCGCGGCGTTCGTCACCTACTGGGTGGGCACCACCTTCACCCTCGGCGCGGTCACCGTGGAGGCTCAGGCGCTCGGGCCCGGCGTGAAGGTGGTGGCGGGGGCGCTGGAGCTGACCGCCAAGGGCGTGCTCGTCACCTGGCCGCTGCTGGCCGTCGGAATGTTCGGCATCATGGAGGCCGTCGTGGCCTACCGCGAGTCGCCGCTGCGCAGGCCGTACGGGGAGATCGAGCGGCTATAGGGACGGGCGGCGGGTGCCGTGCCCCGTGGCCTGTTCGAAGGCGTGCGCCACGCGCAGCACGCCGGCGTCGTCGAAGGGACGGCCGACGATCTGCACGCCCACGGGCAGCCCCGTCGAGGTGAACCCGGCGGGCACCGACGCGGCGGGCGCGTGCAGGACGCTGATCCAGTAGGCCGAGCGCATCCAGGTCAGGTAGTCGGGCAGCTTCACGCCGTTGATCTCCTCGACGTACGGCTGCTCGACGGGGAACGGCGGCACCTGGCTGACCGGCGCGACCAGCACGTCGTAGGTGTCGAAGAAGGCGGCCATCCGCTGGTAGAGGCCGCTGCGCAGCTTCTCGGCACGGGCGAGGTCGGCCCCGGTGACCAGACGGCCCTGCTCGACGTTCCACGCGGTGTTGGCGCCCAGGCCGCTCAGCTCGCCGAACGACAGCGCGTAGTACCAGGCGCGGTAGATCCTGAAGGCGTCGTCGGCGTCGGACAGGTCGAGGTCGACCTGCTCCACCTGCGCGCCGAGCCGCTCGAACACCTTGGCGGCGGAGGCGGTCACGGCCGCGGTCTCGTGGTCCACGGGCAGCCCGCCCAGGTCGGGGCTGAAGGCCACCCGCAGGCCGCGCACCGGCGCTTCCAGGTCGGCGGCGAAGGGCTCCTTGATCGAGTACGGCGAGCGCGGGTCGAATCCCGACATCACGCTCATCATCAGCGTCAGATCCTCGACCGTCCTGGCCATCGGCCCCGAGACGGCGAGGGTGTACCAGGCCGCGGTGTCGGAGATGTCGGGCACCCGTCCAGGCGTCGGGCGCAGGCCGACCACGTTGCAGAAGCTCGCGGGGTTGCGCAGGGAGCCGCCCATGTCCGAGCCGTCGGCCAGCGGCACCATCCCGGTCGCCAGCGCCGCGGCGGCGCCTCCGCTGCTGCCGCCCGCCGACCTCGACAGGTCGTACGGGTTGCGGGTGGCGCCGAAGACCTCGTTGACGGTGTGGGAGCCGGTGCCGAACTCGGGCGTGTTGGTCTTGCCGATCGCGATGGCCCCCGCGTTCCTGAGCCTTTCGACCAGGATGTCGTCGCTGTCAGGGACGTGGTCCGCGAACAGCGGCGAGCCGTACGTGGTCCTGACGCCCGCGGTGTCGACCAGGTCCTTGTGCGCGACGGGCACGCCGTGCAGGGGGCCCTTCGGCTCGCTCGCGTCGGCGGCGGCCGCGGCCTCAAGCGCGCGGTCGGCGACCAGGGTCACGATGGCGTTGACCGCGGGGTTGACCTGCTCGATGCGGGCCAGATGGGCCCGCATCAGCTCCACGGCGCTGATCTCGCGGGCCCTGAGCAGGCGGACCATCTCGGTCGCTGTGAGGTAGTGCAGTTCGGTCACGTCTGCGATCCTGCCCCATGCCCCGCCTCGGGGCCACGGCAGCCCTTGCCGTGTTCCCCCGTCCCTCGTCGTCAGCTCGCAACCGAAGCCCGCCCACTCCCAGAAGAGCCGGGCCGAGCCCGGCGCCTCCATCACCGAGAGGACGGGCCCGACGTCCGGCCTTCGTTTCCCGGAGATCGGGGACGACGTGCGATGGCCTGTTCGTCCCGGAGAACGGGGCCGGAGTGGGGCGGGGTCAGCCGGTCTTGGCGATCGGGGCCGTCGCCGCTCTGGTGAGGTCGACCAGGTTCTTCGGCGAGGTCTCGATCTGCAGGCCCCGCTTGCCCGCCGAGAAGTACACCGTGTCGAACTCCAGCGCCGAGGAGTCGACCACCGTCGGCAGCTGTTTGCGCTGCCCGAGCGGGCTGATGCCGCCGACCACGTACCCCGTGACCCGCTCGACCTTCGCCGCGTCGGCCATCGCCGCCCGCTTGCTGCCGAGCGCCGCCGCGAACGCCTTGAGGTCGAGCTTGCCCGCCACCGGCACCACCGCCACCGCCAGCCCGCTCTCCACCTCGGCCACGAGGGTCTTGAAGATCCGGTCGTACGGCAGGCCGAGCGCGTCGGCCGCCTCCTCGCCGTAGGCCTGCGCGTTCGCGTCGTGCTCGTACGGATGCAGGGTGAAGTCGGCCCCCGCCTTGGTCAGCGCGACCGTCGCGGGGGTGCCCTGCCCGCCCTTCTTCGCTTTGCTCACGACACCCGATCGTAACGATCAGAGAGCGGTGACGGGCCTGCCGGGCAGCGACTCGGGCAGCAGCTCGCCGTCGCGCACCACGAACTCGCCGCCCACCACGACGTGCGCGAACCCGGCCGAGGGCAGGATCGTCGACTCGTAGGTGGCGCGGTCGGCGACCGTCGAGGGGTCGAAGACGGTGAGGTCGGCGTCGCAGCCGGGCTGGACCCTGCCCTTGCGGCGCATCGCGGGCACCCCGACCACGTCGGCGGGCACGAGCGTGCACCTGCGGACGGCCTCGGCCAGGCTCAGCAGGCCCTTCTCCCGCACCAGGACCCTGAGGACGCGCCCGTAGGTGCCTGCCGTACGGGGGTGGGAGACGACGCCCTCCGGCAGCGGCCACGCCGTAGGGTCGGCCGCGCCCGAGCGCCAGAGCAGGGGCACGGCGTCGGTGGCCACGGCGGCGTCGGGGAAGGTGAGGGCGCGCTCGATGAAGGCGAACTGCGCGGGGTCGTGCTCGTCGAGCAGGTGGACGAAGACCGCGGCCCCCGGGTCGCGCCGTCTGACCTCGCGCAGCGCCGCCTCGTCGGCCAGGCGGCCCTCCGCGCCGAGCAGGCCGAGCGAGTGCGGCGTGAGGCCGCGGCGGTGCAGGATCTCGGGGGCCAGGAAGGCGGCGCCCACGCCGGTCATGCCCGCGCCGTACGGGTAGGCCTCGGTGGTGACCCGCGCGCCCTCGGCGCGCACCCGCTCGACCAGCCCGAGCACGCGGTCGACGTGCTGGATCGAGGTGCTGTTGACGTGGCAGTAGTGCATGTGCGCGCCGGTCTCCGCGGCCGCCTTGACGATCTCCTCCGCGCCGTCGATCGGCGTGGTGGCGTCGAGCTCGACCAGCTCGCGGGCGTGCGTGTAGGTGGGCAGCCCCGCGCGGGCGGCCAGCGCCGCGACGGCCAGGTACTCCGAGGGGTCGATCCTCGGCGCGTAGCCGACCAGGATGCCGATGCCCAGCGCGCCGTCGGCCAGGTCGCGCTCCAGCATCCCGACGATGCGCCCGACCGCGGCGGCAGGGGCGGGACGCTGCCACTCGGGGCGGCCGATGTTGGCCATGAAGTCGTCGATGTCGCCGCCCGGCCGAACCCCCGCCAGCACGGCCATGCGCGCGACCGCCCACGAGGTGGCGAAGCCGTAGTTGAGCGGCCTGCCCTCGGCCGCCGCCTGCCGGTAGGCCGCCGCCACCGGGTAGCTGCCCGCCTCCAGCTCCAGCACCGTGGTCACGCCGTCGAGCGCCTGCAGCCGGTGCCCGGCCTGGTCGGCGCTGTGGCTGTGCAGGTCGATGAATCCGGGGCAGACCACGAGTCCTCGTACGTCCACCACCGTGACGCCGGCCAGCGGGGTGGCCGACACCTCCCGCACCTGCCCGCCCGAGACGCCGACGTCGCGCACCGCGTCGAGGCCGGTCTCGGGGTCGATCACCCTGCCGCCGCTGAGCACCAGGTCGTAGGTCGTCACACGGTCTCCTTCGTCGCGAGAGAGAACTGCTCGGGGCGCTGCGGCACGAACGCCGCGATGAGCGCGCCCAGGACGGTCGTGCCGATGAGCAGTCCGAAGGCCGCGGTGTAGGAGAAGCGGTCCACCAGCCATCCCATCACCACGGGCGCGAGCACGCCTGCCACCTGCCCGCCCACGTTGACCACGCCCATGCCCGAGCCGATGATCGCGGGAGGCAGGGCCCTGAAGGGCATGCCCAGGATGCCCATCGTCGACAGCCCCGCCACCGCCAGGGCGAGCGTCTGGTAGATGGTGAAGCCCGCGGCGCTGTCGGCGCGCAGCATCAGCACCAGCAGGACGGCGGTGCACAGCAGCAGCGGGATCACGTACAGCCGCGCCCTGTCGTGGAAGAACCTGTCGAACAGCCAGCCGCCGACGAACGTGGTCAGGCACATCACCAGACCGGGGATGGCGGCGAGCACGCCGGTGTTCAGCAGGGAGATGCCGCGCTCCTCCATGAGGTAGCTGGGCACCCAGGTGATCATGCCGTAGCCGAGCATGTTGGTCGCGCAGAACAGGGCGGCGAACTTCCACACCGAGGGAGAGCGGATCACCAGGGCCAGCCCGCCGCCCCCGCTCGCCGTCTGCCCCGCGATCCGGTCCGAGCCGCTGAGCCCGGCGGGCAGCGCCTTGGGCATCAGCGCCCACAACGCGACACCGATCAGCACGCCCGCCACCGCGACCACCCAGAAGGTGTGCCGCCAGCCGAAGACCAGCAGCAGTGGCGCGACCACCAGCGGCGCCAGACCCGCGCCCAGCTGGTTGGAGGCCAGGATCGACCCCGCCGCGGTGGCTCGGCGTTCCGGTGTGGTGCGCTCGGCCAGCGCCTTGAACGACGCTCCTGGAAACAGCCCCTGACCCACTCCGAACAGCGCCCTGATCACCAGCAGCGACACCAGCCCCCACGCCAGGCCGGTCAGCGCCGTGAACGCGGTCCAGAGCACCAGGGAGACCACCAGCAGCCTGCGCGAGCCGAACCGGTCGGCGAGCACGCCGCCCGGCACCTGGCAGAGGAGATAGACCAGAGAGAAGACGGTGATGAGCCAGCCCTGCTCGGTCTTGCTGAGCGCGAACTCCTGCCCGATGTACGGCAGCGCCACGGCCATCATGACGCGGTCGACGTAGTCGATGATCCACACGCCCATCAGCAGGCCGACGGTGACGGTGGCGGTCCTGCGTACCCGTGCGGGGGTCCATTCGTCGAGGCGGACGGCGGACGTTTCGATGGAACCCAAAGCGCGACCTCCGGATCGCTCGTTGCGTTCCCGTCACCCTCTGTCAGCGCGCGCGACGGCGCTTCGTCCCACAAGACGAAAGTCCGGCCGAAGGTCGTGAGAGGGGACGAACGCCCGCCTTTCCGGGGCGAAACGCGTCCCGCATGGTGGACACGACGGGACTCCCCAGTTGGACTCCGTAGACTGAACGGGTGATTTCCCGTATCGACCTGCGCGGCTCTCTTCCCGAGAACCTGCGCGACGTGCTGCCCCGCGCCGAACTCGACGTCGAGGCCGCCCTTGAGAAGGTGCGGCCCATCTGCGAGGACGTGCGCCATCGTGGGGCGGCAGCCGTGCGCGAGCTGACCGCCAGGTTCGACGGTGTCGAGATCCAGTCCACCCGTGTCCCCGCCGAAACGGTCCTGCGGGCGCTCGACGCCCTCGACCCCAAGGTCAGGGCGGCGCTGGAGGAGTCGATCAGGCGGGCCAGGATGGTCCACCGCGACCAGCGGCGCACCGACACCACGACCCAGGTGGTCCCGGGCGGCACGGTCACCGAACGCTGGGTGCCCGTCGACCGCGTGGGCCTCTACGTGCCGGGAGGGCGCGCGGTCTACCCCTCCAGCGTGGTCATGAACGTGGTCCCCGCCCAGGAGGCGGGCGTGGAGTCGCTGGCGGTCACCAGCCCCGCGCAGAAGGAGTTCGGCGGACTGCCGCACCCCACGATCCTGGCGGCGTGCGCGCTGCTCGGCGTCGACGAGGTCTACTCCGTCGGCGGCGCGCAGGCGGTGGCGATGTTCGCCTACGGCACCGAGGAGTGCAGGCCGGCGACGATGGTGACCGGTCCTGGCAACATCTGGGTGGCCGCCGCCAAGCGCCTGCTCAAGGGTGTCATCGGCATCGACTCCGAGGCGGGCCCCACCGAGATCGCCATCCTCGCCGACTCCACCGCCGACCCCAGGCACGTGGCCGCCGACCTGATCAGCCAGGCCGAGCACGACGTCATCGCCGCCGCGGTCCTGGTGACCGACAGCGTGGAGCTGGCCGAGGCCGTGGAGAAGGAGCTGCCTGGACAGGTGGCCGCCACCCGCCACTCCGAGCGCGTGGCCGAGGCGCTGTCCGGCAAGCAGTCGGGCATCGTGCTGGTCGACGACCTGGCCGCGGGCCTCAGAGTGGTCGACGCCTACGCCGCCGAGCACCTGGAGATCCAGACCGCGAACGCGGCCGAGCTGGCGGCGAGGGTCAGGAACGCCGGGGCGATCTTCGTCGGGCCGTACAGCCCGGTGAGCCTGGGCGACTACATGGCCGGCTCCAACCACGTGCTGCCCACCGGCGGCTGCGCCTGCCACTCCAGCGGACTCTCGGTGCAGACGTTCCTGCGCGGCATCCACGTGGTCGACTACACCCGCGAGGCGCTGGCCGAAGCCGCCGCGCACACCTGCGTGCTCGCCGACGCCGAAGACCTGCCCGCGCACGGTGCGGCGATCCGCGCCCGATTCGACTGGGAGATTCCGAACCAGTGAATCTCGAAGACCTTCCCATCAGGGACGACCTCAGGGGCAGGAAGCCGTACGGCGCGCCCCAGCTCGACGTCCCTGTGCAGCTCAACACCAACGAGAACCCCTATCCGCCCTCCAAGGCGCTGGTCGACGACCTGGCCGAGGAGATCAGGCGCGACGCGGCGGGCCTCAACCGCTACCCCGACAGAGACGCGCTGGCCCTGCGCGCCGACCTGGCCGGCTACCTCGGTCACGGGCTCACCACCGAGCAGCTGTGGGCGGCCAACGGCTCCAACGAGGTGCTCCAGCAGATCCTGCAGGCCTTCGGCGGGCACGGCCGCACCGCGCTCGGCTTCGAGCCCTCCTACTCGATGCACCCGATCATCACCACGGGCACGAACACCGAGTGGGTCTCGGGGGCGCGCGAGGACGACTTCTCCCTCGATGCGGACAAGGCGGTGGCGGCCGTCGAGGAGCACCGGCCCGACATCGTCTTCCTGACCTCGCCCAACAACCCGACGGGCACCGCGCTCCCGCTGGAGACGATCTCCAGGGTGGTCGAGGCCGCGCCCGGCATGGTCGTGGTCGACGAGGCCTACGCCGAGTTCGCCCGATCCGGCACGCCGAGCGCGCTCACGCTGCTGCCCGAGCACCCCAGGCTGATCGTCACGCGCACCATGTCGAAGGCGTTCGCCATGGCGGGCACCAGGCTCGGCTACCTGGCCGCGCATCCGGCCGTGGTCGAGGCGATGCTGCTGGTGCGCCTGCCGTACCACCTGTCGACGGTCACGCAGGCGACGGCCAGGGTGGCGCTGCGGCACAGGGCCGAGCTGCTCGGCACGGTCGACGCGCTCAGGCAGGAGCGCGACGACACGGTGGCGTGGCTGCGCGCCCTCGGCTTGACGGTGGCCGATTCGGACGCCAATTTCGTGTTGTTCGGGCGTTTCGAGAACCGGCGCACGATCTGGGAGGGACTGCTCGAGCGTGGTGTGCTGATCCGTGAGGTCGGACCGCCCGAGTGGCTGCGGGTGTCGATCGGCACCGGCGAGGAGATGTCGGCATTCCGTGCCGCTCTGGAGGGGGTTCTGTGAGCAGAGTCGGTCGCGTCGAGCGCGCCACCAAGGAGACCTCGGTTCTGGTGGAGGTGAACCTCGACGGCACAGGGCTGGTCGACGTCGCCACCGGGGTCGGCTTCTACGACCACATGCTCGCCCAGCTCGGCAAGCACGGCCTGTTCGACCTCACCGTCAAGACCGAGGGCGACCTGCACATCGACTCCCACCACACGATCGAGGACACCGCGCTCGCGCTGGGCGCGGCCTTCCGCGAGGCGCTGGGGGACAAGTCGGGCATCAGGCGGTACGGCAACGCCTCCTGCCCCCTGGACGAGGCGCTCGCCGAGGTCACGGTCGACCTGTCGGGCCGTCCGTACCTCGTGCACGCCGAGCCCGAGGGCATGGCCCCGATGATCGGCCCCGAGTACGACACGACGATGACCAGGCACATCCTGGAGTCGTTCGTGGCGCAGGCGGCGATCTGCCTGCACGTGCGCGTCCCGTACGGGCGCAACGCCCACCACATCGTCGAGGCCCAGTTCAAGGCGCTGGCCAGGGCCCTGCGCGAGGCCAGCGAGCTCGACCCGCGCGCCACGGGCGTGCCGAGCACCAAGGGTGTGCTGTGAGTGATAACTGGACTGCCATCGCGATGGTCTTCATCGGGCTGTTCCTGGTCGGCGGGGTCATCTCGCTGTTCAAGCAGGGCCTGAAGATCGGCGCGGTGGTCTGCGGAATCGGCGCCGCGATGGCGCTGACGGCGGGGGTGCTGTGGTGGTGAGCAAGAACGTCGTCATCCTCGACTACGGCTCCGGCAACCTGCGCTCGGCCGAACGCGCGCTGGCCAGGACCGGCGCCCAGGTGACGGTCACGTCCGACTACGACGCGGCGATGGACGCCGACGGCCTGGTCGTGCCGGGCGTGGGCGCCTTCGAGGCGTGCATGAAGGGCCTGAAGAGCGTGGCCGGCGACCGCATCATCGGCCGCCGGCTGTCAGGGGGCCGCCCGGTGCTGGGCATCTGCGTCGGCATGCAGATCCTGTTCGAGCGCGGCGTCGAGCACGGCGTCGAGACCGAGGGCTGCGGCGAGTGGCCCGGCACGGTCGAGCGCCTGGAGGCCCCCGTGCTGCCGCACATGGGGTGGAACACCGTCAAGGCGCCCTCGGGCAGCGTGCTGTTCGCCGGCCTCGACGCCGACACCCGCTTCTACTTCGTGCACTCCTACGGCGTGCGTGAGTGGGAGCTCCAGGCGGGCGACGGCTTCGCCGTACCGCTGGTGACCTGGGCCGAGCACGGCGTGCCCTTCGTGGCCGCCGTGGAGAACGGCCCCCTCATGGCCACCCAGTTCCACCCGGAGAAGTCGGGGGACGCCGGCGCGGTGCTGCTGAAGAACTGGGTCGGCACACTTTGAGCAAGGAGCGGGCGCGGCGCAGGGCCGTACGCGAGGCCGAGAGAGAGCGGGCGGCCAGGCTGAACGCCGAGCGGATGGCCCGCAGGTCCCGCCGCAGGGCGCTGGCCGCCAGGCTGACCCCTCGCCCCGTCCGCTTCGCCAGGCAGGGCGGCCTGCTCGCCCGCAGGCAGCGCGCCCAGAACGGCGTCGTCGCCCTGCTCTTCGTCATCGTCCAGCTCCTGACCTGGCTGCTGTGGTCGTCATGGCAGGCCAGCCTCGCCGTGTTCGTGCTCTCCTTGCTGTTCGTCCCTGTGATCGTCACGCTCGCCTTTGACCGGAGGACCTGAAGAAGATGTCGCTCGTACTGCTGCCCGCCGTGGACGTCGTCGACGGCCAGGCCGTACGCCTCGTACAGGGAGAGGCCGGAACTGAGACGGGTTACGGCGATCCGCTGACCGCGGCGATGGCCTGGCAGAAGGCCGGCGCGGAGTGGATCCACCTGGTGGACCTCGACGCGGCCTTCGGCAGGGGCTCCAACAAGGATCTGCTGGCCGAGGTGGTCGGCAAGCTGGACATCAACGTCGAACTGTCCGGCGGCATCCGCGACGACGCCTCGCTCGAGGCCGCGCTGGCCACCGGGTGCAGGCGGGTGAACATCGGCACCGCCGCCATCGAGAAGCCGGACTGGTGCCGAAGGATACTCGCTGAGTATGGTGACAAGATCGCCGTCGGGCTCGACGTTCGAGGTACTACGCTGGCGGCACGCGGCTGGACCGAGGCGGGCGGCGACCTGTGGGAGGTGCTCGACAGGCTCGACGCCGACGGCTGCCCGCGGTACGTGGTGACGGATGTGACCAAGGACGGAACACTGCGCGGCCCGAATCTGGACCTGCTGCGCCAGGTCTGCGATCGAACCGACAAGCCGGTCGTCGCGAGCGGAGGGGTCTCCTCTCTCGACGATCTCATCGCCCTCACCTCTCTCACGCCCCACGGCGTGGAGGGCGCGATCGTGGGCAAGGCACTGTACGCGCAGGCTTTCACGCTGGAAGACGCTCTCGCCGCTGTTCGCGGCTAGGGCCAAAGGGAGGGACGCGTGATGGGCCAGGCAAGCTGCGTGCGCGAGGGGACGAGGATCTTCTCGGGCGGCATCTGGGAGGAGAAGTACGGCTACGCCAGGGCGGTGGTGGCGGGGCCGCGTGTCGTGGTCTCCGGCTGCACGGCCACGATCGAGGGCGAGGTGCGACACGTCGGCGACGCCTACCGGCAGGCCATGACGGCCTTCGACATCGCGCTCGAGGCGGTCGAGGCGGCCGGGCTGGCCAGGGAGGACGTGGTCATGGTGCGCTACTACGTGGTGGACGACAGCCACTACGACGCGGTGGGCACCGCCCTGTCCGAGGTGCTCGGGCACGTCAGGCCCGCCTGCACGGGCGTGAAGGTCGCGGGTCTGATCGACCCGCGCATGCTGGTCGAGATCGAGATCGAGGCGTTTCGGGCATGACGGTCGCGGTTCGGGTCATCCCGTGTCTGGACGTGGACGCGGGGCGCGTGGTCAAGGGCGTCAACTTCGAAAACCTGCGCGACGCGGGCGATCCGGTCGAGCTCGCCCGCCGCTATGACGAGGAGGGCGCCGACGAGCTGACCTTCCTCGACATCACCGCCTCCTCGGGCGAGCGGGAGACGATGTTCGACGTGGTCCGCAGGACCGCCGAGCAGGTCTTCATCCCGCTCACCGTGGGCGGCGGCGTCCGCTCGGTCGAGGACGTCAACAGGCTGCTGAGGGCGGGCGCGGACAAGGTGTCGCTCAACACCGCCGCCATCGCCCGTCCTGAGCTGCTGACCGAGGCCTCCCGCAGGTACGGCGCGCAGTGCATCGTGCTGTCCGTCGACGCCCGTAGGGCCGAGGGCACGCCGTCCGGCTTCGAGGTCACCACCCACGGCGGACGCAGGGGCACCGGCATCGACGCGGTGGAGTGGGCGGCCAGGGGTGAGGAGCTCGGCGTCGGCGAGATCCTGCTCAACTCGATGGACGGCGACGGCACACTCGACGGCTACGACCTCGAGATGCTGCGCGCGGTGCGAGCCGCGGTCAGCGTGCCGGTGATCGCCAGCGGCGGCGCGGGACGGCTGGAGGACTTCCCTCCCGCGGTCGCGGCGGGCGCCGACGCGGTGCTGGCGGCGTCGGTGTTCCACTTCGGCACGCTGAAGATCTCCGAGGTCAAGCAGACCCTTCAAGCGGCGGGCCACCCGGTCAGGTAGCGCCCCGTCAGAAGACGCGCAGGTGGTGGAAGAGCTCGAAGGCGGCGTCGCGCTCCTTGAAGGCGGCCGCCTCCGAGCGCTTCACCGCCAGGTAGGCGCCACTGCGCAGCGGGCCGAGCGCCGTCATCAGCAGTGAGTCGGCCTCCAGCGCGTCGAGCGCCTCGTCGAGGGACGACGGCAGCCTGGGGTAGGCGCCCGGCCTGGTGTCGGGGTCGATGAGCACGGGCTCGCCGGGGTCGAGCCCGCGGCGGATGCCGTCGAGGCCCGCGTGGATGACCGCGCCGAGCGACAGGTAGGGGTTGGCCGAGGAGTCGGAGGGCTTGAGCTCCAGGTTGACCGACCCGGTCTGGCCCAGGGGCGAGCAGACCCTGACGGCCGCCTCCCTGTTGTCCGGCCCGTGGACCGCGTAGGCACTGGCCCACATGCGGGGCGCCAGCCGCCTGAAGCTGTTGACGGTGCCGCAGGTCAGCGCCGTCAGGGCGGGCAGGTGGGCCAGCAGGCCGCCCACGAAGGCGTTCATCAGGCCGGGGTCGCCGTCGAAGAGGTTGGCGTGACGCTCGCGGTCCCACAGCGACAGGTGCAGGTGGGCGCCGTTGCCCGCCTGGTCGGCGATGGGCTTGGGGGCCAGCGAGGCCCACATGGACATCCGCAGCGCCACCCCGCGGACCGTCTCGCGGTAGAGGATCTGGTTGTCGGCGGCGCGCAGGGCGGGGGCGTGCCTGATCGACAGCTCCTGCTGCCCGTGGCCCAGCTCGGGGTGGTAGTGCTCGACCCGCAGCCCCTGGGCCTCGAGCGTGCGCACCAGCTTGATCGCGTAGTCGTGGGCGAGGTCGAAGCCGATGGTGGAGTAGCAGAGGCTGTCGTCGAGCGGCACGAGCGTGTCGAGGCCGCCTTCGGGGCCGGCGACGCGGTGGCCGAGCGTGAACTCCGGCTCGAAGGCCGCCTCCAGGGCGTAGCCCTCGGCCTCCAGCGCGGCGACCGCCTCCTTGAGGAAGGTGCGCGGGCACGCGTCCCACGCCGACCCGTCGAGCTGGACCAGGTCGGAGACCATGGCCGCGGCGCCGGGAGAGTAGGGGAGAAGCACGAATGTCGACGGGTCCGGCATGATCCGGACCTCGCCGACGGGTCCGAAGTGCTCGACCTCCTGCAACTGGTCGAGCATGTTCATCGCCATCATCGCCACGGTGTGCCCGATGCCCGAGCTGAGGCGCTCGGCCAGGCGCGTGCGGGAGGCCGCCTTGCCGCGGATCACCCCGCCGTGGTCGGCGTAGAGAAACCGGACGAGCTCGACGCCCTCGATCTCAGCCCGTTCGATGACGCTCTGGCGGTCTCTCATAGGCACCCCACCCGATCGACTCTACGCGCTTCGATCTCAGGTGGGCGGTCAACTCGCACGACCCGCGACCAGGGCGGACCGTTGGCTCTGTCAGGTCACGACGTTGGTGAAGAAGACAGCCAACTGATTGGCTCCGTTGACGATGCCGTCGAAAACACCCCTGACCGCCGCCGCCGCGTTCTGCGGCTGGGTGAACAGGTAGAAGACGACGAAGGCCACGGCGATATACGTGACGACCTTCTTGACCTGCATGGGGGGCCTCCTGCAGTCCATTCCCAGCCGTATATACCCGGATCTGGGCGATCACTGGCATCTTCTATGAAGATGTTCTTGATCATAACCGGGGGGCGTCTTTACCTGGCCATCGTACGGCCATTGGCATGAGTTGGCGCGGGAGACGCGCGCACGAGAAACCAAAGGGTCCGGCCGGCCGGTCGAAAAGCGTTGGCGCCGCAGACGGCGCATCGGCCACCATCCCCACCCATGACCTCCTCTTCAGCCCCGGCCTCCATCGAGATCCGCCCGGCCTCGGTCACTGACGCCCCCCTCCTGGCCGAGCTCAACGACTTCGTGCACGCCGTCCACGCCCTGAACCGGCCGGACGTCTTCCGCTCCGAGCCGTCCAGGGACGACCTGGTTCCGATCTTCGAGGCCCACCTGGCCCGTGACGACATCCGCGCCTTCCTCGCCTGGGCGGCAGGGCGGCCGGTCGGATACGCCCTGGCGATCATCGTCGATCGCCAGGGCGACGCCCTCCTGCGTCCCCGGCGCTTCGCCGTCCTGGAGCATCTGGCCGTGGCGCCCAACGCGATCAGGACGGGCGTCGGCACCGCGCTGCTCGACGCGGTCAGCGCGGCGGGCAGGGCGGCGGGATGCTCGCGCCTGCTCACCGAAGTGTGGGAGTTCAACCACGAGGCCGCGGCCTTCTACGAGGCTGCGGGCTTCGTTTCGATGCGTCACGCGCTGGAGCGAGCGCTGTGACGAGCCGGCCGGCGTGCCCCTCGAAAACCGTTGGCGAAGCAGGGGGCCGCGTCGATAGCCTCGCCGACGTCTGGTGATCAAGGAGGAAGAGATGGCACTCACCGGGGTGGACCTGCGCCGGTGCCGTCTCCGACGCGATCCGGCCGGCGTTCTCACGTCGTAGCGGTCAGCCTGGCGCCGGCCGTTCGCGCCGGCAGGCGACGGACGTCGTCCGAACGTTCACCGCGCTGATGGAGAGGCCGTGGTCACCGCACCGTCCTTCGAGTTGTCGAGCCGTGGCGCCTGGACCGGCGCATCCCCTCTGGACCTCGCTGATCGGGCTGGGCGTCGGCTACGCCCTCGTCGCGCGCGGCAGGGCGAGGCGCCCTGCCATCGCGCTGGGCTACGCGGGCGCCACCCTCCTGCACTTCCTCTGGAACCACACGATCGACGGCGCGCCCGTCGTCCAGGCCGGAGCCGGGCCATGGAACGGCGCGGCGACCTGGCTGGCCGGAATGGGCAAGGTCTACCTGCTGGAGCTGACGGTCGCCGGCGCGTTGATCGCCGTGACCGCACGAGAGCGAACCCGTCCTCCTCGATGACGGGACGGCGGGCTCCTCCAGGGTGAGGGTTCAGATGCCGAGCGGGGCGTGGGTGACGCGGGCGACGGCGCCGGGGTCGCCCGTGAGGTCGACCCTGGCGTGCTCCTGCCGTCCGAAGCAGAACAGCAGCAGCTCGCTCGCCTTGCCCGTGACCTCCACCTTGGGGCCGTCCTTGGCGCCGCCGATGGCCACCCCGCCGCCCAGGCGGTGGAGCACCACGCCGACGGGCGACTTGCGCAACATCAGCTTGGCGGCCATGTCCAGACGCTTCCACAGCAGCCGTTCGAGGTCGTCGGGCAGCTCGCGCGGCTCCCATGACGGCTGGGCGCGGCGCACGTCCTCGTGGTGGACGAAGTACTCCAGCGTGTTGACCGCCTCGTCGAGGGGCGGCAGCAGGCCGTAGAGACCGCCGGGCGTGCGGACGAGGCCGACCAGCTCAGGGAAGGGGTGCTTGGCCTTCAGCCCACGCTGGACCGAGGCGGTGTAGCCGGCCAGCGGACGCAGGGCGATGCCCGGGCCCGCGTCGAGCCTGCGCTCGCGCAGCACGAGGTGGGCGGCCAGGTCGTAGGTGCTCCAGCCCGTGCACAGCGTGGGAGCGTCGGGGCCGAGCCTGTCGAACAGGTCGCACAGAGCGGTGCGTTCGCTGCGGGCGTGAGTCACCAGACGATTCTACTGGGGCAGGGAATATCTAGATGATCGACCATGATAGGGACTTAAGTAGAAATTTCCCCGTTGGAAGGACTCCTTCAGAGTGGCGACCAAGGTCACCTCAGCCGTCATGCGTCAAGGGCTCCGTGTCCTTGGGGTGGCCATCCGCACGGAGAAGGCCGTCTTCTCGGCCGCCGTCCTGAGCAGCAGCCTCTACGGGGGGATGACGGTCGCCTCGGCGTGGGCGCTCGGCTGGGCCACGGAGAACGTCGTGCTGCCGGCCTTCGGCCAGGGCGACATCACCGCCGCCGCGCTGTGGACGGGGGTCCTGCTCATCGTGGGCACCGCCCTGCTCAAGGCGGTCGGCGTGGCGGGCAGGCGCATCCTGGCGGGCGTCCTGCAGTACCGCATGCAGGCCAGGTCGCGTCGTGACGTCACCAAGCAGTACCTGCGGCTGCCGCTGGCCTGGCACCACCAGCACCCCACGGGCCAGCTGCTGTCCAACGCCAGCGCCGACGCCGAGGCGGCATGGGCGCCGCTCGCGCCGCTGCCGATGGCGGTGGGCGTGGTCGTGATGCTCTTCACCGCGGCGGTCGCGATGCTGATCACCGACCCCGTCCTCGCGCTCGTCGGTTTCCTGATCTTCCCTGCCATCGCCGTGCTGAACCTGGTCTACCAGCGCAAACTCAGCCCGCTCGCCACCCACGCGCAGCAACTGCGCGCCGAGGTCAGCGAGATCGCGCACGAGAGCTTCGACGGCGCGCTCGTCGTCAAGACCCTCGGCCGTGAGGACCTGGAGACCGACCGCTTCCGGCGGCGCGCGCACGAGCTGCGCGACGCCAACATCGCCGTCGGCAGGGTGCGTGGCCTGTTCGACCCGATGCTGGAGGCGCTGCCCACGCTGGGCGTGCTGATCGTGCTGATGGTCGGGGCCATGCGGCTGTCGGGCGGCTCCATCAACTCCGGCGAGCTGGTCCAGGTCGCCTACCTGTTCACGCTGCTGTCCTTCCCGATCCGCGCGCTGGGCTGGGTGCTGGCCGAGCTGCCCCGCAGCGTCGTCGGCTGGCAGCGCGTGCAGGCGGTGCTGGAGGCGAAGGGCTCCATGGAGTACGGCGAGGCGGGCCTGCGCGGCGGCGCGCCCGCAGGGCTGCAGGTCTCCGGCCTGTCGTACGCCTACGGAGCGGCCGAGGTGCTGCACGACATCAGCTTCGAGGTTCCCGCGGGCCGTACCGTCGCGCTGGTCGGGCCCACAGGATCGGGCAAGTCCACGCTCGTCCAGACGCTGGTGCGCCTGGTGGACCCGGACAAGGGCGAGGTGCTCCTCGACGGCGTCGACCTGAGGGAGATCGCCTACGGCGGCATCCCCGACATGGTCGCGCTGGTGCCCCAGCAGACGTTCCTGTTCGACGACACGGTGCGCGGCAACATCACGCTCGGTCTGGAGGTCTCCGACGAGGAGGTCTGGGCCGCGCTGCGCCTGGCGCAGGCCGACGGCTTCGTCGCGAAACTGCCCTCCGGCCTCGACACCAGGGTGGGCGAGCGCGGCACCACGCTGTCGGGCGGCCAGCGCCAGCGCGTCGCCCTGGCGCGCGCGCTCGTCCGCCGTCCGCGCCTGCTCATCCTCGACGACGCGACCTCCAGCGTGGACCCGCAGGTCGAGGCGAGGATCCTGCACGGCCTGCGCGACGCGCTGAACGTGAGCGAGGCCGAGTCGAGGCCGGGGGAGGAGGGCTCGACGGTCGTGGTCGTCGCCTACAGGCTGGCCACCATCTCGCTGGCCGACGAGGTCGTCTACCTCGACAGGGGCAGCGTCGTCGACCGTGGCACCCACGAGGAACTGCTGGAGCGCTGCCCCGGCTACCGCAACCTGGTCACCGCCTACGAGCGCGAAGAGGCCGAGAGGGCCGCGATCGCGGCGGAAGAGGAAGAGGTCGTGGCATGAGCGTGGTGTTCCAGGGCGCCGAGAGGTCGGCGCTGGCCACCGTACGCAGGGGCCTGTCGTTCACGCCCGAGTTCCGCAAGGGGCTGGTGGGCACGCTCGTGCTGGCGATCGTCGCCACCATCGGCAAGATCATCGTCCCCATCGCCGTCCAGCAGACGATCGACACGGGGCTGAAGTCGGGCACGCCCGACCTGCCGTACATCACGAGGGCGCTCGTGCTGTGCGCGGCGGCGGTCGTGATCACCGCGCTGTGCGGCTACGTGATGAACGTGCGCCTGTACAAGGCCACCGAGTCGTCGCTGGCCACGCTCAGGGTGCGGGGCTTCCGCCACGTCCACGACCTGTCCGTGCTCACCCAGAACTCCGAACGCCGCGGCGCGCTGGTCTCCCGTGTCACCAACGACATCGACCAGATCAGCAACTTCATGCAGTGGGGCGGGTTGATGATCATCGTGGCGTGCGGGCAGGTGCTCGTCGCCACGGGGCTGATGTTCGTCTACTCCTGGCAGCTCACGCTGCTGGTGTGGATCTGCTTCATCCCGCTCCTGGTCGCCCTGCCGCGCTTCCAGCGCTGGCTGTCGTCGGCCTACACCACCGTCCGCGAGCGCACGGGCGACATGCTCGCCGCCGTCAGCGAGTCGGTCGTCGGCGCGGCCGTC
Organism: Nonomuraea recticatena; assembly: GCF_039533245.1. Taxonomy (NCBI): domain Bacteria; kingdom Bacillati; phylum Actinomycetota; class Actinomycetes; order Streptosporangiales; family Streptosporangiaceae; genus Nonomuraea; species Nonomuraea recticatena. The sequence continues at coordinate 241,724 of NZ_BAAATE010000006.1, read as the reverse complement.
ATCCGCGCCTACGGCTCCGAGCGCCGCACCGCCGAGCGCATCGACACCGCGATCAACGCCAACAGGAGCGCGCAGATCCGCGCCCAGAAGATCGTGGGCATGGTCTTCCCGCTGACCGAGATCGTGGCGGCGGTCGCCATCGCGGGGATCGTGCTGCTGGGAGTCAGGCTGGGCGTCTCGGGTGACATCAGCGCGGGCAGGCTGGTGGCCTTCCTCTTCCTGGTCACGCTGTTCGTCTCCCCGCTGCAGATCGCCACCGAGGTGCTGAACGAGGCGCAGAACGCGGTCGCGGGCTGGCGGCGCGTCCTCGGTGTGCTCGACACCCCGCCCGACGTCGCCGACCCCGGCGACGAGGGCGTCGAGCTGCCCAGGGGGCCCATCTCCGTCGCCTTCGAGGACGTCCACTTCGCCTACCCCGAGGGCGCTCCCGTGCTGCACGAGCTGTCGGTGGCCATCCCTCCGCGCACCCGCATCGCGGTCGTCGGCGAGACCGGCTCGGGCAAGACCACCTTCGCCAAGCTGCTCACCCGGCTGATGGACCCCGTCGAGGGGCGCGTCACCGTCGACGGGCACGACCTGCGCGACGTGCGCTTCTCCTCGCTGCGCGAGCGCATCGTCATGGTGCCGCAGGACGGGTTCCTGTTCGACGGCGCGCTGGCCGACAACATCCGCTTCGGCAGGCCCTCGGCCACCGACGAGGAGATCACGACCGCGCTCACCGAGCTGGGGCTCGCGGACTGGCTGGAGGGCCTGCCGTACGGCCTGGCCACGCCCGTCGGGCAGCGCGGCGAGTCGCTGTCGGCGGGGGAGCGGCAGCTCGTCGCCCTGGCCAGGGCCTACCTGGCCGACCCCGACCTGCTGCTGCTCGACGAGGCGACGTCGGCGGTGGACCCCGCCACGGAGGTACGGCTGGCCAGGGCGCTCGAGGGCGTCACCAGGGGAAGGACGGCGATCTCGATCGCGCACCGGCTCTCGACGGCCGAGAACGCCGACGAGGTGTTCGTCTTCGACGCCGGACGCCTGGTCCAGCGCGGCCCGCACGCGAGCCTGGTCGCCGAGCCCGGCGTCTACGCCGACCTGCACGCCTCCTGGATCTCCTCCGCGCACTCCTGACCCCGGCGACCCCGGCCTTCCAGCGGAGGGAGGGCCAGGGTGCGCCGACTCGGTCCCGGCAGCGGCGGCGACCCCCAGAGCTGGTTGAATGGCCGCATGTCCCTCGACCCGAAGGTCGCCTCGCGGCTCAAGCGCACTTCCGACGGGCTGGTGCCCGCCGTCGTCCAGCAGTACGACACCGGCGAGGTGCTCATGCTCGCCTGGATGGACGACGAGGCGCTGCATCGCACGCTGACCACGGGCAGGGCCACCTACTGGTCGCGCAGCCGCTCCTCCTACTGGGTGAAGGGCGACACCTCAGGCCACGTGCAGCACGTGAAGTCGGTGGCGCTCGACTGCGACGGCGACACCATCCTGCTGAAGGTCGACCAGGTCGGCGCGGCCTGCCACACGGGCGACCGCACCTGCTTCGACGCCGACCAGCTGACCGTCGCGAGCCTGCCGTCGTGAAGCGCGAGCTCGGCGCCTGGCTCCTGCTGTGCGCGGCGGGCGCCGGCCTCACGCTGCTGGCCACGGGCAGGGTCTGGGCCTCGGCACGGTACGGCGCGGCCGCCCCCGTCGAGCTGACCGGCGGCGACCTCGCCCCCGCCGTGCAGCCGCTGGCGCTGGCCGGGCTGGCGGCGACGGTCGCGCTCTTCGCCACCAAGGGCCTCTGGCGGCGCGTCATCGGCGCGGTGCTCGCCCTGTGCGGCGTGGGGATCGCGCTGCTGTCGTGGCGGGGCCTGTCGGCAGGGGCGGCCGAGGAACTGGCCGCGGCGCGACGGCCGCTGGCCGCTGCCACCGGCGACATGGCGGCGGTCGCGCACACCGCGTGGCCGTACCTGGCGGCGGCGGGAGGGGCGCTGCTCATCGCCAGCGGAGTGCTGGCCGTTGCGCGCGCCACCGGGTGGGCGGGCATGTCGGGCCGCTACGATCGCCCAGGATCGGCCGCCGAACAGCGCGACGACAAGTCGCTGTGGGAGGCGATCGACAGGGGAGACGACCCGACGGAGGAGCGCTGATGACAGCCAGGCACGACCACGGCAACACCCCTGCCGCGTGGACCGCGGTGACGATCGTCTTCATCGGCTCGGTGGTGGGAGGTGTGGGGCTCGTGCAGGACTCACCTGTGGGCTTCGGCGCGGGGCTGGCGGTGATGGCCATGGGCGCGGTGATCGGCAAGCTCATGCAGATGATGGGACTCGGCAGGCAGAGAGCCTGATCGCACGGTTACAAATGGCCCACAAAACGGGCGCTTCTCCACGTGGCAGACGGGTAGTCGCTAAGCTGCGGCGGGCAATTCGCTATGAACGAGGAGTCGTCGGTATGAGCTACGGGAACCAGGGCGGTAGCGGGGGCTACGGCGAACAGCCGCCCGGGGGTGGTTACGGCCCTCCGGCCGGCGGTCAGGGTTCAGGCGGTTACGGCCCTCCCTCGGGTGGTCAGGGCTCCGGTGGCTACGGCCCTCCGCCCGGTCAGGGCTCGGGTGGCTACGGCGCGGGTGGTTACGGCTCGGGCGGGTACGGCGCCCAGCCACCGGGAGGCGGCTACCCGCCGCCCGGTGGCGGTTACGACCCTTACGGCGGCGGCTACGGCGGCCCTCCTCCCAGCAAGACCAACGGCATGGCGATCGCCGCGCTCATCTGCGGTCTCGTCGGCCTGATCACCTGCGGTGTGGCCTCGATCGCGGGCGCCATCCTCGGTCACATCTCGCTGGGCCAGATCAAGCGGACCGGCGAGGAGGGCAAGGGCATGGCGCTGGCCGGGCTCATCCTGTCCTACGTCGGCCTCGCCGGCTGGGTGCTCTTCCTGATCCTCTGGATCGGCCTGTTCGGCTGGGCGGCGAGCGTGAGCAGTTCCTACTAGGCGCGTATCGTGGATCAGGTGGTCACGCAGCAGTCGAGCCGTCTGAGAGCCGTCCTCGCACCGCTGGGCGTCGCCCTGGCGGCGGGGGCGGCTGTCGCGTATGTGGGCGTGGTCGACCCGAACGAGCCAGGGCACTACCCGACCTGCCCCTTCTACGCCCTGACCGGTCTGCTCTGCCCCGGCTGCGGGGCGCTGAGGGCCACGCACGCCCTGGCCCATCTCGACCCGGCCGCCGCGTTCGGGCTCAACGCGCTGCTGGTGCTCGTGGCGCCCGTCGTGGCGTACGTGTGGGCCAGGTGGCTGGCCGCGGCGTGGAGCGGGCGGGCCTGGCGGCCGAGCCCGCCGAAACCGCTTCACCTGTGGGCGCTCATGGCGCTCGTGCTGCTGTTCTGGGTCGTGCGCAACCTTCCCGCAGGGGCCTTCCTGGCTCCGTAGCAGGGGGGCTGTGGCTAGGCGACCTCGGAGCGGCCGATACCATCGCAAGACAAGACGGGTGAGCGAACGCCGACGCGAACTCCCTGTCGCCCCCAGCACTGTCGACCGGAGGGACCTTGATCGCGTGAACGAGCGGAGCCTGAGCGGAACCGTTCTCGACGACATCCTTGCCGGAGTGCGAGAAGACCTTGCCGCTCGGCAGGCGGCCGTGTCGCTCGAGGACCTGAAGGAGCGAGCGGGGCGCGCCCCCGCGCCCAGAGACGCCTACGCGGCGCTGGGCGGCGACAAGGTCTCGGTGATCGCCGAGGTCAAGCGGTCGAGCCCGTCCAAGGGCGCGCTGGCCGCCATCGCCGACCCCGCGGCCCTGGCCGCCGACTACGAGGAGGGCGGCGCGCACGTCATCAGCGTGCTGACCGAGCGACGCCGCTTCGGCGGCAGCCTCGACGACCTCGCCGCGGTTCGCGCCAGGGTCGACATCCCGATCCTGCGCAAGGACTTCATCGTCACCTCCTACCAGCTGTGGGAGGCGCGGGCGCACGGCGCCGACCTGGCCCTGCTGATGGTGGTCTCGCTGGAGCAGCCCGCACTGGTCTCGCTCATCGAGCGGGCCGAGTCGATCGGGCTGACCCCGCTGGTCGAGATCCACACCGAGGAGGAGCTCGAGCGCGCCGTCGCCGCGGGCGCCCGCATCATCGGCATCAACGCGCGCAACCTCAAGACGCTCGAGGTGGACCGCGACGTCTTCGCAAAGCTCGCGCCCAAGATCCCCGATGGCATCATCAAGATCGCCGAATCCGGGGTGAGAGGCCCGCACGACCTGCTAGCGTACGCCCGGGCCGGGGCCGACGCCGTCCTGGTCGGTGAGAGCCTGGTGACAGGCAAGGACCCGCGCAAGGCGGTGGAGGCCCTCGTGACCGCGGGCGCTCACCCCGCCACTCGACCCGACCATGGATCTGAGGGATGAGATGACTGTCCTCACCGCCGCCGACCTGGCTGGCAACGGAGCCCGCGGCGACGACCCCGACAGTGGCGGCAAGTTCGGCATCTTCGGCGGCAGGTTCGTCCCCGAGGCGCTGATTCCCGCCCTCGACGAGGTGTCCTCCGTCTACAACGAGGCCAAGACCGACCCCGCCTTCGTCGCCGAGCTCGACCACCTGCTGCGCACCTACGCGGGCAGGCCCACCACGCTGACCGAGGTGCCGCGCTTCGCCGAGCACGCGGGCGGGGCCAGGATCATCCTCAAGCGCGAGGACCTCACCCACACGGGCGCACACAAGATCAACAATGTGCTCGGCCAGGCGCTGCTCACCAAGCGCCTCGGCAAGAGCAGGGTCATCGCCGAGACCGGCGCGGGCCAGCACGGCGTGGCCACGGCCACCGCCGCCGCCCTCATGGGTCTCGAGTGCGTCATCTACATGGGCGCCGTCGACTGCGAGCGCCAGGCGCTCAACGTCGCGCGGATGAAGCTGCTCGGCGCCACGGTCGTGCCCGTCACCAACGGCAGCCAGACGCTCAAGGACGCCATCAACGAGGCCTTCCGCGACTGGGTGACCAACGTCGACACCACGCACTACCTGTTCGGCACGATCGCGGGACCGCACCCGTTCCCTGAGATCGTCCGCGACTTCGCCCGCATCATCGGCGTCGAGGCCCGCCGCCAGATGCTGGAGCTGACCGGCAAGCTGCCCGACGCCATCTGCGCGGCGGTCGGCGGCGGCAGCAACGCGATCGGCATCTTCCACGCCTTCCTCGACGACCACGACGTGGTCCTGCACGGCTACGAGGCCGCGGGCAGGGGCCTGGAGACCGGCGAGCACGCCCTGACGCTCACCGCGGGCTCCGTCGGCGTGCTGCACGGCTCGCGCACCTACGTGCTGCAGGACGACGAGGGTCAGACCATCGAGTCGCACTCGATCTCGGCGGGTCTCGACTACCCGGGCGTCGGCCCCGAGCACGCCTGGCTCAAGGACACCGGCCGAGCGGTCTACCACGGCATCACCGACGCCGAGGCCATGGACGCCTTCGCCCTGCTGGCCAGGAGCGAGGGCATCATCCCCGCGATCGAGTCCTCGCACGCGCTGGCCGGCGCGATCAAGCTGGGTCAGGAGCTCGGCTCCGACGCCACGATCCTGGTCAACCTGTCCGGCCGCGGTGACAAGGACATGGGCACCGCCATGACCTACTTTGGGCTGTGAGATGACGACTCTTCAGACGGTGTTCGCCAAGGCCAAGGCCGACAACAGGGCCGCGCTCGTGGGCTACCTGCCCGCCGGCTTCCCCACCAAGCAGGGCGCGGTCGAGGCCGCCGCCGCCATGGTGGAGGCGGGCTGCGACGTCATCGAGATCGGCCTGCCGTACTCCGACCCGCTCATGGACGGCCCGACCATCCAGGACGCGGTGCACAGGTCGCTGCTGAACGGCACCCGCATCGCCGACGTGATGCGCACCGTCGAGGGCGTGGCCAAGACCGGCGCCGCGACGCTGGTCATGACGTACTGGAACCCGATCGACCGCTACGGCGTCGAGCGGTTCGCCCGTGACCTGGCCAACGCGGGCGGCGTGGGCACCATCACGCCCGACCTGACGCCCGAGGAGGCCGGGCAGTGGCGTGAGGCCTCCGCCTCCGCCGGCATCGACACGGTCTTCCTGGTGGCGCCCAGCTCCACCGAGGAGCGCATCAAGGCCGTGGTCGAGTGCTGCACGGGCTTCGTCTACGCGGCCTCCCTGATGGGCGTCACAGGCGCCAGGGAGAGCGTGAACGTGGCGGCGGAGGATCTCGTGGCCCGCACCAAGGCGCACACCTCGCTGCCCGTCTGCGTGGGGCTCGGCGTCGGCACCGGCAAGCAGGCGGCCGAGGTCGCAGGCTACGCCGACGGCGTCATCGTGGGCTCGGCGTTCATCCGCCGCCTGCTCGACGCGCCCGACTCCGCCGGCGGCCTGTCAGCGGTCCGCGAGCTGGCCGCCGAGCTGAGGGCGGGCGTCGCCTCCAGGTAGACCCCGCGCCTTTCGCGCCACGCACATCACGTCCGGAATGCGGCTGTCATAACAAGACAGCCGCATTTCTGTTTCTGTGCGCTTTCTGGCCCATGTGAGCACGTAAGTGCAAGGGCTGCCCATCGTTTGTCCATGGCTCCCGCCCAGGCGCGGGGGCCAAGGTAACGGGCATTGGACGCGGGCTGTGCGCCCGCGTGGCCTGGAGGGAAAGACGATGGGTAAGTCAAGGACGATCCTCGGCGCCACAGGGGCGATGGTCTGTGTGTCGCTGGTGGCCGCGTGCGGCGGCCAGCCCGGCTCCCAGAGCTCGGCGGCGCCCTCCGCCGCCTCGAGCGCGGCCGCGGGTGGACCCGTCACGATCGAGTGGTGGGGCTGGGCGCCCGGCTACGAGGACGCCGCCAAGGCGTGGAACGCCTCCCACCCCGGCGTGCAGGTGAAGTTCACCCAGACGCAGCCAGGCTCGCAGGGCGGTTACCAGCGCATGCTGGCCGCGGTCAAGGCGGGCAACGCGCCGTGCCTGGCCCAGGTGGGCGCCGAGACGCTGCCCAGCTTCCTGGTAGAGGGGGCGCTGGAGGACATCACCGCGCACGCGCAGCCGTACAACGCCAGGTTCCAGCCGTGGACGCTGAACACGGTCACCTTCGGCGGCAAGCAGTTCGGCATCCCCGTCGACTCGGGACCCATGGGCATGTTCTACCGCAAGGACATCTTCGACAAGCACGGCATCGAGGTGCCCAAGACCTGGGACGAGTACGCCGCCGCGGCCGAGAAGCTGCGCAAGGCCGACCCCGAGGTCTCCATCACCACGTTCACCCCCGACGACATGTACGGCTTCGCGGGCTTCGCCCAGCAGGCGGGGGCCAGGTGGTTCGGCATCAGCGGCGACGCCTGGCAGGTCAGGATGAACGACGAGGCCACGGTCAAGGTCGCGAACTACTGGCAGGGCCTGATCGACAAGAAGCTCGTCGACGTCATGCCGGGCTGGTCCGACGGGCTGTGGAAGAACTACACCGACGGGAAGAGCGCCACGTTCGTCGGCGCGGTCTGGATGACCAAGGTCCTGGAGGACTCCATCTCCAAGACCAGCGGCAAGTGGGCCGTGGCCCCGATGCCGGTGTGGGACGTCGCCAGCCCCTCCGCCGGCAACGTGGGCGGCTCGCCCAACGCCGTGCTCAAGGGCTGCGCGAACCCCAAGGAGGCGGTCGACTTCGCCGCCTGGCTGTCCACCGACGCCACCGCCTTCAACGACCTGATCGACAAGGGCGGGCTGTTCCCCGTCACGGTCGACGGCGGTTCGCTGCCCAACATGAGCGGCGCGCGTCCCTTCTACGGTGACCAGAAGGTCTTCCAGGTCTTCGCGGAGGCGAGCAAGAACGTCAGCCCCGACTTCAGCTGGGGCCCGACGATGCCCGCGGTCAACTCCGTCTTCGGTGAGGCCTTCGGCAAGGCGGCCAACGGCAAGGGCGGCACGCTGGCCGAGGCGATGGCGACCATCCAGGAGAAGGCCGTGGCCTCGCTGAAGGACAAGGGCCTCACCGTCGCCCCCTGACGCCTGCCGGGAGGGGCTCCGGCGTCCACGGGCGCAGGGAGCCCTCTTGCACAGGCGATCCCGATCTCCGAACGCGTGACCGTCGCGGCCCTCCAGCGGGCGGCGATGTGGAGGGTTTCAGACCGATGGCAACAATCCAGCTCGAAGCCGAACAGCGGCGTACCGCGCCGCCACCACGACGGCGCAGGCCGACCAGCAACAGGGCGGCGGGGATCTTCCTCGCGCCGTTCGCCGTGCTGTTCGTCGTGTTCTTCCTGGTGCCGATCGCCTACGCGGTGAACGAGAGCTTCTACCAGGTCAAGCGCTCGGGGCTCGGCTTCGGCACGCCGGAGAGGGTCTTCGCCGGGCTGGACAACTTCGCCGCGGTCTTCGCCGACGGCTCCTTCATGAACGGCATCGGCAGGCTGCTGCTGTTCGGGCTCGTCCAGGTGCCGATCATGCTGGGCCTCGCGCTGGTGCTCGCCCTGCTGCTCGACAGCGCCTCGGCCAGGTTCAAGCGCCTGTTCAGGCTGACCTACTTCCTGCCCTACGCGGTGCCCGGCGTGATCGCGGCGATCGTGTGGTCCTTTCTCTACACCCCGCGGATCTCCCCGCTGGCCGACCTGGTGCCCTTCGACTTCCTGTCCGACAGCGTCGTGCTGTGGTCGATGGCCAACATCGTCACCTGGACCTGGGTCGGCTTCAACATGCTGGTCATCTACGCGGCCCTGCAGTCGATCCCGACCTCGCTGTACGAGGCCGCCGAGCTCGACGGCGCGGGCGGCTGGAAGACCGCCTGGTACGTCAAGGTGCCGCTGGTGCGGCCCTCCCTCGTGCTGACCGGCGTCTTCTCCATCATCGGCACCCTGCAGCTGTTCAACGAGCCGATGGTGCTGAGCAGGATCACCCCCGCCGTCGGCAAGGACTACACCCCGCTGATGCGCTCGCTGCAGGTGGCGCTCGACAACAACGACTACGGCCAGGGCACGGCGATCGCGCTCATGCTGGCGGTGTTCGCGGCGGGGCTGTCCTACCTCTTCATCCGCCTGTCGGCCTGGCTGACCGCCCGGGGAGTGAACCGATGAAGCCCACCCTGCGCTCCCGCACGCTGACCACCGCGTTCATGTTCGTGGTCGCGGTGTACGTCCTGCTTCCCGTGTGGTGGCTGCTGGTCTCGGCCACCAAGTCGGGCGGCGACCTGTTCGACACCCCCGTACTGTGGTTCGGGGAGATCAACCTCGCCACCAACGTCGGCCGCCTGATGGAGCAGGACGGCGGGGTCTACCCGCGCTGGCTGATGAACACCGTCATCTACTCCGTCGGCGGCGCGGTGGGCGCGACGGTGGTGTCGGCGATGGCCGGCTACGCCCTGTCGAAGTACCCCTTCAGGGGCAGGGGAGCGGTGTTCGCGGTCATCATGTTCGCGGTGCTCATCCCCGTCCCGCTGCTCGGCCTGCCGCTCTACCTGCTGCTCACCCAGCTCGGCCTGCTCAACACCATGTGGGGCGTGCTGCTGCCCAGCATGGTCAGCCCCTTCGGCGTCTACCTGGCCAGGGTGTACGCCGACGCCGCCGTTCCCACCGACCTGCTGGAGGCGGGCAGGCTCGACGGCGCGGGCGAGCTGCGCATCTTCTTCACCGTCGCGGTGCGTCTGATGGCCCCCGCGCTGGTCACGCTCTTCCTGTTCCAGTTCGTGGCCATCTGGAACAACTTCTTCCTGCCGATGATCGTGCTGAACGACGAGAAGCTCTGGCCCGTCACCCTTGGCCTGGTCAAGTGGAACAGCCTGCGCACCGGCTTCTACCGCGACATGGTCATCACCGGCGCGTTCGTCTCCGTCATCCCGGTCATCCTCGCCTTCATCGGCCTCCAGCGCTTCTGGAAGGCCGACCTCGCCGCGGGCAGCGTCAAGGTCTGACGCGCGCCCGCCCCTTCGTGACACCCACCCCCCATGGAGGACCGCGTGCCCAAACGTTCGCTGGCTCTGTCCGCCGTCCTGGCGTTAGCCGCCCTCGCGGCGGCGGGCCCGGCACTGGCCGACCCCCCTGCTCCCCCTGCCGTCACCGGCGCGATCAGCGTCTCGTCCTCCTCGCTCACGGTGGAGCTCGACCCCGCCTTCCCCAGGGTGCTGCGCTACGTCGCAGGCGGGGCGGTCATGGGCGGCAGCGTGGCCCCCGTCACCCAGGTGGCGCTGAACGGCAGGCCGTACGTCGTCACCAGCGCGCTGGGCGGCAACGACGGCCGCACCGCCCGCTACACCCTGACCTTCGCCGACCTGCCCGGCGTGGAGCTGGACGCCTCGATCGGCGTGGAGGACCTCGTCACCACGTTCAGGATCGACGCCGTCCGCGACAACGAGGCCTTCAGGGTCGCCACCATCGACATCCCCGGCCATGACCTGGTCTCGGTGGGCAGCGACCAACAGGGCGCCGCCACGGCCTTCACCAAGCTCGACAGCAGCCGCACCCGCACCGCCGACAGGTTCGCGCAGGTCACCTCCGCCACCCCCGCGGAGCAGGCGCCGGTGGGCGCCACCTACGCGATCCTCAACACCGGCGCCCTCGCCGCCTCGATCGAGTCGAACTCCACCTACGACAAGCCGTCGGGCCAGAGCGGCGCGGACGGCGCCCGCTTCTGGCACCAGGCGCGCAAGCTGCCCGACGGCACCACCAGGGTCGGGGTGTGGAGCGGCCAGTGGACCTACAGGGGCGAGGGCGCGCCGTTCACCAGCGAGCTGCCGTGGGCCAAGGTCGTCCTCACCCCCGACGCCAACGGCGACGGCCTCGTGGACTGGCAGGACGGCGCGATCGCCTTCCGCGGCATCGGGGTCAAGGCCCTCGGCGCCGACCAGACCAAGGACCGTGTGGTCACCCACATCCCCTTCAACTTCGCCAGCCAGGCCACCCACCCGTTCCTGCGCACGCTCGACGACGTCAAGCGCATCTCGCTGGCCACCGACGGGCTCGGCCAGTTCGTGCTGCTCAAGGGCTACCAGTCGGAGGGCCACGACTCGGCCCACCCCGACTACGGCGGCAACTACAACACGCGCGCGGGCGGGCTGAAGGACCTCAACAGGCTGCTGCGCGCGGGCAAGGACTGGGGCGCCACCTTCGGAGTGCACGTCAACGCCACCGAGGCGTACGGCGAGGCCAAGACCTTCGACGAGAAGCTGGTCGACAAGAACGCGCGCGGCTGGGACTGGCTCAACCAGTCGTACTACATCGACCAGCGCCACGACCTCGCCAGCGGCAACCTGGCCAAGAGGTTCGCGCTGCTGCGCGAGGAGACCGACCGCAACCTCGCCATGCTCTACCTCGACGTCTACTACACCCACGGCTGGATCGCCGACCAGACGCTCGCGGAGCTGCGCGAGCAGGGCTGGCAGGTGAGCAGCGAGTGGGCCACCAAGCTGGAGCGCTCGTCCCTGTGGTCGCACTGGGCCACCGACGAGAGCTACGGCGGCGTCACCGACAAGGGGCTCAACTCCCAGATCATCCGCTTCATCCGCAACCAGGAGAAGGACGTCTGGAACCCCGACCCGATCCTCGGCAACGCCCGCATCGAGGAGTTCGAGGGCTGGACAGGGGAGAACGACTGGCACGCCTTCTACCGCAACATCTGGGAGCACAACCTCCCCGCCAAGTTCATGCAGCAGCAGCCGATCATGAAGTGGGCGCCCGGCGAGATCAGGCTGGCGGGCGGCGTGCGCGGCACGACCACAGGCGGCAGGCGCGAGCTGTTCGTGGGCGGGCGCAAGGTGCTGGACGGCGCCACCTACCTGCTGCCGTGGCAGGGCAGGTACTACCACTACAACCCCGCGGGCGGCGCCACCACCTGGGACGTGGCCGAGAGCCGGCTGCGCGTCCACAAGCTGACCGACCAGGGCCGCGTCGAGGCCGGCGAGGTCACGGCCGTCAACGGCAAGGTCACGCTGAACGCCGAGGCGGGCGTGCCGTACGTGCTCTTCCCCGGCGAGCCCGCCAAGCGGGACCAGCCGCAGTGGGGCGAGGGCTCCGGCATCGTCGATCCCGGCTTCAACGCCGACGACCTGCGCAAGTGGGAGAGCACGGGGCAGGTCTCCGTCGACAGGAGCGCCACGGGCCAGCGGGTGGCGCTGCTGGCGGCGGGCAGCCCTGCCTCGATCGAGCAGAACCTCAAGGAGCTCGTGCCCGGCAGGTCCTACACGGCCTCCGCCTGGATCGAGGTCGAGCCCGGCAGGTCGCGCAGGACGGTGCTGGAGATCGACGGGCCGAAGGGGCTGCGCGAGCAGGTGGCCTTCGACCGCTCGACGGCCATGAACCTCGTCGCCGCCGACGAGAAGCACGGCACCTACTTCCAGCGCGTCAAGCTCTCCTTCACCGCCACCAAGAGCCATGCCACGATCCGCCTGCGCGCCGGTGAGGGCGACGGCGCGGTGCGGGCCGACGACTTCAGGCTGGTCGAGATCGAGCCCACCGGCGCCGTCGAGGGCTTCGAACGCGTCGACCAGGGCTGGGGGCCGTTCATCAAGGGCGACGCGGGAGGCAGCACCGACCCCCGCACCCACCTGATCAACAAGCACGCGCCCTACACGCAGAAGGGCTGGAACGGCAAGGCCGTCGACGACGTGCTCGACGGCGAATGGTCGCTGAAGGCGCACGAGGAGCGCAGGGGACTGGTCTACAGGACCGCCCCGTTCACCCAGCGCTTCGAGCCCGGCCACGCCTACGAGGTCTCCTTCGACTACCAGGCCGCGCTGCCGGGCACCTACGCCTGGGTCAGCGGCTACGACAAGAACGGGCAGTCGGTCGAGATCAGGCAGAGCCCGCTCGAGCAGAAGACCACCACGACCCGTTTCACCGAGCGCCTGGTGGCCGGCTGCGGCGACATGTGGGTCGGACTGCGCTCGCTGCAGCCCGAGCGCGACGGCGCCGACCTCATCCTGGACAACTTCTCCGTCAAGGACCTGGGCGCCTCGGCCGGCCAGCCGGCCTGCGCGTCACTGACCGTCCAGCCCTCCGCCGAGGTCTTCGAGCCGGGCATCGCCAACGACCTGACCACGACCTTCACCAACCTGGAGGACGTGGCGGCCACGGACGTCAGGGTCGCGGTGACCGTCCCGCAGGGCTGGAAGCTCGAGGGCGAGAGCGTCTCGCCGTCGGTGGCGCCGGGCCAGCGGCTGGCCACCACCTGGAAGGTGACGCCTCCGATCGACGCGGCCTACCGGTCGTATCCGATCGCGGCGAAGCTGACCTACACCGCCGGCGGGGTCGCCAAGACCCTGGAGGGCAGCGCGTCGGTGCGGACGATGCCGCCGCCGCCCTCCACTGACGTCCACGCCGGCGACATCGACTGGATCTTCGCGAGCAACGGCTGGGGCCCCGTCGAGCGCGACCAGTCCAACGGCGAGCAGGGCCAGGGCGACGGCAGGCCGATCACCATCGGCGGCAGGTCCTTCGCCAAGGGCCTGGGCACGCACGCCCCGGCCACGGTCCGCTACTTCCTCGGCGGCAGGTGCACCGCCCTGTCGGCCTGGGTCGGCGTCGACGACGTGCAGACCTCGCGCGGCTCGGTGCAGTTCACGGTCAAGGCCGACGGCAGGACCGTCGCGCAGAGCCCGGTGCTCAGGGCCGCCGACGCCGCTCACGAGCTGAAGGCCGACCTGACCGGCGCCCGCCACGTCGAGCTGGTGGTCGGCGACGGCGGCGACGGCAACGGCAACGACCACGCGGACTGGGGTGAGGCTCGCCTGAGCTGCCACTGATCCCACCCGCCCGCTCAGGCCTGGGGGCCCCGCGCCCCCAGGCCTGACCCGCGACCTAGCCCAGCTCGGCGGTGGGACGGATCTCCAGCGCGGGCTCGCCCGCCCTGTCGAGCTCCAGGATCACGATCTCGTTCGCGCCCGCCCGCAGCAGCGGCCACGGCACGTACAGCGTGCGCTGCGGCCCTCTGTCCCAGTAGCGGCCGAGCAGGAAGCCGTTCACCCACACGTACCCCTTGCCCCAGCCGGGCAGCGCGAGGAAGCCGTCGGCGGGCCGCTCCACCTCGAGCTCGCCGCGGAAGAGCGCGGGCACCGCCGCCGACAGGCCCTCCCCGTACGGCAGCGCGGGCAGCTCCCGCAGCGGGACCGGCCTGGCCGTCACGCCGTGGAGGTACTGCCGGTCGTGCATGATCGGAGCCATGAGCCCCTTCCGCTCGCCGAGCGCGGGCCCGTAGTTCGTCCTGCCCATCGACTCCACCAGCACCTCGAGCCGCGCAGGGCCCGCCACCTCCAGCACGGGCTCCTCGCCCCCTCGCTCGAGCACCGCCGCCTGCTCGCCGTCCACGTACAGGTGGGCGCGGTCGTGCACGCCGCGCACCCTCAGCCGGTACGGCCTGCGCGGCCCCGGCACCTCCACCTGGTAGAGCACCAGGCCGTGGGTCAGCCCGAGATCCTCGAACGAGGGCGGCAGCGCGGCGGTCACCGAGGGCCCGGCCAGCTGGTCGAGCGCGTCGCGCAGCCCTACGGAGCCGGTCAGCGGCACCCGCGTGGCAGGCAGGGTCTCGGGCAGCGGAGGAAGGTCGGGGATGTCGGAGTTGTAGCGGGACAGCACCTCGCGAAAGCGCCAGAACTTCTCGGTCGGCGCCCCACGCTCGTCGATGGGCGCGTCGTAGTCGTAGGAGGTGGTCGTGGCGCGGTACTCGCCGTCGGCCAGCTCGCCCACCCTGTTGGCGCCCGCGCTGGTGCCGAAGTTGGTGCCGCCGTGGGCCATGTACAGGTTGACCGAGGCGCCCGCGGCCAGGATCCGCTCCAGCGTGTCGGCGGCGTCGGCGGCGTCGCGGGTGACGTGGCCGTGGCCCCAGTGGTCGAACCACCCGCACCAGAACTCCATGCACATCAGTGGGCCGTCGGGACGGTGCTCGCGCAGCTTGGCGAAGGCAGCCTCGGGCCCGGAGCCGAAGTTCACGGTGGCCAGCACCCCAGGGACGGCGCCGCCGGTGAGGAAGAAGTCGTCGGCCCCGTCGGAGGTCGCCAGGGGGACCTCGATGCCGTGCGCGATGAGGTCGTCGGTCAGGTGGCGCAGGTAGAGCGCGTCGCTGCCGTAGGAGCCGTACTCGTTCTCGACCTGCACCATGATGACGTTGCCGCCCTTGGTGACCTGCCGCTCGGCGATCAGCGGGACGACCTCGTCGAAGAAGCGCTCGACGTGGGAGAGGTACTCGGCGTCGCGGGTGCGCACCCGCAGCCCCAGCTCGGCGGTCAGCCAGGAGGGAAGCCCCCCGTTGTCCCACTCGGCGCAGATGTAGGGCCCCGGCCTGACGATGGCCAGCAGCCCCTCGGCCGCGGCGGCGTCGAGGAAGGCGGCCAGCTCCTCCAGCCTCTGGAACTCGCCCTTGCGGGGCTCGTGGAGGTCCCAGGGCACGTAGGTCTCCACCGTGTTGAGTCCCATGGCCCTGAGCATCCTGAGCCGGTGACTCCACTGCTCGGGGAGCACGCGGAAGTAGTGAAGGGCCCCTGACAGCACCCTGAACTCCTCGCCGTCCAGCCGGAAGGCGTCCCCATCAATCGTGAAATTTCGCATCTTGCCCCTTGAGATAGGATTCCGCGCATAGCAGCTTGCCGACTTCCCAGCTCAGAGGCCATGGACAAAGGCGGGGAAATGTTGGACGGAAGGCAGCGGATGGCCGAGGACTTCAGGCGGTGGATGCACTATCTGACACCGGGGCCCGCCCACCGCCGGCTCGGCCTGGTCTGCCTCGGCGTGGGCCACCTGGAGGGCAGGCTGCCCACCGTGGGGCCGCGCGCCCTTGACCACCACGTCGCGGTCGTCGTCACCCAGGGCAAGGGCTGGTTCTCCCATGCGGGCGAGGAGCCCGTCGAGGTCGTGGCCCCCTCCGTGCTGTGGCTGCTGCCGGGGGTCAGGCACCACTACGCCCCGCACGACGACACCGGCTGGACCGAGTGGTTCGTCGACTTCACAGGACCCGCCGCCACGGCCTACCAGGACCTCGGCTTCGTCGACGCCGTCTCGCCGGTCACCCCGCTCACCACGGCCGAGCCCGCGGCCCACGGCATCGGCCGCATCGCCCAGGCCATCCGCAGGGGCAGCCCGTACCTGGAGGTCGAGACCTCGGCGCTGGTGCACGAGGTGCTGGTGGCGCTGCGCCACGCGCGGGTGGACGAGGACGCGGCGGGCGACCCCGTGCTGACGGGGCTGGCAAGGGACGCCTGCCTGCCGATCTCCGTGGCCGAGCACGCGAGACGGCTCGGCATGACCGTCGCCGACCTGCGCGTGGTCGTGCGGCGCCTGGCCGGCTGCAGCCCGAAGGACTACCTGCTGTCGATCAGGCTCACCAGGGCCAAGGACCTGCTGGCAGGCTCCGAGCTTTCGATCGCCTCGATCGCCAGGCGCGTCGGCTACGACGATCCCGCCTATTTCACCAGGATCTTCACCCGCAGGGCGGGGCTGCCTCCGAGTGAGTTCCGCGCCCAGCAACACGGCGGTCTGGCATCCGCCGGCCTTAGTTGATTCTTATTCGGCGCGTGATCAGATGACTCCAGGTACTGTGCGCATGCCAATCGCGACTACAGAGGAGGGGCCGTTGACCGCGTTGCTGCCGCCACGCGTAGCCAGTGTGGCGATACCCTGGGTGACGACCGTCGCCCGGCTGATCCTGGGCGCAGTGCTGATCGTGGCCGGTGGGCTCAAGATCGGCAGCATCCAGCAGTCGGTCATGGCGGTCAGGGCGTACCGGTTGCTGCCCGACTCGCTGGCCACGACCGTCGGCTACGGCCTGCCCATCCTGGAGGTCGTCGTCGGCGTCCTGCTGGTGGTCGGGCTGCTCACCAGGGTGGCCGCTGTGGTGGGCGGGCTGCTCATGCTGGCCTTCGTCTTCGGCATCGCCTGGGCGTGGGCGCGCGGGCTGCGCATCGACTGCGGCTGCTTCGGCGGCGGCGGGCAACTGGAGGCGTGGGAGGAGCCGAGCTACCTGCTCGACATCGTCCGCGACTTCGGCCTGGTGCTGCTGGCCGCCTGGACCGTCCGCTTCCCGCCGGGGCGCTTCGCTCTCGATGCCGCCCTGGGACTGAGCGGCGGACGCGGGGACACAGAGATCGAGGGGGACGACAATGAGTAAGACCCAGCGGGGGCAGTCCGTGCGCGACAGGATCAAGTCGCAGCGCGAGGCGGAGAAGAAGCAGGAACAGCGCAAGCGCGTGGTCACCTACGCCACGGTCGGCGTCGTCGCCCTCGCCGCGATCGGCGCGGGCTGGCTGTTCGCCGCCAACCAGAGCAAGCCCGAGGAGACGGCGCAGGCGCTCGCGCCCGTCACCATCCAGGGTGACGGCTCGGCGGCGATGGGCAACGCGGGGGTCGAGGCCCCCGTCATCGACATCTACGAGGACTTCCAGTGCCCGGCCTGTAAGCAGCTCGAGGAGACCAGCGGCGCGACGTTCAAGAACCTCGCGGCCGAGGGCAAGGCCAAGGTCGTCTTCCACCCCGTCACGATCTTCCCGCAGCAGATGAACAACGGCATCACCCGCGCCAACTCCACCCGCGCGGCCGCCGCGGCCCGCTGCATCACCGACGGCAAGCAGTGGATGGCCTTCCACGACAAGCTCTTCGCCACCCAGCCCGAGGAGCACCTCGAGGGCTTCACCACCGACCAGCTGATCGCGCTGGGCAAGGAGGCGGGCGTCACCGCCCCCGACTTCGCCACCTGCGTCACCTCGCAGAAGAACGCCCAGGGTCACCTCGCCAACAGCGACCAGGTCATGAAGGCCGCCAAGCTGGACGGCACACCGACGGTCAAGCTCAACGGCAAGGACATGGACCAGGACGTCACCTTCACGCCGTCGCGGCTGCGCGAGACCGTTCTCGATGCCGCCAAGTAGCCGCCCGTCCGCTACTCTCCACTGACATGCCCCTTGCCTCGATTCCCAGCCCCTCCCAGGGGGTCTGGTACCTCGGCCCGATCCCGCTGAGGGCCTACGCGCTGTGCATCGTCCTGGGCGTCATCGTCGCGGTCTGGCTCAGCGAGCGCCGCTGGCGCGCCCGCGGTGGGACGCCAGGCACGATGGTCGACATCGCGGTTCCCGCGGTGATCTTCGGCCTGATCGGTGGACGCCTCTACCACGTCATCACCGACTGGCAGCTCTACTTCGGTCCCGACGCCCCCAACAAGCCGTACGAGGCGCTGTTCATCTGGAACGGCGGGCTGGGCATCTGGGGCGCGGTGGCGCTCGGCGGCGTCGGGGTGTGGCTGTCGTGCCGCAAGAGGGGGCTGTCGCTCGGCGCGGTGGCCGACACCGTCGCGCCGGGCATCGCCTTCGCGCAGGCCATCGGCAGATGGGGCAACTACTTCAACCAGGAGCTGTTCGGCGGCCCCACGACGCTGCCGTGGGGGCTGGAGATCGAGCCGGGCAGGGCGGGCACCATCGAGGGCTACACCGGCCTCTACCACCCGGCGTTCCTGTACGAGTCGCTGTGGAACGTCGCGCTCGGCTTCGCCCTGATCTGGGCGGGCAGGCGCTTCACCCTGCGCCACGGACGCCTGTTCGCGCTCTACGTGGCGGGCTACACCGTGGGCAGGTTCTGGATCGAGGGGCTCAGGGTCGATCCCGTCGGCGGCGTGGACCACGCGGTCCACTTCCTCGGGCTGCGCATCAACCAGTGGACCGCGATCGCGCTGTTCGTCGGGGCGCTGGTCTATCTCTGGGTGACCAGGAACAAGGACACCGAGGAGATCGTCGTCGCGCCCTCGGAGCAGACTCCGGACGACTCCGCGGCGAGCGCCGCCGTCGCGGGGGAAGAGCCCGCCGACGAGACGCGTTCTTCTGAGGAGACGGACAGTCCAGGCAAGACAGAGCCTTCCGACAAGGCAGAGCCTTCCGGCAGGACGGAGACCTCCGGGGAAGCCGCGCTCGCCGACGCGGACAGCTCCCCCGAAGGGGCGGACGAGGACGGGGCGGAGGACGACAGGGCGAAGGCCGTCTCGGAGGAGAAGAAGTCCTGATGAGTGGGCGCGCGGAGCACCACCACCAGCATCGTGACGTCAACGGCGGATGGCTGCGGCCGTCCGTGTTCGGGGCGATGGACGGGCTGGTGTCCAACTTCGCGCTCATCGCCGGTGTCGCCGGCGGCACCGACAACACCAGGGTGATCGCGCTCGCCGGCATCGCGGGGCTCGCCGCGGGCGCGTTCTCCATGGCCGGAGGCGAGTACGTCTCGGTGGCCAGCCAGCGGGAGCTGGCGCTGGCCGAGATCGCCGTCGAGCGGCGCGAGATCCTGCGCCACCCCGAGGACGAGCAGGACGAGCTCGCCCAGGTCTACATCGACAGGGGCGTCGATCCCGACCTGGCCGCCGAGGTGGCCAGGCAGATCTCCCGCGATCCCGACCAGGCGCTCGAGGTGCACGCGCGGGCCGAGCTCGGCGTCACGCCAGGCGACCTGCCCTCGCCCAAGATCGCCGCGGTGTCGTCGTTCCTGTCCTTCAGCGTGGGCGCGGTCCTGCCGCTGCTGCCGTACCTGTTCGGCGTCACCAGCCTGTGGCTGTCGGCGGTGCTGTCGTGCCTGGCTCTGTTCGGCGCGGGCGCGCTGGTCTCCACCGTCACCGCGCGCAGCTGGTGGTTCTCCGGACTGCGCCAGCTGGTGGTCGGCGTGGTGGCCGCGGGCCTGACCTTCGGCCTGGGCAACCTGATCGGCGGAGCCAGCGGGCTATGACCGTGACCAGGGGCAGCACGCGCAAGCGGAGGCGGACCCCACCGCCCGACTGGAACCTGCCCATCCTCACCGACTGGGGGCTCAAGCCCGCGCAGCAGCGCCTGCTCGTGATCATCGCTTCGGTGGCGGGCGTGCTCATCGCCGCGGTGACGCTGACCGCTGTCGTGTCGGCGCTCGGCACCGACGCGCCCGGCCCGGACCTGCGTGGCGCCTCCCCCGTGATCGGCGACCTGCGCCCTGAGAAGTTCGAGGGCTGGCCCTCGCCCAAGGTGTTCGAGCCCATCGCCGACAGGGCCAAGGACGGCAAGCCGTTCACCGAGAAGGAGCTGTTCGCCCACAGGACGCTCGTGGGTCAGCGCAAGCTCACCCTCAAGCTCACCGAGAAAACGATCGACACCGACTGCGCGTCCGCGCTCTGGGGCGACAAGCTCGTCAGGCAGGTGAGCGAGGCGGGCTGCACCCAGGCCGCGCGGGCCGGCTACACCAGCGCCGACGGCCGCTACCAGGCCCAGTTCACGCTGCTCAACCTCAGCGACAGCAAGGTGGCGGGAGAGCTGGTCGAGTCGCTGAAATCGCTGCACAGGGGCGGATGGGTGCGCCCCGTCACCGCCTTCCCTCCCGAGGCCTACACCGAGGGCGGAGCCTACGCGCTCGGCCACTACGTCGCGCTGGTCTGGCTCTCGCGCACCGACGGCGCGGAGCCGGGGGCGGGCGACGACTTCAGCAACCTGGCGCTGGCCGTCAGAGCGGCGGAGAAGCCGCTCTACAAGCGGGTAGTGGCGCTCACCGGCACCTCGTAGGCTAGGTCACCATGCCCAGGCGCGTTCTCATCCCTCTCCTGGCCGCCCTGGTGGCGGTCGCGGCAGTCGCGGTCTTCGTCTTCACCCGGGAGGGCGGGCCCAGGGCGGCGGTCTTCGCTGGAGAGCCGACCTCGGCCCAGTACGCGGTCATCGACACCAGCGCGCTCGACCCGCGCCCGCTCACCGAGGCCGAGGTCTTCGGGCCCTCGACCGTCCAGCTCGTGGCGGGCGGCGTCACGATGAAGCGCGACTCCACGGCCGTGCTGGCCGACTGTGCGGAGGCGGTGTGGGGCGTCGAGGCCGCCCGATGCACGCAGGCCATGAGCGCCTCCTACAGCAGCGCCGACAAGACCGTGGCGGGGCAGTTCGTCATCTTCAACCTCGCCGACGGGCGCGCGGCCGACGCCCTGGTCGCGCAGCTCGGCACAGCCGGTTTCGTACGGCAGGCGGGCGCCTTCGACGCCACCCGCAGCAGGGCGCAGGCCAGGGCGCTCGGCCACTTCGTGACGGTGAGCTGGGTGGGCCCCGTCGGTCCTGGCACCCCCGATCTGGCCTACCCGCAGATCGCCCTCGACGGGCTCGGCCGCGCGGTCGTCTCCTCCCGCGTGATCGCCGCCACCTGACCCGAGCGCTCGCGGCGCGGCGGGGCCGGTCAGCGGGGGAGGGCCGCGACGGTTCCGGCGACCTCGGAGGCCAGCGACTCCAGGCGGTGCAGCGGCATCTCCAGGACGGTGCCCGTCTCGGCCCAGGGGGCGGCCTGGCGGATGAGGGCGCGCGCGTCGTTCTTGGTCAGCGCGACCCCTCGGCTCTGCGCCACCGCGATCAGCCCCTCCCTCCAGGTGTTGGCCAGCTTGCCGTGCCCGTTGTCGAGGATGCGGCGCAGCACCCTGCCCTCCTCGTCGGCGGGCGGCGGTAGCCGTACCGCGTCGAGGACGGCGCCGTCGGCGGTGATCTCGTAGACCGCGGACAGCGGCGGCAGCGAGCGCGGCGGGGCCGCGAGGTGGACGCGCACGTGGGCGGCGCGGGTGGCCAGCAGCAGCCGCGGGAGCGCGGCCTCCAAGCCCGAGGGCACCGCGATGGCCACCTTGGAGGGGGCGGTGGCGTGCGGCTTGGCCAGCCAGGTGGTCAGCTTGACGCGCGGCTGCGAGAGCTGCTTGGGCCAGTCTCCCACCAGCAGGTCGGCGTCGAAGGCGGCGGGCCGGTCAGGGCTCGCGACGGCGCCCGACTCGATCGACTGGGGGCCGTGGGTGTAGATCGCGGTGCTGTAGCGCTCGACGCGGGCGGCGACGGCCGGCCTGGTCTTGCTGGTGGGACGCAGGATGTAGAGATCGGCGGCCGAGCCGATGGCCTCCGCGCCGAAGTAGCGGTTGAAGTCGGGGTAGACGGCCTCGTGGGCGAGGTTGAGGTCGGAGAGCGCGTTCTGCACCTTGAGCGCGAGCATGGGCGTGCGCTCGCTGGCGCCGTAGGCCAGCAGCACGCGGCCTTCGTCCTTCAGCCCCTCGACGGCACGCGCGGTGAACAGGCCCACCCCCTCGGGCGTGTACGGCGGGTCGGTGATCGCCAGGTCGTGGTCGCGCACCGAGGAGGGCAGCCCGAGCCGCAGGTCGGCCCAGCGGGTCGTGACGCCGAGATCCTGAGCGTCGATGTAGGCCAGGATGCGCTCGTCGATGTCGACGACCGTGACCTCGGCCTCGGGATGCGTCAGCCGCAGGGCCAGCGAGGTCAGGTCGTGGTCGCCCACGCACAGCACCCGGGCCCCGCGCAGCCAGAAGCGGGCGCCCAGCAGCAGCGCCCTGCGCACCACGGTCTCGGGGGTGGCCGAGACGTGGTCGAGGGCCTGCCTGGCGGCCGGGGCGTTCGCGATGAGCTCCCTCATGCGCTTGAGCACGTGCTCGTAGTGGGGGAGCAGGTGCGCCACGGGGTCGGCGGGCGGCTCGCTGACGGCGAAGAGATCCTGGTAGTCGGGGGTGTGGGCGAGCGGGACGCGGAAGCGGTCGCCGTCCCTTTCGAGCTCGACCTCGCGCAGCAGGGCCTCGATCGACCGCCTGGAGGTGGCGCTCTGCCTGACCAGGTTCGCCAGCGTCCACCACTGGGTGTCGCACACGAGCATGAGCGCGTGGCGCAGCCTGCGGCTGTCGATGCCGGCGGTGTCGAGCAGGGCTTCCAGGCCGTCGCGTTCCATGCGGCAACCTTAGCCGCGAGCCCCTGCGCGGCGGGCTCTCGACGCCGCGTGGGAATGATGGTGCGATATCGATGGTTGGGACAGGAGAGTCCGCATGCCGGAACCCCGCCAATGTTCGCGATGTGGACCTGGTGGGCACCATTCCGGCAGGGTGCGGTAATCTCTACCCACTGAACCGCAGCAGGGCCAACGTCGTCCCCGCCTGCAACACCAAAGCAGACGATGACGACGGGAGGGATTCAATGCCTGCTGCCCACCTCGGGTTCCCCGAGCCCCAGGGTCTTTACCACCCCGCGAACGAGCATGACGCCTGTGGTGTCGCGATGGTCGCGGACGTGAACGGGCGACGTGGCCACGGAATCGTCGTGAAGGCTCTGACGGCCCTGTGCAATCTCGACCACCGAGGTGCCAAGGGCAGCGAGCCCGACACCGGTGACGGTGCGGGGATCCTGACACAGGTCCCCGACGGCTTCCTGCGCGCGAACGTGGACTTCACCCTGCCCGAGCCAGGACACTTCGCCGTGGGCATGGCCTTCCTGCCCATCGACGGCGAGGCCAGGCGGATCGCCACCGCCATGATCGAGGAGATCGCGGCGGAGGAGGGCCTGACGGTCCTCGGCTGGCGCGAGGTCCCGGTCGACACCACGCACGCCGGGCCGAGCGCCCGCGCCGTCATGCCGCACTTCATGCAGCTGTTCGTGTCGAGCCCGCGCGGCGAGAGCGGCGTCGAGCTGGACCGGCTGGCCTTCTGCCTGCGCAAGCGGGCCGAGCACGAGGCGGACGTCTACTTCCCCTCGCTGTCCAGCCGCACCCTGGTCTACAAGGGCATGCTGACCCCTCTTCAGGTCGAGCCGTTCTTCCCCGACCTGACCGACGAGCGCTTCGACACCGCGATCGCGCTGGTGCACTCGCGCTTTTCGACCAACACCTTCCCGAGCTGGCCGCTGGCCCACCCCTACCGCTACGTCGCCCACAACGGCGAGATCAACACGGTCAAGGGCAACCGCAACTGGATGCGGGCGCGCGAGGCGATGCTGGCGTCGGAGCTGATCCCCGGCGACCTGTCGCGGCTGTTCCCCATCTGCGACCCCGACGGGTCGGACACCGCCTCCTTCGACGAGACGCTCGAGCTGCTGCACCTGGGCGGGCGTTCGCTCCCGCACGCGGTGCTGATGATGATCCCCGAGGCGTGGGAGAACCACACCGAGATGGACCCCGCGCGGCGGGCCTTCTACGAGTTCCACTCCTCGATGATGGAGGCGTGGGACGGCCCCGCCTCGATCACCTTCACCGACGGCACGCTGGCGGGCGCCGTCCTCGACCGCAACGGGCTGCGGCCAGGGCGGTTCTGGGTGACCGCCGACGGCCTGGTCGTGCTGGCCTCCGAGGCGGGCGTGCTCGACTTCGCCCCTGAAGAGGTCGTCCGCAAGGGCCGCCTGCAGCCGGGCCGGATGTTCCTCATCGACACCGCCCGCGGCACGATCATCGAGGATGACGAGATCAAGGCCGAGCTGGCCTCCGCGCTGCCGTACGAGGACTGGCTGCACGCCGGTCTGGTGCGCTTCGAGGAGCTGCCCGCCCGCGCCCACGAGATCCCCACCCACGAGGCGCTGGTCAAGCGGCAGCAGACCTTCGGCTACACCGAGGAAGAGCTGCGGATCATCCTGTCGCCGATGGCGAAGTCGGGCATCGAGCCGATCGGCTCCATGGGCACCGACACGCCCGTGGCCGTGCTCAGCGAGAAGCCCAGGCTGCTGTTCGACTACTTCAGCCAGCTGTTCGCGCAGGTCACCAACCCGCCGCTGGACGCCATCCGCGAGGAGCTCGTCACCTCGCTGGCCAGCACGCTCGGCCCCGAGGGCAACCTGCTCGACCCGGGGCCCAGCTCGTGCCGCCAGCTGGTCCTGCCGTACCCGGTGATCGACAACGACGAGCTCGCGAAGATCATCCACATCAACGACGAGGGCGGCCTGCCAGGCTTCCACCCCTACGTCGTCTCGGGCCTGTACGAGGTCGCGGGCGGCGGCGAGGCGCTGAAGCAGCGCCTCACGGCCATCTGCGCGGAGGTCTCCGAGGCGATCGCGGGCGGCGCGCGCATCATCGTGCTGTCCGACCGCGGCTCCTCCGAGACGCTCGCGCCGATCCCCTCGCTGCTGCTGACCGGCGCAGTGCACCACCACCTCATCGCCGAGAAGACCCGCACCAAGATCGGCCTGGTCATCGAGACCGGCGAGGCCCGCGAGTGCCACCACATGGCGCTGCTCATCGGCTACGGCGCGGGCGCCGTCAACCCCTACCTCGCGATCGAGACCGTCGAGGACATGGTCGACACCGGCATGCTGCAGGTCGACAAGCACAAGGCCGTGCGCAACCTCATCAAGGCGTACGGCAAGGGCGTCATCAAGGTCATGTCCAAGATGGGCGTGTCCACGGTGGCCTCCTACACCGGCGCGCAGATCTTCGAGGCGCTCGGCCTCGGCGCCGACGTGATCGACACCTGCTTCGTCGGCACCACCTCGCGCCTGGGCGGCGTCGGCTTCGACGTCCTCGCCCAGGAGTCGGCGGCCCGTCACCGCCACGCCTACCCCAGGGTGGAGAACGCCCACCGGCGGCTCAACGTCGGCGGCGAGTACCAGTGGCGGCGCGAGGGCGAGCCGCACCTGTTCAACCCCGAGACGGTCTTCAAGCTGCAGCACGCCACGCGCAGCCGCCGCTACGAGATCTTCAAGGAGTACACCAGCCTGGTCGACTCCCAGGCCGAGAAGCTGATGACGCTTCGCGGGCTGTTCAGGTTCGCCTCGGGCCGCACCCCCGTGCCGCTGGAAGAGGTCGAGCCGGTCTCGGAGATCGTCAAGCGCTTCTCCACCGGCGCGATGTCCTACGGCTCCATCTCGATGGAGGCGCACGAGACGCTCGCCATCGCGATGAACCGCCTCGGCGGCAAGTCCAACACCGGCGAGGGCGGCGAAGACCCCTCACGCCTGTACGACGCGACCCGCCGCTCGGCCATCAAGCAGGTGGCCTCCGGTCGCTTCGGCGTCACCAGCGAGTACCTCGTCAACGCCGACGACCTGCAGATCAAGATGGCCCAGGGCGCCAAGCCCGGCGAGGGCGGCCAGCTGCCCGGCCACAAGGTCTACCCGTGGATCGCCAAGACCAGGCACTCCACCCCGGGCGTCGGCCTCATCTCGCCGCCGCCGCACCACGACATCTACTCCATCGAGGACCTGGCCCAGCTCATCCACGACCTGAAGAACGCCAACCCGGCCTCCAGGGTCCACGTGAAGCTGGTGGCCGAGGTCGGCGTCGGCACGGTCGCCGCCGGAGTCTCCAAGGCCCACGCCGACGTCGTCCTGATCTCCGGTCACGACGGCGGCACCGGAGCCTCGCCGCTCACCTCGCTCAAGCACGCGGGCGCCCCCTGGGAGCTCGGCCTGGCCGAGACCCAGCAGACCCTGCTGCTCAACGGCCTGCGCGACCGCATCGTGGTCCAGGTCGACGGCCAGCTCAAGACCGGCCGCGACGTGGTCATCGCCGCCCTGCTCGGCGCCGAGGAGTACGGCTTCGCCACCGCTCCGCTGGTCGTCTCGGGCTGCGTCATGATGCGCGTGTGCCACCTCGACACCTGCCCTGTGGGCGTGGCCACCCAGAACCCCGAGCTGCGCAAGCGCTTCAGCGGCAGGCCCGAGTTCGTGGTGAACTTCTTCGAGTTCATCGCCGAGGAGATCCGCGAGTACCTCGCCGAGCTGGGCTTCCGCTCGCTCGACGAGGCGATCGGACACGTCGAGCTGCTCGACGTGTCGGCCGCGGAGAACCACTGGAAGGCCAACGGGCTCGACCTGGCGCCGATCCTGCACCAGCCGTCGCTGCCCGAGGGCACCCCGCTTCGCCGTACGGTCTCGCAGGAGCACGGACTCGAGCACGCCCTCGACAACACGCTCATCGCGCTGGCGGAGGGCGCCCTCGAGCACGGCACGCCCGTCACGCTCGACCTGCCCATCCGCAACGTCAACCGCACGGTCGGCACCATGCTCGGCTACGAGGTGACCAAGCGGTACGGCGGCGCGGGCCTGCCCGACAACACCATCGACATCAGCTTCACCGGGTCGGCGGGCAACTCCTTCGGCGCCTTCGTGCCGAGCGGGGTCACGCTGCGGCTGACCGGCGACGCCAACGACTACCTCGGCAAGGGCCTGTCGGGCGGCCGGATCACCGTCCGCCCGCACGACACCGCCCCGCTGGACGGGCACATCATCTCGGGGAACGTCAGCCTGTACGGCGCGACCTCGGGTGAGGTGTTCATCCGCGGCGTGGTCGGCGAGCGCTTCTGCGTCCGCAACTCCGGCGCCACCGCGGTCGTCGAGGGCGTGGGCGACCACGGCTGCGAGTACATGACGGGCGGCAAGGTCGTCGTCCTCGGCCAGACCGGTCGCAACTTCGCCGCCGGCATGTCGGGCGGCGTCGCCTACCTGCTCGACCTGCGCTCCGAGCGGGTCAACCGCGAGATGGTCGCCATCGAGCCGCTGACCGACAAGGACGCGGCGTTCCTGCACGAGACCGTGACCAAGCACTTCGAGGAGACCGGCTCGCCCGTCGCCAAGGAGCTGCTGGCCGACTGGCACGCCGCGCTCTCCAGGTTCGGCAAGATCATGCCGACCGACTACAAGAGGGTGCTGCAGGCCGCCGAGGCCGCCCGCATCGAAGGCCGCGACATCGACGAGGCGGTCATGACCGCCGCGGTGCAGGCATGATCCGCCGTCAGGGGCACGGTCACAACGACCTGCCGAACTCGCCGCGAAACGTTCAGGGATAGGGGGCGCAACTCTCATGGCTGACCCGAAGGGTTTCCTCACGCACGACAGGGAGCTGCCCCAGCGCCGCCCCGTGGACGTCCGCATCCGCGACTGGAAGGAGGTCTACGAGGACTTCCCCGCGCCGAAGCTGACCAAGCAGGCGGCCAGGTGCATGGACTGCGGCATCCCGTTCTGTCACAACGGCTGCCCCCTCGGCAACCTCATCCCCGAGTGGAACGACCTGGTCTACCGCCACGACTGGCAGGAGGCCATCGAGCGGCTGCACGCGACCAACAACTTCCCCGAGTTCACCGGCAGGCTCTGCCCCGCCCCCTGCGAGGCGGCCTGCGTGCTCGGCATCAACGCCGACCCTGTGGCGATCAAGCGGGTCGAGGTCGAGATCATCGACCGCGCCTTCTCCGAGGGCTGGGTGACCCCCGTCGTCCCGGCGAAGAAGACCGGCAAGCGCGTCGCGGTCGTCGGCTCGGGCCCCGCGGGCCTGGCCGCCGCCCAGCAGCTCACCAGGGCCGGCCACGACGTGGTCGTCTTCGAGCGGGCCGACGCCATCGGCGGACTGCTGCGCTACGGCATCCCCGAGTTCAAGATGGAGAAGCGCCACATCGACAGGCGCCTCGAGCAGATGCGCGCCGAGGGCACGGAGTTCCGCACCTCGGTGAACGTCGGCGCCGACATCACGGCCGAGCAGCTGCGCGAGCAGTTCGACGCCGTGATCCTGTCGGGCGGCGCCACGCAGTGGCGCGACCTGCCCGTCGCGGGACGCTCGCTGCGCGGCGTCTACCAGGCGATGGAGTACCTGCCTCCGGCCAACAAGGACTTCGAGAACTCCCCGATCAACGCCCGCGGCAAGCACGTGGTCGTGATCGGCGGCGGTGACACGGGCGCCGACTGCATCGGCACCGCGATCCGCCAGGGAGCCGCCTCGGTGACCCAGCTGGAGATCATGCCCCAGCCGCCCGCCTCACGTCCCGGCGCGCAGCCCTGGCCGACCTTCCCCACGCTGTTCAAGATGGAGAGCGCCCACGAGGAGCTGGCCGACGGCGAGGGCGACAGGGTCTACGCGGTCTCCACCACGGAGTTCGTCGACGACGGCACAGGACAGGTGCGCGCGCTGCGCCTGGTCCAGGTCGAGGGGCCCCAGAGCGGCTTCAAGCCGATCCCCGGCACCGAGCGGGAGATCCCCGCCGACCTGGTCACGCTCTCGATGGGCTTCGTCGGCCCCGAGAAGGGCGCGCTGCTGGAGGGCCTCGGCGTGGAGTACGACGCCAGGGGCAACGTGGCCCGGGACAAGACCTACATGACCAACGTCGACGGGGTGTTCGTCGCGGGGGACATGGGACGTGGGCAGTCGCTCATCGTCTGGGCCATCGCCGAGGGACGCGCCGCCGCCTCGGGCGTCGACCGCTTCCTGACCGGCGAGACCGCCCTGCCGTACCCGATCCTCCCCACGGCCCGCCCTCTGGTCTGACACCCCGCGGGTCTGACGGCTTGCGGGTCTGACGCCGCGGTGGTCTGACGCCCCAGTGGGCCTGATGGTCCGCTGAGCTGATGGCCGCCGGCGGACGGCTCGCTGTCGTGAACGCCCGCCCGAGCTTCGGCTCGGGCGGGCGTTTCCGCGTTGGGGACAGCGGATGCCGAGATGGTCTCGCATGTCGTGCGCTCGGGTCCTCCCGACGGTCAGGCCTGAGGCCGTATCGCCGGACGCGACTCGGCGTTGTCGGGAGGGGTTGGGTGTCCGGTCTCAGGCTTCTCTTGCTCGAGGACCTGCACCTGCCGCTGGTTCTCCGACCGCTCCCCTCGGGTTCTCGGCAGGTTCTTCCGGACGAGTGCGCTTCGTGTGGGGTTCCTGCAGGTTGGGGAACGGTAGTCGGCAAGGCAGGCGCGATCTTGAAGGAGAGGTCGTCGGTCCTCCAAATTTCGGCGGCTCGCCCAGCCGGGATGGGATCGCTTGACCTGGGATGCCCGTGAGCGTCGGGCGGTGGGGCAGTGGGGCCTTCAGCGGTCAATATCGTGAAAAGTCGATGAAACGGGTGAATAAGTTGCAAGTGGGGAACGAGGCGTAGAAGATGCTCCCCTCGCGTGCTCGAGTGATATCTGGGGGTTTGGATGCGGCGGCTCATCTACGGTCTGACGGCTGCGGCCCTGGTGACGCCGCTGGTCGTCGGCGCCTCCGTCGTGACGGCCCCCTCCGCCGTCCCCGCCGCGGAGATCATGGTCTTCTACGCCGACGGCGGCCAGCGCGCCGCCATATCCGCGATCGAGGCGGGCGGGGGCCGGGCGGTCTCCACTGAGCCCAAGCTCGGCTACGTGCTCGCCAAGGGGACGGGTCCCGCCTTCGTCGACGCGCTGGGCAGGAGCGAGGCCGTGGTCGGCATCTCGACCGACCGCGCGATCGGCTTCGCCTCCGCCGCCCTCGGAGCCCGAGGCCGGATCCCCTCCGCAGGGCCGGTCGGTGGCGCCGCCACCGGCTCGCTCGCACTCGAGGGCCGTACGGCCTCGGCGGGCTCGGCTGAGCTCGTGGAGCGCAGCGCCTCCAGGGGCCGGACCGAGAAGGGAGCCCGTGGCGCCTCCAGCAGCCCGCTGGCGAACGCGGACGCCCGCCAGGCACCCGCCGGCGACCCCGGACTGCCGGTCGCCGCAGGCCAGGGCTCTGCGCCCGCAGGCGACCCCGGCCTCTCCACTGCCGGAGGGCCAGGCTCGGCCGCCGTTGACCGTCGCGGTGATTCCGCCGGACAGGTCGGGCAGTCTCGTCAGCTGGTTCAGGCCGGGGGCGGCGCGCAGCTCGCCGGAGTCGTCGCGGACGGGCAGTTGCCCGACGGCTCGGCGGTGCGGGGAAGCGCGGCCGAGCCGCTGGCCGCGCGGCAGTGGGACATGCGGATGATCGGCGCCGACCGTGCCAACCGCATCGCACCCGGCACGAAGAAGGTGCTGGTCGGCATCATCGACACCGGCGTGGACGGCAAGCACCCCGACATCGCGCCCAACTTCAACCGTGCGCTCAGCCGCAACTTCGTCACCGATCGTCCGAACGACCCCAAGGGGCAGCCGTTCGACGGCCCCTGCGAGTACAAGGGCTGCAAGGACCCTGTGGACGTCGACGACGACGGTCACGGCACCCACGTCGCCAGCACCATCGGATCTCCCGTCAACGGCAAGGGCATCGCGGGCGTCGCGCCGAACGTCCAGCTGGTCAACCTCAGAGCCGGACACGACTCGGGCTTCTTCTTCCTCAAGCCCAGCCTTGACGCCCTCACCTACGCCGCCGACAACGGCATCGACGTGGTGAACATGAGCTTCTACATCGACCCCTGGGCGTTCAACTGCACGAGCAACACGGCCGACAGCAAGCGGGAGCAGCTTGAGCAGCGCGGCATCATCACCGGCATGCAGCGCGCCCTCGACTACGCCCGCAGCAAGGGCGTCACCCTCATCTCCGCGCTCGGCAACGGCTCCGTCGATCTCGGCAACCCGCGCACCGACACCCAGAGCCCCAACTACCCGAAGGGATCCAGCAGGACCCGGAAGATCGACAACTCCTGCCTCAACGTGCCCGCCGAGTCGAAGGGCGTCATCTCGGTCTCCGCCCTCGGCCCCTCGGGACGCAAGGCCGTCTACTCCGACTACGGCACCGAGCAGACCGACCTGGCCGCGCCGGGCGGTGACGCGCTGGACGGCACGTCCGCCTCGCCCCTCAGGTCCATCCTGGCCGCCGCGCCGAAGGGCGCGATGCTCAGGGACGGCAAGATCGACCAGAACGGCATGCCGAAGACCGCGTCGGTCGTGCGCGACTGCCACGGTAGCGAATGCGCCTACTACCAGTACCTCGACGGAACCTCGATGGCCGCCCCGCACGCCACGGGGGTCGCGGCGATCCTCATCTCCCGGTTCGGCCGGCCAGGAGAGGGCGGGGTGGCCATGGACCCGGCGGAGACGGAGCGCCTGCTCTACGCCAGCGCCACGCCGAAGGCCTGCCCGACTCCGAGAGCGTACGTGTACGACTACTTCGGGCAGAAGGAGACGCACACCTGCGAAGGTGACGAGGACAAGAACGGGTTCTACGGCAGAGGCGTGGTCGACGCCTACCGGGCCGCGACGCTCTCCCCGTGAGACGGGCCCTATGAGACGCGTTCCCCGTGAGAGGGGGTCCCCGTGAGACGGGCTCCCTGTGAGAGGGGCTCCCGGTGGGGTGATCTTCCGGTCGGCGGGCTTCCGGTGAGGTGATCTTCCGGTCGGCGGGCTTCCGGTGAGGCGGGCGGCGTGACGGCGGCCCGCCGTCACGCCCGAGGAGCGTCGACCGGGCGGACGCCGGCCGGTGACCACCTTGGAGCTGTCGGGGGCCTGCCGTACGGCTGAGTGGTTAGCTTGGAGCCATGATGTACCGGCTGATCGCGGACGCCGCGATGGTCGTGCACTTCCTGTTCCTCGCCTACGTGACGCTGGGCGGGTTTCTCGCCCTGCGCTGGCCGCGCGCCATCTGGGCGCACCTGGCGGTGGCAGGCTGGGGCGTGATGTCGATCGTCACGGGCGTAGAATGCCCGCTGACCCTCGTTGAGGACTGGGGACGCCGCCAGGCGGGCCTTGCCGGGCTGACGCCCTCCGGTTTCGTCGACCACTACATCGAGGGCGTCATCTATCCGGAAGAACACACCAATCTGGTACGGCTCGGCGTGGCTTCACTTGTGGTCGGCTCCTGGTTCGGGTACCTGTGGAGACGTCGTCACCGGGATTTCTCCCGGGCGTGACTGCCAAGTGGTCTGTACCAATTAAGGTAGGACTCGTGACTCGTCGCGCGAAAATCGTCTGTACTCTCGGTCCTGCCACATCCTCCGCCGACCGGCTCCGCGAGCTGATCGTCGCCGGCATGGACGTAGCCCGCTTCAACCTCAGCCACGGCACCCACGAGGTGCACAAAGAGGTTCTCGGCCGGGTGCGGGAGGTGGCTGCCGACCTCGGCAGGGGCGTAGGCGTGCTCGCCGACCTGCAGGGTCCGAAGATCCGCGTCGGCACCTTCGAGGAGGGCCCGGTCCGCCTCGGCTTCGGCGACGTCTTCACCGTCACCACCGAGGACGTCCCCGGCGACCGCGAGCAGGTCTCCACGACCTACAAGGGCCTGCCCGGCGACGTCAAGCCCGGCGACACCATCCTGGTCGACGACGGCCGCGTGGTCCTCGAGGTCACCCGCGTCGACGGTCAGCGCGTCGCCACCCGCGTCGTCATCGGCGGCATGATCTCCGACAACAAGGGCCTCAACCTGCCCGGCGTCAACGTCAGCGCCCCCGCCCTGACCGACAAGGACGAGACCGACCTGCGCTGGGCGCTGCGCGCGGGCTTCGACATGATCGCCCTGTCGTTCGTGCGCCGTCCCTCCGACGCCGACGTGGTCCGCAACATCATGGAGCAGGAGGCCGTACGGCTCCCGCTGCTGGCCAAGATCGAGAAGCCCCAGGCCGTGGAGCGGCTGCCCGAGATCGTCGAGGCCTTCGACGGCATCATGGTCGCCCGCGGTGACCTGGGCGTCGAACTGCCCCTGGAGGACGTGCCGATCGTCCAGCGGCGCATCATCGAGCTGTGCCGCGAGAAGGCGCGCCCCGTCATCGTCGCCACGCAGATGCTCGACTCCATGATGAACGCCCCGCGCCCCACCCGCGCCGAGGCCTCCGACGTCGCCTACGCCGTCATGGACGGCGCCGACGCGGTCATGCTGTCCGGCGAGACGTCGGTCGGCAACTTCCCCATCGAGTCCGTCGCCACGATGGACCGCATCGCCTGCGCCGCCGAGAAGGCCTCCCTGCGCGCCACGCACAGCCTCGAGCGCCTGCCGGAGACCACCGGCGGCGCCATCGCGCGCGCGGCGGCAGAGGTCGGCGCGATCGTGGGCGCCAAGGCGCTGGTCGCCTTCACGATGTCGGGCGAGACCGCGCGCCGGCTGGCCCGCTACCGCTCGCCGATCCCGCTGCTGGCGTTCACCTCCGCGCCGCACGTGCGGGGCCAGCTGTCGCTGACCTGGGGCGTGGAGACCTTCCATGTCCCCTTCGTCCACCACACCGACGACATGGTGCGTCAGGTGGAGGCGTCGCTGCTGTCGCTGGGACGTCTGGAGAAGGGCGACAAGGTCGTCATCGTGGCCGGGTCCCCTCCCGGAACGCCCGGCTCGACCAACGCGCTACGCGTCCACACGATCGGATCAGCGGTCTCCCACGCCAGCTAGCGAGCATCGGGGCAGGGCCTTCGCCGGAATCAAGCCCCAAAGGCATGGCCCTCGCCTACGGCTCGGCCTGTGTCGCTTCATGGCCAGGCCCCTGAAACCCCGGCGAGGGGCCTGCCGGCCCCTCGCTCCCCGGCCGGTCAGCCATCGGGGTGGGCGACTCTCGCTGCGACACCTTGGATGCCCTTCACCGGTGGCCATGGGCAGCTGGCCTGTATACGCCGCGACGACGTGGGCGCGATACGGCCGCGAAGTCGTTGTGCTGGTCCTCGCGCCGTCCGACAAGATCGCGCAGTGGGCGGCCGAACCGATCGACCTGGGGCCGGGTTCGCGGGTGACCCCGCTGGCGGTGGGGCCAGAGCTGATGCCTGTGATCACCAAACCGGCTGATGCGATAGCCATGCCCGAACTGGCGGTCCTGTCTGCCCTGGCCCATGGGGCGGGGCCGAGCGGGCGTGACGTCCTGGCGGCGCTGTTCGCGTCGCTGTGCAATCTCGATGATCACAGAGCTCGCATATATTCTGACTATGTGCAAGCGGCACTGCCGGAGGCCGCCCGCAAGCATCTGGAGACACTAGTGGCCGTGGGAACCTACGAGTACCGGACCGACTTCGCTCGCATGCATCAGGCCGAGGGACGAAAGGTCGGCGAGGCCATCGGCGAGGCGCGTGCTGTCCTGAAGATTCTTTCCCGGCGTGAGATCACTGTCTCGGAGGAGGCGCGGGAGCGGATTCTCGCCTGCCGCGACCCCGAGCTGGCCGATGTGTGGTTCGACAGGGCCTTCGAGGTCACCACCGTCGACGAGCTGTTCGACTGACCCGTCGACCGGCCCTGACCGGTCGACGCCCGTTCTACGGAACCCGGCCGACCGGACGCGCCGACCGGGACGGCCGGTCGGCGCGGCAGTAGGTCAGTTGGCGTGCAGGTCCGCGTTCAGTTCGATGCCCGTTCCCGTGCGCGGCACCGCCTCCACCGCTCCCGTCTGCGAGTTGCGGCGCAGCAGCAGCCCGTTCGAGCCGGACAGCTCCTTCCCCTTCACCACCCGCCCGTCGGGGAGCGCCACCTTGGTCCCCGCCGTCACGTACAGGCCCGCCTCGACCACGCAGTCGTCGCCGAGGGAGATGCCGATCCCCGCGTTCGCGCCCAGCAAGCAGCGCTCACCGATCGAGATGACCTCCTTGCCGCCGCCCGACAGGGTGCCCATGATCGAGGCGCCGCCGCCGACGTCCGAGCCGTCGCCCACGACGACGCCGGCCGAGATGCGGCCCTCCACCATGGAGGCGCCGAGGGTCCCGGCGTTGAAGTTGACGAAGCCCTCGTGCATGACGGTGGTGCCGCCGGCCAGGTGGGCGCCGAGCCGTACCCTGTCGGCGTCGGCGACGCGCACGCCTGAGGGCACCACGTAGTCGACCATGCGGGGGAACTTGTCCACGCCGTAGACGGTGACGGGGCCCCTGGCGCGCAGCCGTACCCTCGTCTGTTCGAAGCCCTCCACCGCGCAGGGGCCGTGGTTGGTCCAGACGACGTTGGCGAGCTTGCCGAACAGGCCGTCGAGGCTCAGGCCGTGGGGCCTGACCAGGCGGGCCGAGAGCAGGTGCAGGCGCAGGTAGGCGTCGTGGGCGTCGGAGGGCGCCTCCGACAGCTTGGCGATGCCGGTGTGGACGGCGACGACCTCGACCCCCCTGGCCTCGTCCCTGCCGATCAGCGCGGCCAGGTCACCGGCCTCCTCGGCGGACAGGCGACGCGTGCCCACGGAGGGTGGGTCGCCGAGTTCGGGGGAGGGGAACCAGGTGTCGAGGACCGTGCCGTCGGCGGCGATGGTGGCGAGGCCGACGCCGTGGGCGCCGGTGCTGGTGGGATCGATAGCAGTCACACGCCAAAAATACCGGAGGCTCAGAAGGCGCCCAGATCGGAGGAGAGCCAGTGCTCGGGACGCATGTGGAAGGTCACGAGCGCGTCGAGGTCCGAGCGGGCCAGGTAGTCCGCGGCGGACTCCTCGGACAGGTACCTGGAGGCGATCCTGATGAGTTCGTCCTCGGTGGTGGGGTTGGAGGAGCTGACGGGGCCTTCGACCGAGACGTAGCGGTAGGTGGGGTGGGTGCGCTCGGCGAGCATCGAGAAGCGGCCCGCCTTCGCGACGGCCCTGGCCTTGCGCGAGTCCGCGCCGGTCAGGAACGACACCTCGCCACCCGGCGAGTAGTCGTACCAGACGGGCACGACCAGCGGCCCCCTGCCCGCCTCCTCCTGCACGGCCAGCGCGCCGATGCGCCCCTCGGCCAGGAACGCCTCACGCTCGGCGGTCGACAGCGCCATCCCACACCCTCCAAAGATCTCGTTCGCAGGGACATCCCCATGCCGGTCGCGTCCAATCTCCCGAAAGGGTCTCGACTCGGGCAGGGGCCATCCAGCACCATGAAACTCATCCGAAACACCTGGTATATACGGTAAACGTTTACAGAGGAGTGTCTCGATGGTCCGATGGGGCTGGATCGGGGCGCTCGCCGCCCTCGTCATCGCCGCGACCACAGCCCTGCCGGGGCAGGCCGTCCAGGACAGGGCGCGACCGGGCACGATCACCGCGGCCACGGCACCCTCGCCGGCGCTCGGCGAGCCCGTCGCCTACAACCTGTACCTGCCGGGCGGCTACGCCGAAGGCAAGGGCCGCTACCCCGTGCTCTACCTCCTGCACGGCCGCGGCGACACCAAGGAGGCCTGGACAAGGGTCAAGAGCTCACTGGACGACCTGATCGCGGCCAAGCGGATCCCGCCGCTCATCGCGGTCATGCCGGACGCCCCGTGGAGTGAACGGGGCAACTGGTACGTCGACTCCCGCCACACCGGCGGCAAGCCCGTCGAGACCGCCTTCACCCGCGACCTGGTCCGGCACGTCGATGCCACGTACCGCACCGCTCCGCTGCGCAACGCCCGCCTGGTCGGCGGCTACTCGATGGGCGGAGCGGGCGCGCTGCGCTACGCCCTCGCCCACCAGGACCTGTTCGCCGGGGCGATCGTGCTCAGCCCCGCCGTCTACACGCCGCTGCCGCCCGCCGACTCCTCCACCCGTGAGTACGGCGCCTTCGGCGACGGCGACACGGCCTTCTCCGAGAAGGTCTACACCGAGCTGAACTACCCCGCCCTGCTCGGCACGGTGGATCCCGACCTGCCGACCAGGCTGTTCATCGCCGTCGGCGACGACGAGTACGCCAACCCCGACCCCGCGGAGGCCCGCCACGACCTCGACTTCGAGTCCGCCGCGCTCTACAACGCCGTGCGGCGCGTGCCGGGACTCTCGGCCGAGTTGCGCGTCATGGACGGCGGCCACGACTGGAGCGTGTGGGCCCCCGCGTTCGAGCAGGCCATGATCGACCTGGGCGCCGGGCTCAGCGTGGTGCCGCCGACGCCGCTGCCAGGCCCGCCGTACGGCGGGGCCGGCGCGGACTGGGCGGGCGGCGTGGCCGTGGACGCCGACGGCTCGACCACCGTCGGCTACGCCGAGAGCGGCCAGGCCAGGCTCGACGCGGTGGTGAAGGGCGCGGGCTGGTCCGCCCGTCTGTCCACTCCCGCGGACGAGCGCCTGTACGGCCTGGCCGCGCTGCCCGACGGCGGCGTCCTGGCCGCCGGATACACCAAGGGCGACCTCGACGGGCGTCACGCGGGCAACGCCACCGACGACGCCTTCGTGGCCAGGCTCGACGCGAGCGGCAAGGTCACCTGGATCACCCAGTTCGGCGTCGCGGGCGCGGCCGACCGCCTGTACGGCCTGGCCGCCGCCCCCGACGGCGGCGCGTACGTCACGGGCTACACCAAGGGCGACCTCGCGGGGCCGAACCGCGGCGACAAGGACGCCGTCCTGGCGCGCCTGGCCCCCGACGGCCGGCTCGCCTGGACCCGGCAGTTCGGCGGGAGCGGCGAGGACAAGGCGTACGGCGTGGCGGCGGGCCCTTCGGGCGTCCACGCCGTCGGCAGCACCACCGCGGGATTCGAGGGCGCGGCCCCGCTCGGCGGACTGGACGGCTGGGCGGCCGGCTACGCCCCCGACGGCACGCTCCAGTGGACCTCGGCGGTCGGCGGGCCCGGCGAGGACCGGCTCAACGGCGTCGCCGTCACCACGGCCGGCCTCGCGGTCGTCACCGGCGTGAGCGGGGGCGACCTGCTGGCGCAGGCCTACACCGCCACGGGCAGGCGCAGCTGGAGCGCCACGGTCGCCACCCCCACCGCGGACGAGGGCGCGGCCGTCGCGCCGCTGGCGGGCGGCGAGGTGGAGATCGTCGGCTACACCAGAGGCCGCGTGGGCGTGGTCGCGGGCGGCGCCGACATCCTGACCGTACGGCTGGACGGCAGGGGCAGGCAGCGGGCCGCCGCCCAGCTCGGCAGCGCGCGAGACGACGGCGTCGACCCGTTCGCTGAGCCGAACCTCTACGCCGCGACGGCCCCGTCGGGCAAGGTCGCGATCTCAGGCCTGACCTACGGGGGAGGCGGCGACGGCGGCGTCTTCCAGGTCACCGTGGACCCCGCCACCGGGCTACCGTGATCTGCGAGCTCCATGTAGGTTAGCCTAACCTAATAAGGAGCGGTAATGATCGAGCCATTTCGTGTGTTCGACGTCCATGTGAGCGACGTCTCCAGGTTGAGCGATTCCTTCCTGCGCCTGACCTTCACGGGCGACGACCTGGATCTCTTCGCCGACAACGGCTTCGATCAGCGGATCAAACTGATCCTGCCGCTCCCGGGGCACGGCGTCTCCGGCATGCCGAGGGGCGCCGACTGGTTCACCCGCTGGCGGGCGCTGCCCGACAGGGAGCGCAACCCCCTGCGCACCTACACCGTGCGCGCCGTACGGCCCGAGCTGCGCGAGGTCGATGTGGACATCGTGCTGCACGGAGACGGAGGGCCCGCCGCGCGCTGGGCCAACAGCGCGCGGCCCGGCGACCGGATCGCGCTGTTCGGCCCTGACGCCGGCTACGGCGAGCGGCACGGAGGGCTGGAGTTCAGGCCGCCGACCGGCGCGCGCAGGTTCCTCATGGCCGGCGACGAGACCGCGGTGCCGGCCATCACCGCCATCCTGGAGCGCCTGCCGGACGGCTGCGAGGGCGAGGCGCTGATGGAGGTGCCCTCACAGGGCGACGTGCTGCCGTGCGCCACCGGGAGCGGCGTCACCGTCACCTGGCTCCCCCGTGGTGGGGGCGGGGTCGGCAGCAGGCTGGTGCCCGAGGTGAAGGCCGCCGCTGACCGGCTCCTGCCCCCGCAGGCCCCCGTGGAGGCGCTCGAGGACGTCGACGTGGACGTCGACCTGCTGTGGGAGGTGCCGGAGGAGGCGGAGTCCGTGGCGCCGCTGTACGCGTGGCTGGCGGGGGAGGCGGCGGTGATCAGGACCCTGCGCAGGCACCTGGTGGCCGAGCGCGGCATGGACCGTCGCGCGGTGGCCTTCATGGGGTACTGGCGCATGGGCCGCGCCGAGGACTGACCTCCGTCGCCCCGCGCGTGAGGACGCGGCCGTCATGTCACGCGGCCCGGCGCGGTCGAACAGTGGTGGTGGTGCCCCGAGTGGGATTCGAACCCACACTGAATGGATTTTGAGTCCATCGACTCTGCCGATTGGTCTATCGGGGCGGATCTTCGGAGGTGTCCGGATCCGGGCTGAAGTCTACAAGCCGCACAGGACCAGCCCGGGGACGCCAGCGTGGATCTAATCTAGCGGACGTCGGTAGTCTTCTGCTCGTGAGTACGCAGCGGCGAGTGGTGATCGCGGAAGATGAGGCACTGATCCGCCTCGACCTCAAGGAGATGCTCCAGGAGGACGGCTACGTCGTCGTGGGGGAGGCCGGTGACGGCGAGCACGCGATCAAGCTGGCCACCGAGCTCCGTCCGGACCTGGTCATCCTTGATGTGAAGATGCCCATTCTCGACGGCATCTCGGCGGCGGAGCGGATCGTGGCCGACAGGATCGCCCCGTGCCTCATCCTCACCGCCTTCTCCCAGCGCGATCTGGTCGAGCGGGCGCGTGACGCCGGTGCCATGGCCTACCTGGTGAAGCCGTTCACCAAGGCCGACCTGGTGCCCGCGATCGAGATGGCCGTCAGCAGGCACGAGGAGATGGTCGCGCTGGCGGCCGAGGTGTCGTCGCTGTCGGGCAGGCTCGAGACGAGGAAGCTGGTCGAGCGGGCGAAGGGGCTGCTGATGGCCCAGCACGGCTGGAGCGAGCCGCAGGCCTTCCGCTGGATCCAGAAGGCGTCCATGGACAGGCGGCTGAGCATGCGGGAGGTCGCGCAGATCGTCGTGGACGACGCGGCGAAGCACGCCTGATCTTTCGGGACACGCGACCGCAGGGGGCATTTCCGGGGTTTCACTCCGTCATGGGGTCCGTTGTGCGGAAGCGTCAAGGGTTCGTTTCGTACTCTGGAACGTTCCTTTGTCGTTTTTTGACCCTTCAAACCGCTGCGGTAGCCGTAAAGGATCGGTGTAATAACGAAGCGATAACGACGCTGTTCGCTGTACCAACCCGTGACATCTCCTGGCTGTACTAACCGTCACAACCCCTGGGTCATCCCCGCACGGGCATGACTCTGTGAATCCGGTCCTGACAAAGGATCAGGCGAAAGGAAGGCAGCCTTGCGGCCAAAGATTGCTCGCTTCGGCGGCGCGCTTGCCGTTGGTATGGCTCTCACACTCGGCCTGGCCGCCTGCAGCGGCGGTGGGTCCGAGACCCCCGGCGGGGGCGCGACCACCGGTGGAGGGGAAGCGGCGCCCACCACTGTCAAGATTGGCTTCATGGGCGACCTGACTGGTTCGAACGCCGGCATTGTCATCCCGCCCAGGAACGGCGCGAAGCTGGCCATTGACCAGTACAACGCGACCAACCCCAAGGTCAAGATCGAGATGGTGGAGTACGACAGCCAGGCTGACGCCACCAAGGCCGTCGGTCTGGCCCAGCAGGCCATCAAGACCGACAAGATCGTCGCCTTGATCGGCCCCGCGTTCTCCGGTGAGTCCGCTCAGGTCGCCCC
The DNA here is from genome assembly GCF_039533245.1 of Nonomuraea recticatena. Taxonomy (NCBI): domain Bacteria; kingdom Bacillati; phylum Actinomycetota; class Actinomycetes; order Streptosporangiales; family Streptosporangiaceae; genus Nonomuraea; species Nonomuraea recticatena. The sequence continues at coordinate 201,126 of NZ_BAAATE010000006.1, read as the reverse complement.
GGTGCTCGAAGAGGCCAAGATTCCCAGCGTCTCGGCTTCGGCGACCAACGCCGCGCTTGCCCAGAACGGCTGGAAGTACTGGCACCGCGTCCTGCCGAACGACGCCGTGCAGGGTCCCGGCATCGCCGACTTCATCGCCGGTGCGGCCGCGGCCAAGAACGTCTTCGTCATCGACGACAAGTCCGAGTACGGCAAGCCGCTGGCCGACGCTGTCCGCGCGCAGCTGAAGGCCAAGGGCGTGACCGTCACCGACGACTCGCTCGACCCGGCCGAGAGCGACTTCTCCTCGGTGGTCAACAAGGTGGCGGCCGGCAAGCCCGACGCCATCTTCTTCGGCGGCTACTACGCGGCGGCCGGCCCGCTGCTCAAGCAGCTGAGGGACAAGGGCGTGAAGGACGCGAAGTTCTTCAGCGGCGACGGCTCGCTCGACAAGGGCCTCGTCGAGGGCGCCGGTGCGGCCAACGCCGAGGGCGCGCTGGTCGGCTGCCCCTGCTACGTCGCCACGCCTGACGTGACCGACGAGAAGGTCAAGAAGTTCGCCACCGACTACAAGGCCGCCTACAGCGCCGACCCGGCGATCTACGCCACCGAGGGCTTCGACGCCGCGACGGTCTTCATCGAGGCGATCAAGGCCGGCAAGGTCACCGCCGAGGACATCAACACCTTCATCTCGACGGTCGACTTCGCGGGCGTCTCCAAGCAGGTGAAGTTCGAGGCCAACGGCGAGGTCGTGGCCAAGGACATTTACATGTACCAGATCAAGGGCGGAAACATCACCCTGCTCGGGAAGGCCTCCGAGGCCAAGCTCGGGTAACGGTCTCCAGCCTGTCTCAGGTGAGATCGGGTAGTTGACGCGCGGGGAGCGGGATCGCCGCTAGCGGTCCTGCTCCCTTCGCGCATCCACTGCCAGGCAGTGCAGGAGAACCCTCGCCTAGAAGTGGTAATCGTCACGTGTTCAATGACTTCGTATCTCAGTTCTGGCCGCAGACGATCGACGGCCTAGCTTTTGGATCCATTTACGCGCTGATCGCCCTCGGCTACACGATGGTCTACGGCGTGCTGCGTCTGATCAACTTCGCCCATTCCGAAGTGTTCATGATCGGCACGTTCGGCGCGATGGTCGTGCCGTTCGTGTTCGGCATCAACACTCCGCTGACGGGCATCGCCCTCGTCGGGCTCATCCTCGCCATGATCGCCGCCGGGGCGCTCGCCTCGGCGGGCACGGCCGTGGCGCTCGAACGGGTCGCCTACCGGCCGCTGCGCAAGCGAGGCGCATCGCGCCTGGCCGCGCTCATCTCGGCCATCGGCGCCTCGATCTTCCTGCAGGAGCTGTTCGCGCTCCTGGTCATCCCTGCGGTCTTCGACCGGCCTGAGCGCGGCCGCATCCAGATGGGCCTGCCGCGCATCGCGGAGCGTCAGGAGCTGTTCTCCATCTTCGGCCACCCCGTGATGACCCACCAGGTCTTCGTGGTGGTCGCGGCGATCGGCATGATGATCATGCTGGAGCGGCTGGTCAACAGGACGAAGATCGGCCGTGGCATCAGGGCGACCGCGCAGAACCCCGAAGCAGCCGTTCTCATGGGTGTCGACATCAACAGGATCGTTCAGATGACGTTCCTGATCGGCGGCGCGATGGCCGGTGTGGCCGGCGCGCTGTATCTGCTCGCCTATGAGAACACCAACTACTACATCGGTTTCCTGTTCGGCATCAAAGCATTCACGGCGGCGGTTCTGGGCGGTATCGGAAACCTTCGCGGAGCCCTGGTCGGTGGAATCGCGCTGGGCCTTGCGGAGAACTACGGCGCCATCATCTTCGGCTCCGACTGGAAACACGTGATTTCGTTCACGGTCCTCGTCTTGGTCCTGATGTTCCGGCCCACCGGTCTTCTCGGTGAATCACTTCAGCAGGCGCGCGCATGAACCAGATGAATGCACTGTCCCGTTTCCGTTCGAGTTGGAGCCACTTCAGCGACGGGGTGCGCGACAGATGGGCCGCGGCTCCGGGTTGGCAGCGCTGGGCGGTCTACATCCTGCTCATCATCGGCGCCCTCCTGCTGCCCTCCGAGTCGCTGGCGCCGATCATGTCGCCGTACTCCGACTGGGCGAGCGTGCTGTTCTTCCCGATCGGCACCTTCGTGGTGCTGGCGATCGGACTGAACGTGGTGGTCGGCCAAGCCGGCCTGCTCGACCTCGGCTTCGTCGCGTTCTACGCCGTCGGCGGCTACGCGATGGGCCTGCTGGGCACCAGGCTCGGATGGAACTTCTGGGAGATCCTGGTCGTCGGCATCCTGATCTGCGCCCTGTCTGGCGTGGTCCTGGGCGCGCCGACGCTGCGACTGCGCGGCGACTATCTGGCGATCGTCACGCTCGGCTTCGGTGAGATCATCCGCATCACCGCCCGCAACACCGACGAGATCGGTGGCCCGAACGGCATCCGCGGCATCCCGCACCCGCCGAGCATCGAGGGCTTCGAGCTGTTCGGCATCCAGGTCTTCAAGTACGGCGTGCTGGACCCGAGGCCGTACTACTACATGCTGGTCGCGCTCGCGGTCATCGTGATCATCCTGGTCAAGCGCTGGGAGAAGAGCCGTGTCGGCCGGGCCTGGGCCGCCATCCGCGAGGACGAGGACGCCGCCGAGGTCATGGGCGTGCCGACGTTCAGGTTCAAGATGCTCGCCTTCGCCATCGGCGCCTCCATCGGCGGCGCGATGGGCGTGGTCTGGGCGGCGAAGGTCATCTCGATCAACCCGAACGACTTCCTGTTCCTGCTGTCGGCGACGATCCTGGCCGCGGTGGTCATGGGCGGCGCGGGCAACCTGCCGGGTGTCATGCTGGGCGCCTTCATCGTCGCGTGGCTGCCTGAGCGCTTCCGCGGCCTGCAGGAGTACCGCATGCTGATCTTCGGCGCGGTCCTGGTCGCCCTGATGATCTTCAAGCCCGAGGGGCTGTTGCCTTCCAGACAGCGAAAGGCTGAACTGAAGGGGGGCACGGGAGGCATGGGCACTCTGGGAGCCGATGTCCCCGGCCCGGAGACGAAGGCCGACGTCATCGAGGGGGCTGACAAATGACCGACGAGAAGAAGGCCCTGCTCGAGCTCCGCACGCTGACCATGCGCTTCGGTGGCGTGAAGGCGCTGCGCGGGGTCGACCTGACGGTGAACGAGGGCGAGATCTTCGCGCTCATCGGCCCGAACGGCGCGGGCAAGACCACGGTGTTCAACGTGGTCACCGGCGTCTACCAGCCCACCGAGGGCGAGGTGCGCTTCCAGAACGAGCGGATCAGCGGCCTCAAGCGCTTCAAGATCACCAAGAGGGGCATCGCCCGCACCTTCCAGAACATCCGGCTGTTCCACAACATGTCGGCGCTGGAGAACGTGATGGTCGGCGCTGACGTGCACCACAGGGCCGGCATGGTGAGCGTCGCGCTCGGCCTGCCCTGGCACCGCAAGGCCGAGCGCGAGGGCAAGGCCCTGGCGCTCGAGCTGCTGGAGTTCTGCGGGGTCTCGCACAGGGCCGGCGACTACGCCAAGAACCTGCCGTACGGCGACCAGCGCCGTCTGGAGATTGCCAGGGCCCTGGCGACCAACCCCAAGCTGCTGCTGCTCGACGAGCCCGCCGCGGGCATGAACCCGGCGGAGAAGGAAGCGCTGCAGCAGCTCATCAGGAAGATCAGAGACGCGGGACGCACCATCCTGCTGATCGAGCACGACATGAGCCTCGTCATGGGCATCAGCGACCGTATCGCCGTCCTCGACTTCGGCCAGAAGATCGCGGACGGGCTGCCCGACGAGGTGCGGAACGACCCGCGGGTCATCGAGGCGTACTTGGGGGCACCCGCAGATGCTTCTTGAGGTCAAGGACATCCACGTCCACTACGGCAAGATCGAGGCCATCAAGGGCATCTCGGTCGAGGTCAACGAGGGTGAGATCGTCACGCTGATCGGCGCCAACGGCGCGGGCAAGACGACGACGCTGAAGACCATCTCGGGCCTGCGCCCGCTGACGTCGGGATCGGTGATCTTCGACGGCAAGGACATCAGCAAGATGCCCGGGCACAAGCGCGTCGAGGCGGGGCTCGGTCAGGCCCCCGAAGGCCGTGGCATCTTCCCCGGCATGACGGTGCACGACAACCTGCTGATGGGCGCCTACGCGCGCAGCGGCGACGTCAGCGCCGAGCTGACCCAGGCCTACGAGCTGTTCCCGCGGCTCGCCGAGCGGCGCACCCAGTTCGCCGGCACCATGTCGGGCGGCGAGCAGCAGATGCTGGCCATCGGCAGGGCGCTGATGGCCAAGCCCAAGGTGCTGCTGCTCGACGAGCCGTCGATGGGTCTGGCTCCGCTGCTGGTCAAGCAGATCTTCGAGATCATCGAGGAGATCAACCGCAGGGGCACGACGGTCCTGCTGGTGGAGCAGAACGCCCAGCAGGCGCTGCAGCTGGCGCACCGGGCGTACGTGCTGGAGACCGGGTCCATCGTCAAGAGCGCCGACGCCAGCGCGCTGCTCGACGACCCGGCCGTGCGCGCCGCCTACCTGGGCGGCGACCTGGGCGAGCCCAGCCCTAACGGCCAGCACTAGGAACGCGGGGAACGGGCGGGGCGCCTTCACGGGCCCCGCCCCTCTTGTTTCCAGCCCCTACTTCAACGGGACCTGCACGCCTTCGGTGCTGGGGTAGCCGATGGGCGGGTCGCCGTACAGCTTGACGGCGGCGGGTGTGGCATCCTTGGGGATGTCGAACCAGAGGTCGAGCTCGATGCGCACACCCGAGCCCACGGAAATCTCCAGGGGCTGGCGCTTGGTGATCTGCGCCGGGTCGTTGATGGGGAAGGCGCGGCCGTCCGCCGTGATCAGGCGCTGCTTGCGCGCGTCGAACCTGGATGTGGATCTTCCCGGATTTTCCACCACGACACGGACAGTGACGAACTGTCCCTTGGCGGGCCATTCGGCATGGCTGCCTGAGAGGCTGGCCTGACCGGCCTGCAGGCCGATCACCTGGAAGCGCGCGTCGCCGTCGTTGACGGGGGCGGCGTGGATCGGGGTCTCGTTGGCGCGGACCTGCCGGGCGGGCAGGTCGTAGGTGGGTTTCGCCTGCGGCTTCGCCGGTTCCGGGCTGCAGGACGCCAGGGCTGCCACGACGCAGGCGATGAGAAGGGGTCGGCGCACGTGGCAACCGTACGAGTGGGTGGGGAACCTGTGACAGGTTTCGCCCATAAGTGATGTTGACATGATATTCGGCCTATGGCGAAAGACATACGCTTGTAGGAAGTTGTCCGATTGTGTCTGAGCGGTGATCTGCCTGGTGACAAGCTTGCGGGAGCATCTCTGCGACAAGACCCGGAACCGAAGGGGACCGTTGTGAGTATGGCTACTGTTTCCCGCCGCGCGCTGGCGGCTGGCTCGTTCGTCGTCGCGGGCGCGCTGGCGCTCACGGCCTGCGGCGGCGGTGGCGGCGAGACCGGCGCCACGCCCGCTGCCACCGGAGCCACCTCGGCCGCCCCCAGCGCGCAGAACACGCTCGCGGCGATGGTGCCCGACGCGATCAAGTCCGACGGCAAGCTCATCGTGGGCGTAGACGCCTCCTACCCGCCGAACGAGTCGGTCGACCCCGCCTCGCAGAAGATCGTGGGCTGGGACGTCGAGCTGGTGGAGGCCATCGCGGGCAAGCTCGGCCTGACCGCCGAGTTCCAGAACGCGGGCTTCGACACGATCATCCCGGGCCTGCAGTCCGGCAAGTACGAGCTCGGCGCCTCCTCCTTCACCGACAACAAGGAGCGCGAGAAGGTCGTCGACTTCGTCACCTACTACTCCGCCGGCACCGCGTGGGCCGCCCTGAAGGGCAACCCGAAGGGGGTCAACCCCGAGGACGCCTGCGGCAAGAAGATCGGCGTCCAGCAGGGCACCGTCCAGGTGGACGACATCAAGGCCAAGAGCGACGCGTGCGTCAAGGCCGGCAAGCCCGCCATCGACCAGGTCGTGCGCAAGCAGCAGACCGAGGTCAACGCCGACCTGGTGTCCGGCAAGATCGACGGCATGCTCGCCGACTCGCCCATCGTCGGCTACGCGGTGAAGCAGACCGGCGACAAGCTGGAGATCATCGGCCAGGCCTACGACACCGCGCCGTACGGCTACGCGATCGGCAAGAACTCCGGCACCTTCAAGGACGCCTGGCTGGCCGCTGTCAAGGAGGTCATCGCCGACGGCACCTACAAGTCGATCCTCGACAAGTGGGGCGTCGCCGACGGTGCCGTCACCGACCCGGTGATCAACGGCGCGCAGGGATAGCTCATGACCGACACGGAGAGGGTGCGGCCCGAGACGATCAGGGCCGTGCCCGTCCGGCATCCGGGCAGATGGGTGGCCGCCGCGGTCATCGTGGTGCTCGCCGCGATGCTGGTGAGCAACATCGTCACCAACGCCAACTACAACTGGGCCGAGCAGTGGAAGTACTTCCTCTCACCGCCCGTGCTGAACGGCGTCCGCAACACGATCTGGCTGACGATCGCCGCGATGATCGGCGGCGTGAGCCTCGGCATCGTGCTCGCGCTCATGCGCCTCTCGCCCAACCCGCTCATGCGCGGGGCGTCGTGGCTGTACCTGTGGGTGTTCAGGGGCACGCCGCTCTACACGCAGCTGCTCATCTGGGGCAACATCGGGGCGCTGTTCCCGCAGGTCGGGATCGGCATCCCGTTCGGCCCCGAGTTCGTCACCTGGCCGACCAACGCGCTCTACAGCGCGGCGGTGATGGCCGCGCTCGGCCTGATCCTCAACGAGGCGGCCTACATGGCCGAGATCATCAGAGCGGGCATCCTGTCGGTCGACCCGGGACAGCAGGAGGCGGCACAGGCGCTCGGCATGACGCGCATGCACACGATGCGCAGGATCGTGCTGCCGCAGGCGATGCGCGTCATCGTCCCGCCGACGGGCAACGAGGCCATCTCGATGCTGAAGAACACCTCGCTGGTGGTGGCCATCCCGTACCTGGAGCTGACCTTCACCGCACAGACGATCTACGCCTCGACCTACCAGGTCATCCCGATGCTGATCATGGCGTGCATCTGGTACCTGATCCTGTCGTCGATCATGATGATCGGACAGTTCTACATCGAGCGCTACTACGCCAAGGGGTCGCATCCAGGCGGCGGCCGCGTCAGATTCATAGGCGGTACGGCATGAGCGACGTGATGGTCAGGGCCGAGCAGGTCTGCAAGGACTTCGGTCACGTCCAGGTGCTCAAGGGCATCGACCTCGAGGTGCTCAACGGCGAGGTGATGTGCGTCATCGGCCCCTCTGGATCGGGCAAGTCGACCTTCCTGCGCTGCATCAACCACCTGGAGAAGGTCAACGCCGGCCGGCTGTACGTCGACGGCAGGCTGATCGGCTACCGCGAGCACGGCGGCAAGCTCCACGAGCTCAAGGAGCGGGAGGTCGCCGCGCAGCGCAAGGACATCGGCATGGTGTTCCAGCGCTTCAACCTCTTCCCGCACATGACGGCGCTGGAGAACGTCATGGAGGCGCCCCAGCGCGTCAAGGGCGAGCCCGCCTCCGCCGTACGGGCAAGGGCCGAGGAGCTGATGGAGCGCGTGGGGCTGGCGGCGAAGATGCGCAGCTACCCCGCCCAGCTGTCCGGAGGACAGCAGCAGCGCGTCGCGATCGCGCGGGCGCTGGCCATGCAGCCCAAGCTGATGCTCTTCGACGAGCCGACCTCGGCGCTCGACCCCGAGCTGGTCGGCGAGGTGCTGGACGTCATGCGCGACCTGGCCCGCGAGGGGATGACCATGATCGTGGTGACCCACGAGATGGGGTTCGCCCGTGAGGTCGGCGACTCGCTGGTGTTCATGGACGACGGCATCGTCGTGGAGAAGGGATCGCCTCGCGAGGTGCTGACCAATCCGCAGCACGAGCGGACGAAGCTCTTCCTGTCGAAGGTGCTCTGAGACGAGACGAACCCGGGGGAGGCTTTTGGGGCCGTGTAGGGCTTCCCCGGCCCTACACGTTATCTACTGGGCCTCCCCGCGGGCTCTGATGGGCTCAACGGTAGCGACCCGCGGGGTCCCCGCGCAAAGAGAGCGCCCAAGTCGCGCGTGTCACTCAGGCGTCTCGCAGCATGCAGGTGATGCGGGAGGTGCAGACCCTGCGGCCCTGCTCGTCGGTGATCTCCACCTCGTAGCTGGCCAGCGACCTGCCGCCGTGCAGCCTGGTCGCCACGCCCGTGACGTAGCCCTCGGAGGCCGAGCGGTGGTGGGTGGCGTTGATCTCGATGCCGACCGCGATCCTGCCCTCTCCCGCGTGGATGGCCGCGCCGATGGAGCCGAGCGACTCGGCCAGCACCACCGAGGCGCCCCCGTGCAGCAGGCCGTACGGCTGGGTGTTGCCCTTCACCGGCATCCTGGCCACCACCCGCTCGGCGGAGACCTCGACGAACTCGATGCCCACGCGCTCGCCCAGCGTGCCCTTGTTCATCTCTTCGATGACGGCGATGTCGAACGTCAAGGGGAAGCCTCCTGTACCTAGTGCCCAGGCATTCTGTCGCACCTGGAGACTAGGCTGCGGTTGTGCCGAAGAGTGAAGCGACCCCCGCCCGTCCGTGCCTGCTGCTCCTGGATGGGCATTCCCTTGCCTATCGCGCGTTCTACGCCCTGAAGGACGCCAACCTGATGACCAGCGACGGTCAGCACACCGAGGCGGTCTACGGGTTCACCTCGATGTTGACCAACATCCTGCGTGACGAGCAGCCGACCAACGTGGCAGTCTGCTTCGACAGGTCCGAGCCGACCTTCAGGCATGTCGAGTACACCGAGTACAAGGCCAACCGCAGCGAGACCCCCGAAGACTTCCGCGGGCAGATGCAGCTGATCTACGAGCTGCTCGACACCATGCGCATCCCGCACCTGTCCCTGCCCGGCTACGAGGCCGACGACCTGATCGCGACGCTGGCCACCCGCGCCGCCGCCGAGGGCATGAACGTGCTGATCGTCACCGGCGACCGCGACGCGCTGCAGCTGGTCAGCTCCGAGATCACGGTGCTGATGACCAGGCGCGGCATCAGCGACATGACCAGGTTCACGCCCGAGGCGGTCGTCGAGAAGTACGACCTGACCCCGCAGCAGTACCCCGACTTCGCCGCGCTGCGCGGCGACCCCAGCGACAACCTGCTGAGCATCCCCGGCGTGGGGGAGAAGACCGCGGCCAAGTGGGTGCGCGAGTTCGGCTCGCTGACGGCGCTGGTCGACAGGGTCGACGAGGTCAAGGGCAAGGTCGGCGACAAGCTGCGCGAGCACGTCGCCCAGGTGCTCATGAACCGCCGCCTCACCGAGCTGATGCGCGACGTCCCGCTCGACGTCGACCTGACCGACCTGCAGCAGGGCGCGTGGGACCGCGAGGAGATCAACAAGCTCTTCGACACCCTCCAGATCCGCGGCGAGCTGCGCGAGCGCGTCTTCAAGGTGCTCGGCACCGGCGAGGCGGAGCCCGAGCAGGGCTTCGAGGTCGAGACCGTGATCCTCGGCCCCGACAGGGTCACGGGGTGGCTGTCGGCGCTGCCCGAGGGCCGCGCAGGGCTGGCCTTCAAGGGCGCGTACGGCAGCGGCACCGGCCGCATCGACGGCATCGCGATCGCCTCGCCCGACGGCACCGCCGCCCACATCGATCCCACAAGGCTCACAGAAGCGGACGAAACGGCCCTCAGAGCGTGGCTGGGCGATCCGGCGAGGCCTAAGGCCGTCCACGACGCCAAGGGCCCCATGCTGGCTCTGTGGGCCCAGGGGATGGAGCTCAGGGGTCTCACGTGCGACACGGCGCTCGCCGCCTACCTGGCGATGCCGGGGCAGCGCACCTTCGCCCTGGAGGACCTGGCCCGCCGCTACCTCAACCGCGACCTCAAGGTCGAGGAGGAGTCGGGCGGGCAGGCCGCGCTGTTCGGCGACGACGACGACGCGCCCGCCAAGGACCTCGCGCTGCGCGCCCACGCGGTGCGCGAGCTGGCCCAGTCGCTGGAGACGTTCCTCGCGGGGCGCGGCGGCACCCAACTGCTCGAGGAGGTCGAGCTGCCGCTGCTGACCGTCCTGGCCCAGATGGAGCGGGCCGGCATCGGCGCCGACCGCCAGTACCTCGCGGGGCTCGAGGCGGAGTTCGGCGCGGCGGTCAAGCAGGCCGTCGAGGAGGCGCACCGCGTGGTCGGCGAGCCGTTCAACCTTGGTTCGCCCAAGCAGCTGCAGGAGATCTTCTTCGTCAGGCTCAACCTGCCCAAGACGAAGAAGACCAAGACCGGCTACACCACCGACGCCGACGCGCTCACCTGGCTCGCCACCCAGACCGACCACGAGCTGCCGATCATCATGCTGCGCCACCGCGACCAGCAGAAGCTGCGCACCACGGTCGAGGGCCTGATCAAGGAGATCACCGACGACGGGCGCATCCACACGACCTTCAACCAGATCGTCGCGGCCACGGGGCGCCTGTCGAGCGAGAAGCCCAACCTGCAGAACATCCCGATCCGCACCGCCGAGGGCCGCCGCATCAGGCAGGGCTTCGTCGTGGGCGAGGGCTACGAGACGCTCCTCACCGCCGACTACAGCCAGATCGAGCTGCGCATCATGGCCCACCTGTCGGGCGACGAGGCGCTGATCGCCGCCTTCGAGTCGGGCCACGACTTCCACCAGGCCACCGCCGCGCGCGTCTTCGACCTGCCGCCCGAGCAGGTCGACGGCGAGCTGCGCGCCCGCATCAAGGCGATGAACTACGGCCTGGCCTACGGGCTGTCCGACTTCGGCCTGTCGGGGCAGCTCAACATCCCCGTGGCCGAGGCGCGGGCGCTCAAGGAGGAGTACTTCGAGGAGTTCGGCGGCGTGCGCGACTTCCTCCACGAGATCGTCACCCAGGCCCGCAAGGACGGCTACACCGAGACGATCATGGGACGCCGCCGCTACCTGCCCGACCTGACCAGCGATAACCGGCAGCGGCGCGAGATGGCCGAACGCATGGCGCTCAACGCCCCGATCCAGGGGTCGGCGGCCGACATCATCAAGGTCGCGATGCTCAACGTGCACCAGGCGCTGCGCGAGGAGGGGCTGCGGTCGCGCATGCTGCTGCAGGTGCACGACGAGCTGGTCTTCGAGGTCGCGCCGAGCGAGCTGGAGACGCTGCGCCAGGTGGTGACCGACCAGATGAACTCCGCCTACAGCCTCCGCGTCCCGCTGGAGGTCTCCGTCGGCATCGGCCGCACCTGGGAGGACGCCGGCCACTGACCCGCCCGCCGCAGACCCCCACCCCTGTCTCTCGTATGGCGCGCGTCCGGGGGTTCCGGTCTCTCGTACGGCGCGCGTCCGGGGGTTCCTGTTTCGCGTATGGCGTGCGTTCTGGCCTCTCCCGTACGGCACAGCACTGGAGAGGCCACTGTGGGCGCGTGGTCGGCGTCCGTCCATCACGCCACTCCAGCCCTGCGGGGCGGGGGTCGGAGACGTCGGGGTCGCTTCCTGGGCGGCCGTGAGTCGCCGTGTCCGAACGGCGTGAGGCACCCTGCCGCTGGCAGACGACCACCAACCGGGCCACCCCCACTCGGTGGGGGCGAGACGGGGTGCCCGGGTCCGCCGCGCCCTCGCGCCCCGAAGGCCGACCGCCTGACAGACGACCCTCCGCCGCCTCCACCCCGCCTCACGCACCGGCTCATGGGGCGCTCGACCTTGGTGGGTCGTGGGGATGCCGGTCTATGGGTCCTCGACTCTCGCGGGCGTCGGCCGATGGACCGCTCGATCTCCACGGCGTAGGGAACGCATGCTGGCCCACGGCCCCCGGACTCTCTCGACCCGCCGGACCCGCGACGTTCCCCCACGGGCTGCTTGACGTCGATGGGTTCGTGAGCGGGCGGACTCCGGCCATGGACTCCAGGACCCCACGGAACCGTGAAAGGAGGGGTTTGCGGGGGAGGGCGGGGGTAGCCGGGGATGAAATGCACATGCCGGGCCCGGTGATCGTGAGAGCCCTTGGGGTGATCTGGTCTAGGGTGGTCTGGTTGGTCTGGCCTCGATGAGCACGGGAGTTCTGTGCGGAATTCAGCATCCCTGACGCGCGTCATCGGGATAGCCAACATCGTGATCGTCACTGTCGCGGTCATCGCCCTGCTGGTGCTTCCCACCGCGGGCGAGCCTGTCCCGGGGAAGGCAGCGGCGGTCGGCACCGTGCAGCCGTCCGCGCCGTCCTCCACGCAGCCCGAGGCCGCGCCGGAGACCGCGCCGGATCTGCCCAGCGGCGAGCCGCCGCAGCCGGTCACGGCGACCCCCGAATTCGCCAAGCAGGTCAAGGCCAACGAGCTCGGACTCATCCCGGTGATCATGTACCACCGGATCATGAAGAAGCGGCTGGCCTCCATCGACCGCACGCCCTCCCAGCTCCGGCAGGAGCTGGAGAAGCTGGCCAGGCAGGGGTACGTGCCGATCACCGCCAGGGAGTTCGCGACCGGCGACATCAGGGTGCCCGCTGGCAAGTTCCCCGTCGTGCTGACCTTCGACGACGGGCACGCCAGCCACTTCGCGCTGGACGCCCAGGGTGCGCCGAAGAAGGACACCGCGGTCGCGATCATCTACGACGTGGCGAGGAAGTATCCGGACTTCAGGCCCGTCGCGACCTTCTGGATCAACAGCTACCCCTTCGGCCTGCAGAACCAGTCCGACCAGGCCAAGGCCGTGCAGTGGCTGAACGAGCACGGGTTCGAGGTGGCCAACCACACCTGGGGCCATCCGAACCTGGGCGTCCTGCCGAAGAAGAAGGTCAGGGAACAGATCGTCCGGCTCGAACGGCTGCTGAAGAAGCTCGGCGCGCCGCTCAGCGACACGCTGGCGCTGCCGTTCGGCTCGATGCCGCACCCGAAGAAGGTCGCCAGAACGGGATCATGGGGCGGCATGTCCTACGACTTCGCCGGCGTCTTCCTCGCGGGCGCCGAACCCTCGCTTTCGCCATACGCGAAAAAATTTGACCGAAACGCGATCCAGCGGATTCAGAGCAACGGCAAGCGAGGCGAGTGCCGCAAGTGGTGCTCGCAGTATTGGCTGGAGTGGCTGAACAAACACCCTGGTGAGCGCTTTGTCTCCGACGGAGACCCCCAACGGATCTCCATCCCGCGGAAATCTCGGGGTAATATCACTGCCAAGCGGATCGGGCAGGTCAACCCCTACTAGGCGGCCTCGCACGCCTTTGCGTCTCTTGCCGTCCCGTGTCCTCGGATTGACCCCGGTCGCCAGGTCTCATATGCTGATCGCTGCGCTGTGGGCTCGCGCGCGCCTCAGACGGAGCGGGCTCGCGCTCGGTCTCGTCGATGACGTCATCCTCGGCTTGATGCGGAAGAGAGCCTGCTGCGCGTCCGCCACATCGACATCTGTCCGCGTTCGGAGCAATTCCACACATGACGAGCAGCACCGAGGCCACCTCGAGCACCCCGCAGGTAGCGGTCAACGACATCGGTTCCGAAGAGGCCTTCCTCGCCGCGATCGACGAGACCATCAAGTACTTCAACGACGGCGACATCGTCGAGGGCACCGTCGTCAAGGTCGATCGAGACGAGGTCTTGCTCGACATCGGTTACAAGACCGAGGGTGTCATTCCCTCGCGTGAGCTCTCGATCAAGCACGATGTCGACCCGGCTGATGTTGTCGAGGTCGGCGAGCACGTCGAGGCCCTGGTTCTCCAGAAGGAGGACAAGGAGGGTCGCCTGATCCTGTCCAAGAAGCGCGCCCAGTACGAGCGCGCCTGGGGCACGATCGAGAAGATCAAGGACGAGGACGGCATCGTCACCGGCACCGTCATCGAGGTCGTCAAGGGTGGTCTCATCCTCGACATCGGCCTCCGTGGCTTCCTGCCGGCGTCCCTGGTCGAGATGCGCCGTGTTCGCGACCTGCAGCCCTACGTCGGCCGCGAGCTCGAAGCCAAGATCATCGAGCTGGACAAGAACCGCAACAACGTGGTCCTGTCCCGCCGTGCCTGGCTCGAGCAGACGCAGTCCGAGGTCCGCCAGACCTTCCTCAACACCCTGCAGAAGGGCCAGGTCCGCAAGGGCGTCGTGTCCTCGATCGTCAACTTCGGTGCGTTCGTGGACCTCGGCGGCGTTGACGGTCTGGTTCACGTCTCCGAGCTGTCCTGGAAGCACATCGACCACCCCTCCGAGGTTGTCGAGGTCGGCCAGGAGGTCACCGTCGAGGTTCTCGACGTTGACATGGAGCGCGAGCGCGTCTCCCTCTCGCTCAAGGCGACGCAGGAAGACCCGTGGCAGCAGTTCGCCCGTACCCACCAGATCGGCCAGGTCGTCCCCGGCCGCGTCACCAAGCTGGTGCCGTTCGGTGCGTTCGTCCGGGTCGAGGAGGGCATCGAGGGCCTGGTCCACATCTCCGAGCTGGCCGAGCGCCACGTGGAGATCCCGGAGCAGGTCGTCCAGGTCGGCGACGAGATCTTCGTGAAGATCATCGACATCGACCTCGACCGTCGCCGCATCAGCCTTTCGCTGAAGCAGGCCAACGAGGGTGTCAGCGGCGCCGAGGTCGAGTTCGACCCGACGCTGTACGGCATGGCGGCCACCTACGACGACCAGGGCAACTACATCTACCCCGAGGGCTTCGACCCCGAGACGGGTGAGTGGCTCGAGGGCTTCGACAAGCAGCGTGAGGAGTGGGAGCGCCAGTACGCCGAGGCGCAGACCCGCTTCGAGGCTCACAAGAAGCAGATCGAGGAGGCCCGCAAGGCCGAGGCCGAGGCGGGCGAGGTCCCCTCGACCTACACCGGCGAGACCCCGGCCCCGTCCAGCAGCAGCAGCACCTCCTCGGCTCCGGCCGCCGGTGCGCTCGCTTCGGACGAGGCTCTCGCGGCCCTTCGCGAGAAGCTCGCGGGCGGCCAGAGCTGACCGCGTGAGCTGAGCTAGACAAAAAGGGTCGAGCCCCGCACGGACCTCCGTGCGGGGCTCGGCCTTTTCGCTGTCCCACAACTTGGCCTCGTACGGCGGGCCGGTTTCCGTTCGGGTGTTGCACGGCGAGCCCGTTGCCGTTGAGTGCTGGACGGCAGGTCCATTCCCTACGCGGATGTTGTACGGCATGCCCGCTCACGCGCCACCCTGGGCGCGGGGCGGGCGTCTGTCCAGGGATACGCATCACCGAGCGCTCATCGCCCGCACCCCAACGGACGGCCCACCCTCGACAGCACCTCGGCACCTCGGCACCTGGCACCTCGGTCGTGAGTATGAGGGAGGCGTGAGGTGTGAGCGGGGCAGTCGAAATCGGTAGGTGTGGTGAGCGGAGGGATACGCATCACCGAGCGTTCCCGGCCTGGCCCCTCAACGGGCGGCCCGCCCCTCGATGGCCTCGGCACCTCGGCAGGCTTGGCGCCTGGGCACCTCGGCGCCTGGGCACCTCGGCTCCTCGGCTCCTCGGCTCCTCGGCAGGCTCGGCTCCTCGGCAGGACCTTGGCAGGCTCGGCTCCTCGGTTGTGAGTGCGGCGAAGGTGGGAGGTGTGGGCGGGGTAGTCGGCTCGGTGGGTGTGGGGAGTGCCGGGGAAGCGTGGGTGTGCGGCGGGGTCGGCGGTCGGCTCGTGGGCCCCGGTGGTGAGGGCGGGGGGAGCTTGAGGTGTGGGGCGGGTCAGGTTCGGCGGGTGGCGAGGTGGCGGCCCAGGCGTTGCATGGGGATCTCGACGAAGCGGTAGGTCAGCCAGCTGGCCACCAGCACCAGCCCCACGAACAGCGTGCCCATCAGCGCCTGGATCGCCAGCGGCGAGCTGCGCAGGTCGCCGGTCAGGCTCACGAAGTACCGCAGCAGCGGGTGATGCAGCAGGTAGAGCGAGTAGCTGATCATGCCGAGCCACGCCAGGAAGCGGAAGGTCTCACGGTTTCGCAGCGTCATGGCCAGCCCGAACGTCGCGCCGGCCAGGACGAGGGTGGTGATCCACACGCCCGGACGCACCCACCACCAGCCCGCGTGGATCGCCCACGCGGGGGCCAGCGCGACCAGCACGGCGGTGACGGCCACCGGCCACAGCGGGCCCTCGCGGCGCTCCCACCGCTGGATCGCCGTTCCCGCGAACATCACCGCGAGGATCGCCAGCCCGAACCACGGCACCCTGCTGCTCAGCACCAGCAGGGCGAGCGCGCCGGCGCCCATGACGTAGGCGGCGACCGTACGGAACCTGCCGGAGATCAGGCAGGCGAGGCCCGCGAAGAAGATCGCGAAGGCCAGCCAGGACGGCCACGGGCCGGGCGTGATCGGGGCGGCGGCCATCAGCAGGCCGCTGACCACGGCGGCGGCGCCGAATCCGATCGCGATGGGGCCGCTGCGGCGGTGCACGCCGATGACGAACAGGGTGGTGACGAGGAGGTAGAAGACCATCTCGTAGGCCAGCGTCCACATGGTGTCGACGGCGGCGCCGGTGCCGAGGACGTCCTGGAGCATCGTGGCGTGCGCGGCGATCGAGGAGGAGTTGCGCGGGACCTCCCTGCGGATCGGCATCCACCACGAGGTGGCCATCACCAGGGCGATCACGGTGAGGTAGAGCGGGTAGAGGCGGAAGACCCTGCCGATCCAGAAGCCGCCGACGTCGCCGCGGCGCTCCAGTGAGGTGGGGATGATGTAGCCGCTGACCAGGAAGAACACCAGGACGCCGTACATGCCGAGGTTGAACCAGTACGGCCGCAGGGACGGGATCACCCAGGGCAGCATGTGCTCGGCCACCACGGCGACGGCGCCGATGCCGCGCAACGCGTCGAGCCACGCCAGGCGCGACAAAGCGGAGGATTCGCTCTGTCGTGCGGATGTGCGGGCAATCGACATCTAGCCAACCTATCGAACCCTGATCGCCTACTTCCCCCAAGCCCGGACGTTCCCTCTCGAACGCCACCACAACCCCACCCACGCCGCAAACCCGCGCAGCCCACCCGCGCAGCCAGCCAACCCGCGGCTTCGCCTCGAATATCCCTGGACAGACGCCGGCCCGTGCCCAGAGAGGCGCTTGGCCGGGCTTGCCGTACGACAGGGATATCGGAGAGGCGCCCGGCTAGGGTGGAGAGATGATCGCGCGGGCGGTGGGCACGGACGCCGGAGAGATTCTGACCGTGCAGCGGGCGGCCTACGTCAGCGAGGCCCAGCTGTACGGTGACCCGTTCATCCCCCCGCTGGTGGAGTCCGTCGAGCAGGTGCGCAGGGCGATAGAGAACGGCGTGGTCCTCAAGGCCCGCCAGGGCGAGCGGATCGTGGGCGCGGTCAGGGGGCAGCTGGCGGGCACCACCTGCCTGGTCGGGCGGCTCGTGGTGGCGCCCGACGCCCAGGGGCGCGGCATCGGCAGGGCGCTGCTGGAGGCCCTCCACGAGCAGGTGCCGCAGGCCCAGGCGTTCGACCTGTTCACCGGGCACCTGTCGGAGGGGAATCTGCGGCTGTATCGGCGACTTGGCTACAAAGAGACCCACAGGGAACGGATGGATGACCATATGACCCTGGTGCACCTTCGGCGCGGCTAGGCTGCGCTCATGCTGAGAGTGGGTCTGACCGGAGGCATCGGGTCGGGGAAGAGCGAGGTCTCCAGGAGGCTCGCCGAGCGGGGCGCCGTGGTGATCGACGCCGACAAGATCGCCCGTGAGGTGGTCGAGGCGGGATCCGAGGGGCTGGCCAGGGTGGTGGCCGCCTTCGGCGAGGAGATCCTGCGCGAGGACGGCTCGCTGAACAGGGAGAAGCTCGGCGCGATCGTGTTCGCCGACTCCGACAGGCTGGCCACCCTCAACGGCATCGTCCATCCCCTGGTGGGTGAGCGGGTGGAGGAGCTGCAGCGGCAGGCGCCCGACGACGCCGTGGTGGTCTACGACGTCCCGCTGCTGGTGGAGAACAAGCTGGCCCCCATGTACGAGGTCGTGATCGTGGTCGACGCCTCTGACGAGGTGCGCCTCGACCGGCTGACCAGGGTCAGGGGCATGTCCGAGCAGGACGCGAGGGCCCGTATCGCCGCCCAGGCCTCGAGGGAGGAGCGGCTGGGCGTCGCCGATGTCGTGATCCCGAACGAGGGCACGCTGGAGGAGCTCGACGCCAGGGTCGCGCAGGTGTGGAAGCGCCTCAGAGGTTGAGCGTCGGGATCTTGTCCCGGTAGGGGTCGAGGTGGTCGAGGGCGATGCGCGCGATCTCCCGCAGATCGCCAGGGTCGAGATCGACGGCCAGCCCGATGGCCGTGAACAGCCGCTGCGCCTCCTCGGCCGTGGGCTGCTCGCTGAGCGGCGTCGCCAGCTCCAGGGGGAGCCTGGTGGCCTGGCTGAGGCTGTTCTCCAGCTCGGTGGCCCACAGGTTGTAGTGGGGGCTGCCGCGAGGGATGGCCACGGCGGGGAAGGCGGGGCCGCGCTGGGTGATGATCAGGCGGCTCCACGACAGGTCCCAGCGGAACAGCGAGAGGGTTCGCGAGAGCCGTACCTCGATGTCGAGCAGCTGGCGGTTGCGCTGGCGGTACCAGCAGGCGGCCAGGATCGTGGCGTAGAGGTCCCTGCGGGTGCCGAGCTCGGTCCAGTCCTTCTCCTCCGAGCCGCTGGGCGCCAGGTCCTGGTGCAGGCGAGTGTAGGCGGCGCACAGGTCGAGGTCGGAGGGGTCGAGGATCTCCAGCCTGAAGGTGATTCTCCGGCGCTGGCGCTGGGCCTGCTCAAGGCATTCGGGCAGCGTGACCGCACGGGTGAAGGTGCCGGTGCTGCCCTTGAACAGCCACCTGTCGGTCTCCGCGCGCGCCTCGGTGAGCTCGCGGCTGATGGCGGGGCCCGTGAGGGTCATGACCGACTGGCCGCTGGTGAGCAGCGACCACATGCCGTCCGTCGTGGTGGCGACCCTGGCCAGTTGGTCGGCTACCTTGCGTTGCCTGGAGCGGTCCCTGATCCAGACGAAGGCGAGCGCGGCGAGCACCGGGAGGATGACGCCGTCGGCCTCGCCGTCCTTGATGACGTTGAGCAGGTCGAGGACGCCCACCACGAGGGCCACCACGAAGACCACGACGATGTCGAGGTTGCCGGCGATGTCGCGCAGGCGCGCGAAGACAGTCATATCACGCGAGTACCACGATCAGAACTCCGCGTCCAGAGCGACCGAGCGTACGGCGGGCAGGTGCGGGTCGAGTTCGCCCAGCTCGAATCTGGCCATGCCGATGACGTGCCAGAACTGCCCTGCCACCTCGCCCTGGCACTTGTAGCGGCCGTCGGGCGCCAGCGCGGCCCAGCCCTCGGGCAGGCCGAGGAGGGTGGCGCGGCGCACGCCGTCCTCCCAGAGGATCACCACGCCGTCGTCACCCGCGCTGGCCAGCAGTGAGGGAGAGGAGGGGCTGAAGGCCACGGACAGGACGCGCCTGGAGTGCCCGGTCAGGGTGTGGACGAGGCGTCCCGTGGCGACCTCCCACACCCGCACGGTGAGGTCGTCGCCGCCGGTGGCCACCAGCGTGCCCGAGGCGTTGAACGCGATGCTCCACAGCCGTCCCACGTGCCCCGAGAGGGTGTGGCGCAGGCGCGGCTCCCACGGCCTGCCGGGGCGCAGCTCCCAGATCATGGCGCGGCCGTCGTTGCTCGCGCTGGCCAGCAGCTCGCCCGAGGGGGAGAAGACGACGGAGTAGACCCGGTCGGTGTGACCTTCGAGCGTCGCCACCCTGCCGCCCGACTCGGCGTGCCAGATCCTGATCAGCTTGTCGTCGCAGCCGGTGGCCACGAAGGTGCCGTCGGGGCTGAAGGCGATGGAGCGGACCCTGCCCCTGTGCTCGGTGAGGTCGCTGACCAGGCGGGCGGTGGGGCGGTACCAGATGCGGACGCTGTCGTCGTCGTTGGCGGTGGCGATGTGCCAGCCGTCGGGGCTGAACGCCTCGGCCCACACGTGGTCGGTCTCGACGTGCAGCTCGCGTTCGTGGTCGCCGGTGACCGCGTTCCAGAAGTGGACGCCGCCGTCGTTACTGGCGGTGGCCAGGACAGGCCCGGCCGGTGAGAAGACGGCCGAGATGAGCCGGTCGGCGGCGCCGGTGAACTCCCGCAGGCGACGGCCCGTGCGCGGCTCCCAGATCCTGACGACGCCGTCGTTGCCGCTGGTGGCCAGCATGGAGCCGTCCGCGCTGAAGGCCACGGAGGAGATGCGGCGGCCGTGACCGCGCAGGACGCGCGTGCACTGTCCGGTGACGGGGTCCCACAGCCTGGTGGTGCCGTCGTTGCTGCTGGTGGCGAGCTGGGCGCCGTCGGGGCGGAAGGAGAAGGGCCACACCGAGCTGCGGTGCCCCGCCAGCTCGGTCCTGGCGGAGCCGCCGACCTGCTGCACGCGGACGGTGCCGTCGGAGTCGCCGGTGGCCAGCAACTCGCCCGAGGGCGAGAACGTCACCTGGTAGACGGCGGCCCTGTGGGTGGTGTGCGGGCCCCTGGACTCGCCCGAGCGCGGGTCCCAGAGCAGGACCGCGCCCTCGATGTCGCCGGTGGCCAGCAGGTCGCCGCCAGGGGAGAAGGCGACGCAGTAGACGCGTCCCCTGTGCCCCGACAGCGTGTGCAGGAGCTCGCCGTCCCTCCAGACGCGCACCGTGCCGTCCTCGTGGCCGGTGGCGAGCAGGTCGCCCGAGAAGGCGGTGCGGTAGACCGCGCCCTGCCCGGAGAAGAGCGTGCGGGTCAGCCTGCCGGAGTTCCAGACGCGGACGGTGCCCGCCGAGTCTCCTGTGACCAGCCCCCACGGTGTGAAGACGGCGGTGAAGATGGGCGCGGTGTGGCCGCTCAGCCGGTGCACGAGCTCGCCCGTCGCGGTGGACCAGATGCGGACGACGCCGTCGCCGCCGCCCGCCATGACCAGGTCGCCCCCAGGGCTGAACCTGACGGGCCACACCCCTTCGGCGTGGCCGCGCAGCGTGTGCAGGCGCTCGCCGGTGAGAGGGTCCCACAGCACGACGGCGCCGTCGCTGGCGCCGGTGGCCAGCAGGTCGTCGCTGAAGGTGACGGCGTAGACGCGGCCCCTGTGCCCCTGCAGCGTGCGGACGGGCACGCCGCCCGCGCACAGCAGCACGCCGCCGTCCTCGTTGCCCACCGCGAGCAGCGCGCCCGAGGGGCTGTAGGCGATCGGCTCGGGCAGGCGGCTGGTCTGGAAGTGATAGCCGTACGGCACGCCGACGGCGGCGGGCGCCAGCTCGATCTCGACGCGATCTCTCGGCACGACCGCCGCGCCAGGCAGCGAGGGGACGGTGCCGGTGACGTTGATCAGGGCGGCTCTGTGCCAGCGGCTGCCCTCCACGGCCGCGTCGCTGAGGTCGGCGCCGAACAGCCTGGCCCCCGACAGGTCGGCGCCGCGCAGGTCGGCCCCGACCAGCGAGGCGCCGTCCATGCGCGCTCCGGTCAGCCGCGCGTTCCTCAGGATCGCCCTGGACAGGTTGGTGCCCGCGAGCGTCGCGCCGTCCAGCCGCGCGCCCGTGAGGTCGACCTCCTGCAGATCACGCCCCGACAGGTCCTCGCCCTGCAGGTTGGCCCCGCGCAGGTCGGCCTTGGCGGGCGTGCGCAGCCTGGCAAGGATCTTGACGGCGTTGGCCCGCACCACGTCGTCGGTGGCGGGGTCGGCCAGCACGGAGGTCACCCAGCTCTGAGTGGCCCTGACGTCGGCCAGGTCGCAGAGGAACTCCACGGTCAGCGCCGACAGGGGCCGCCTGGCCAGCAGCGAGGAGTCGGGGAGGGAGGCGGCGATGTGCCTGGCGATCAGCCACTCCATCACCGAGGCATGGATGAAGCCGAACAATCCCTCGTCGGTGCGGACCATCAGGCTGCCTGTGCCCATCGCGTGGGCCGCCTGCACGCTGGTGAGCTGGCCGTCGGCCAGGTCGGTGAGGGTCTCGGCGATCTCGGTCAGCTCGGCCAGGCCGAGGAAGGACTCGCCGGAGTCCCACAGGCGCAGCGCCAGCGCCGTCACCGCCCGCCAGAGCTCCTCGGTGGTGAGCGTCGCGGGCGCACCCGGCACGCTGGTGCGCCGCTCCTCGAAGGCCAGCCAGGAGCTGAGGATCTCCTCGTACAGCAGGGCTGGGCTGATGGTGTGACGGGCCGTGGCGACCGTGTGCAGGCGCTCGGCGTCGAGATCGGCGATGAAGCTCAGCATGCGGGGGTTGCGCCCGAGGTCGAGCAGGTCCTTGATGCCCTCCAGCAGGGACATCCTGGCCTCGGCCTCGCCGCTGTCGGTGAAGCGGTTGGCCAGGTAGGAGCGGATCTGCCCGTGGGTGAAGTCCTCGACGCTGAAGACCCGCCGCTGGGGCAGCACGCCGACCATCTCGCCGAGCGTGGTCAGCACCTGTCCGTGCGACTTGAAGTGCTGTGTGCGACTGGCCACGACGATCTTCGCCTTGTCCTCGGCCGCGGCCAGCAGCGTGGTGAGATGGTCGGCGGCCCTGTCGTAGGTGACGCGGGTGACCAGCTCGTCGAAGCCGTCGAACAGCAGCACGATGCGCCCCTGCCGCAGCAGGTAGTGGAAGGCCTTGAGGTCGATCAGCTCCTCGCCGTGGTTGGCCAGGTGCGCGGCGACCAGCCCGTCGACGGAGTGAGCCTTGTCGAGCGCGCGCAGCTCGATGAGGATCGGCGTGAGGTGCGGCAGCTCGGAGGGGATGCGCCTGGCCAGCTCGCGCAGGGCGAAGGTCTTGCCGTGCCCGAAGTCGCCCAGCACGAGCAGGAACCTGCCGTGGTCGGCCCCGAGCAGCCGCATCAGCTCGTCGGTCAGGCCCTGCCTGATCTCGGGGGCGGGCCTGTCGAGCTCGCGGTAGCGCTGGGGGACGTACAGGTCGGGAGGGTAGCGGCGGTCGGTGCGCAGGCGCACGGACTGCTCGGCGACGTACTCCGACAGGTCGAGCAGGCCCTGGAACTCGGTGAAGCTGCGGACCCTCATGCCCCTGCGCATGAGGTCGTCGCGCAGCGCCCTCGCGGGCGGCGGCCCTTGGTAGACGAGCTCCAGCGCGAGGCTGGTGGCGTGGGCCTGCCGTACGAGGGAGTCGGCGTGGTCGGCGGTGAGCTCGCCGACGTGGGCGGCGATCATCTGCTGGCGGACGAAGCCGTCCTCCGGGTAGGTCATCACCAGATGGGCGTCGAACCTGCGGATCTTGATGCGTTCGTGCCTGGCCTCGCACACCTCGGTGATGCGGTCGAGCAGCAGCTCGGTCGGGCTGGGTTCGCGCCCGACGACCTCGGGCGCGGCCTTGGGCGGCTCGGGCTGGTTCTCGCCGGTGAAGGTGGCCGACGCCGAGCGCCACTGGTACGGCGTGCGCTCGGGCTCGGCGTCGGGCACCCAGGTACGGATGCCCGCAGGGGTGAACTCGACGACCTGGTGGCGGCGCGGCGCTCCCACCGTGCCGTCGGCGGACTGCCCCGGGCCGTGGAAGAGCAGGTTGAGCCGGTGCCCGATCAGCCGCTCGACCGAGGCGATGTCACGCAGCCCGCCGGGCGCGTGGCCGACCGCGCCCAGGCGCAGCCACGACCGCTCCTCGTAGCCGCGCAGCCGCTCGGCGAACCAGGCCGCCTGCGCCTCGCCGACCAGGCCGTAGGCGTCCTTCTCCAGGTGGCTCATCGCCATCGTGGAGTTGAGCCCGGCCACGACCAGGCGCAGCTCGGGCACCTCGAACAGGCTCCACGGCTGGCTGCCGTCGAAGATCGGCCCCTCGTGGTACAGCTCGCCGAACATGCCCGCGAAGTGCCGCCACTTCGGCCAGTACGGCGGCTGCGGGCGCACGTCGTCGGCCTCGCAGGTGGCGAAGTACGCCTTGGAGGCCGCCTTCGTCACATCGCGCGGCCCGGGGACCACAACCAGGCGCTGCGGCTCCAGGCCGAGCAGCACGCGCAGGCTCGTCAGGAACTGTGTCGCGTGCCCGAACTGGGTGAGCGTGCCCGACTCCGTCAGGTCTCCGGTGACCAGCATCAGGTCGGGTTTGGGCATCCCCTGGTCCTGCATCCTGGTCAGGTCGGCCCAGATGCGCGCCTGCAGATCCTCGGGCGTGAACGGCTCGCCCGGCTCGGGCAGCGCCCTGCCGAACCTGGTGCCGCCGAGGTGGAGCACGCTGAGCGAGTCGCGCGTGCGCGCCTCGGCCCTGCCCAGCGGGAACGCCGGAGCGGACATGGGTGTCCTCCTGCCCCTGCCGATGCTCTGCGCGGAGGGCGGCGGCTCCTGCTCGGCCCGAGGCTCGGCGGGGCCGTGCGGGAAGGCGGGCGGCAGGTGCGGCTTGGCCCGCCCGGCCACCGCCTCGGCGATGCGGTTGAGCAGCATGCCGCGCGCCTTCGCAGGATCGGTGACGCCGACCAGGTCCACCCAGGTGATCGTGGACAGCAGCCCTTCGAGCGGCACGTCCTCGAGCCTGACGGTGATCAGCTTGCTGGAGGGGTTGTCGGGGGCGGCCCTGAGCGCGGCCTGCCACTCCATGCGGCCGTAGCGGGAGGTCAGGTAGTTGCGCGACAGCACCGCGACGACGACCTGCGCCTCGCTGACGCCCCTGTCCATGAAGTCGATGAAGTTCGTGCCCGGCACGAAGTCCCACGCCTGGATCATCGTGCGGTAGCCCGCGGACTCCAGCTCCCATGCGATCCAGGTGGCCCAGGCCGTGTCGGCGGGGGAGTAGCTGACGAAGATGTCGGTGGGCCTGCCGTCACGCGCCATTGCGCCAGTATCCCCGCTGCGGCCGTGGTTGTGGAGCCCGATGGTCATGGACAACGGAGGCTGTCGCCATGGGTGGCGCCTTCCACCTCGAACGCCTGCAGGGGTGTGTGCGAAGATCGACCCGTGCTGAGCCGACTGGGCGTCCTCGACTGGGTCAGGATCGGGCTGCTCGTCCTCGGGTTGGTCTTCGTGGCGACGGGTCTGCTGCCGCTGGAGCGGGCGGTCGAGGAGTTCGACGGCATCTGGCCACTGATGATCTTCTTGGTGGGCGTCATCGTGCTGGCGGAGCTCACCAAGGAGGCCCAGGTCTTCGACGTGATCGCCGACAGGATGGCGGTCGCGGCGAGGGGCAGCAACGTCGCCCTGTTCCTGCTGTGCGTGCTCTTCGCCTCGCTGGTGACGATCTTCCTCAACCTCGACACCACCGCGGTCCTGCTCACCCCCGTGATGCTCGCGCTGGCGCCCAGGGCGGGCATCGCCGCGCTGCCGCTGGCGATGACGACGATCTGGCTGGCCAACACGGCCAGCCTCTTACTGCCGGTCTCCAACCTGACCAACCTGCTGGGCATGGAGAAGATCAACCTGTCCACCAGGGAGTTCGCCGGCCACATGTGGGCCGCGCAGCTTGCGGCGATCGCCGTGACGATGGTGTTCCTGTGGGTGTTCTACTGGCGGGGCCACCGCGGCCACAGCCCTCCCGAGGCGCGGCCGGTCGCCGACCGGGTGCTGTTCACCTCGGCCTCGGCGGCCTGCGCGCTGTTCATCGCGGCCCTGCTGATCGAGGTGCCGGTCTCGGTGGCGGCGCCGACGGCGGCGGCCGTCGTGGTGGTCGCCTTCTTCGTCAGGGACAGGGGGAAGCTCACCTGGAGCCTGGTCCCGTGGCAGCTGCTGATCTTCGTCACGGGGCTCTTCCTCGTCGTGCCGACGCTGAGCGCGCACGGGCTGTCGGCGGTCATGTCGTGGCTGGTCGGCGAGGCCCACGACCCCTTCCGCACCGCCTTCGTGGCGGCCGGCCTGGCCAACGTGATCAACAACCTGCCCGCCTACCAGGCGCTGGAGGGGGTCGTGGCCGACCCGCTGGTCCTGCTCGTCGGCGTCAACGTCGGCCCCGTCATCACGCCGTGGGCCTCGCTGGCGACGCTGCTGTGGTTCGAGTCGTGCGCCAGGCACGGGGTGAAGGTGCCGATGCGCCGCTTCGTGCTCACCGGCGCGGGTCTGGCCGTCGTCGGCATCGCGGCGAGCGCCGCCGCCCTGGTGGCCAACTCAGGCTGAGCCGACCAGCGCGAGCAGCGAGGGAATCGCTTCGGGCGGTCCCGCGACGAAGCTGCGGTCCTGCGGCGGGCCCTCGAACCCCTCGGGGAAGGGGCCGCCGTCCAGCGCCCTGATCTCCATGCCCGCCTCCTGCGCCAGCAGCGCGCCGGCGGGAAGATCCACCGCCTCGGCGCAGTAGCCGACGAAGCCGTCGATGTCGCCCCTGGCGAGCATCGCCCACGACAGCAGCGGCGCCCACAGCTGCAGCATCCGGCGTACCCCCAGGTCGAGGCGCATCTTCAGCGGGTGCGCCTCGGCGCGCGAGACCCCGTGACCCTGCGTCCACGCCACCACGGGCCCGTGCCGCCACGGCCGGTACGGCGGCGCCAGCCGTACCCCCGAGGGACCGCACGCCCCGCGCCCGCGCACCGCCGACCAGGTGTGGCCGGGCACGGGTTCGTGCACCACACCGAGCACGGGACGCCCCTCGTGGCAGAGCGCGAGCCCGATCACGTAGGCGGGCAGGCCGATGGCCACGTTGTTGGTGCCGTCGAGAGGATCGACGAGCCAGGTCCACTCCGCGCCCGCCGAGCCGAGCAGCCCCGACTCCTCGGCGATCACCGAGTGCGTGGGGAAGGCGGTGAGCAGGCGTTCGAGGATCAGCTTCTCCGAGGCCAGGTCGAGATCGGTGACCACGTCGCCCTTCTCGCCCTTGGGCCGCGCGCCGGGCGAGCCCTTGACACCGTCGCGCAGCAGCAGCCCCGCCGCCTGCGCGGCCTGCGCGGCCACCTGCCGAGCGTGCTCGAGGTCCACGGGGTCCTCCCTAGGTGAGGTGCTCGGCTATCAGTCTCGCCGCTCTCGCGGTCTGCGCGGCGTCGAGGTGGC
Organism: Nonomuraea recticatena; assembly: GCF_039533245.1. Taxonomy (NCBI): domain Bacteria; kingdom Bacillati; phylum Actinomycetota; class Actinomycetes; order Streptosporangiales; family Streptosporangiaceae; genus Nonomuraea; species Nonomuraea recticatena. The sequence goes on along the minus strand of NZ_BAAATE010000006.1, from coordinate 174,392 downwards.
CGCGGGTGATGCGGTGCGCGGGGGTGTCGAGCGGGCCCAGCGACAGGTCGTGGCTGCCCGCCCTGCCCCTGCCCAGCGCGATCGTGGCGGCCTCGCCGTGCTCCGGCACGACGCTGGAGTGGAAGCGGCCCGCCGACAGGGTGTAGGTCTCGCCCCTGCCGAACGTCTCGACCAGGCCGGTGCGGTGCCGTACGGTCCTGGCGGTCGGCTCGATGCGGTCGCCGCCCGCGTCGCTGATCACCTCGAAGACCCGGTGCGTGGCGTCGCCGTCGGCGTCCTCGACGACCGCGTGCACATTGCGCACCTGGCCATAGAGCACGTGGCTGACCAGATCCCAGCTGTGGCAGTGGATCTGCGAGGTGGTGGTGTCCGCGGCGGGGAAGGCGGACGACCACAGGTGCAGGCAGACGCCCTCGCCGCCGTCGCGTTCGAGTGGCAGGCAGACGAAGCCCAGCGGGTGCCGTACGGCCCGCAGCCCGCCGAGGTCGGCCAGCACCTTCAGCGCCCACTGCCTGGCCCCGCCGCGCAGGATCTCCTCGTGCACCGCCCTGTGACTCATGAGCCGTAGGGATCCTTCGCCTGCAGCGCCTTGCGGGTGACGTCGACGATGTCGTGCTCGGTGTAGGCCTTCGGCAGCGGCAGCTCGATGCGCCTGAACAACTCCTCGACCTCCTCGACCGTGGGCTCGTCGCTCAGCGGCACCGCCTTGTAGCGTTCGATCGGCACCCTGCGCGCCTGCTCCAGGCTGAGCCTCAGCTCCGAGTCGCAGTTCTCGTAGTAGAAGGTGCCCGCCAGCGCGCTCATCGCCCTGTTCGGATCCTCGACCGTCATGATCAGCCTGGTGGCCGACAGGTCCCAGCGGAAGGTCGTCATCGTGTGCGAGAGGCCGACGCTGATGTCGAGCAGGCCGTAGCGCTGCCGGTGCCAGAAGGCGGCCAGGATCGTCGCGTAGGACTCCTTCCTGGCCCTGTCGGTCGTCCAGCGCTCGCCCGTGCCGTCGGGCAGGTCCGACAGGGAGCGGCGGTAGTGCGCGTAGGCCTCGCACACCTCCTCGTTGGTCGGGTCGACGATCTCGACCGTGATGGTGAGGTGGCGTCTGACCTTGCGGGAGGCGGCGACGCACTCGGGCAGCGTGACCGCGCGCAGGTAGGTGCCCGTGCCGCCCTTGAAGCTCCACCTGGTGGTGTCCTTGCGGGCGGCGGCGAGCGCCTCGCCGATCTCCTGCCTGTTGCCCAGCACCCTGACGAGCTGCAGCTCGTCGAGCGCCTTGCGGGTGCCCTCGACCAGCGACTCCAGATGGTCGAGCCGCTGCAGCCGCTCGGGCAGCTGCGCCAGCGCGCCCGAGGTGATGGTGCGCTCGACGGGGGCCTGCCGTACGCGGTCTCTGAGCAGGGCCGTGGCGACCAGGGCCAGGATGACCAGGGTCGCGGCGCTGATCACCTGCCGCTGGACGTCGTCGCCCTTGGGGCCGAACATCTCGCCCGGCATGATGCCCATCACGCCCACGACGATCGCGAGCGTCAGCGCGATGGCGCCGTCGGCGTTCTGCGCCGCCCAGGGCGCGGCCCGCTTCACCGCCGTGACGAGCCGCTTCATGGTGTGCCCCGCACCTCCTCCGAACCCCCACGCCATGGTAACGAGGGCACCAGGCGATCACCAGCGCATGACAACACCTGATCGCGGAACGGCGGAGCGACGGGCTCCCGCCCGTGCGCAAAAAAGGGGGCGCGAGGGGCCCCGCAGCCCCTCGCGCCGGTGCGGGAACGACTAGAACCAGCCGCGCCTGCGGGCCATCTGCTCCAGGCCCGCCTGCAGCGCCTGCTCGGCGGCGCCGGGGTTGTCGCCGTAGCGGACGGTGAAGCGGTTGTAGGAGTCGTGGCTGGAGCTGAGGAAGCCGCCGCGCTTGTCGGCCTCCAGGATGACGTCCATCTGGGTGGGACCCGCGATGAACGTCAGCTCCAGCTCGTTGAAGTGCCCACGCCACTGACCGCCCGCGTAGTACTCGATCTCCTGGAAGAACGGCATCGTCGAGCCGTAGAGCGTGCCACGCTCCAGGTCGGCCTTCTTGAAGCGGAAGCCCATCCGGTCGAGCGCGCCGATGACGTGCTCCTGCGCGGGCAGCGGCGCGACGTGCAACGGGTCGAGATCGCCCTTGTCCAGCGCGCCCGCCAGCGCGAGCTCGGTCTGCACGCCGAGCCGCATGCCGTGCAGGGGGTGACCGCCGATCGCGCTGATCGGCGTCTCCCACGGCACGGGGATCTCGAACGGCTGCGCGTGCGCGGCCCCGGCGGCCAGCTGGAAGGAGCCCGCCACCTGCTGGCGCAGGAAGCTGTAGGTGGTCTTGTACTCGTTGTCGCCGCTCTCCACCTCGACGACGGCGGTCAGGTCGATGGTGATGCCGTCGACCTTGTAGTCGGAGCCGCCGCTCTTGAAGTTGACCACGCCGCGCAGGGGCTCACCAGGGCGGACGGTGGGGGTGCTCAGAACCGTGTCGACTTCGACGCCCGCACCGAAGGCGGCCATCAGCTTGCGGAACACCATGGGGTTCTCCTCGGAGGTTTTTACTGGCCAACGGGCGGCTTGGCCTGGCCGTTCCCTGCGATCCTGGGCAAGAGCTGAGCCAGGAGCAAGGTGGAGAGCGCCGAGTCGCCCTGACCGCTCGCCGTACGCACGACGAGGGGCTGCGGGGCGCTCTCGGCCAGCTTGGCACCGACGTCCAGACGGCGGCGGGCCAGCTCGTACTGCAGGACCGCGCGGTTGTCGCGGTAGGAGTGTGCCAGGTGGCGCAGCGCCTTCGCCTCGTTCTCCGCGGAGGTGAGGTCGGCCTTGCCGCGCGCCTCGATCTCCCAGCGCACGCGCTGGGCCTCGGTCTCCTGCTCCTCCAGCATGCGGGCGACGTCCTTGCGGGCGGTGTTGGCCGCGGCCCTGACCTCCACGACGCGGGCGTCGCGGGTCTTCTTCGACCGCTCGATCTCCATCAGCAGCGTGTCGATGCGGCGCTTGCGGGTCAGCTCCCACTCACGCTCGTAGGCCGACAGCTCCTTGGCGATCTTCTCCCTGGTGGCCAGGTGCTGCTGGTACTGGTCGGGCAGCTGCACGTCGGGGATGTTGGCGCCGGTGATGCGCACGCCGTACCTGCCGAGCTGGCGGTTGAGGGCGTCCTGCACGTCGCCGACGTCGGAGCCGCGCAGGTCGTAGGCGCGCTCGGTGTTGACCTTGCGGCTGCGCTGCCTGATCGCGTCCTGCACGGCGCTCGAGAGCACCAGGTCGAAGTTGCCCGCGCCGATCGTGCGGACGAACGCCACGGGATCGACGATGCGGAACTTCAGGAAGAACTCGATCGACTTCAGCGGCACGTTCTCGGCCGTGGGAGAGGAGGAGATGGGCGCGGAGTAGGGGATCTCGGTGGAGGTGTCGACGACCGCGTCGACCCTGTCCCAGGGCAGCCACAGGTAGTGGCGGCCAGGGGGCAGGACCCCCGTGATGGCGCCCCACCTGCTGCGCACGCCCGTGGTGCCCTCCTCGATCTCGATGATGGCGCGCCGCCACATCCAGAAGAGGCCGACGAGCAGGACGAGGACGGCGGCCAGCGCCGCGAGCAGGAGCCCGGCGACGACGGCCATGCCGGCGAAGTAGATGGCCAGGAACACCAGCGTCACCCAGGCGAAGCCGCGCCTGTCCTTGGGGATGACCACGGGGACGAGCTGGCCCTGCTCGCCGCCGCGCAGCAGCTGGCGGATGTCGGACCAGGAGGCCAGCGACTCCTTGATCTTGGAGAAGTCCCTGTTCATCGGGCGTCACCATCCTGCGCGTCGTTGGTGGCCCGCGGCTGCTGCGCCGGCCAGACCGGGGTGCCCGGCGGGCGGGCGCCCTGCGCGTCGGGCGGGGTGGGCCACCCCGAGGGCGGCGTCTGTGCGGCGGGGCCCCTGCTCACGGGCGGAGCGGGCGGCGCCGGCAGCGCGGGCGGCGGAGGCGTCGCCTGGGCGGGACGCTCGTAGGCGGGCAGCGACCTGGGCACCGGCGGCGGACCAGGGTTCTGGCCCTGGCTCCTGCCCTGGTCGGGCAGGCGCATCGGGCGCTCGATGGTGGTCTCGGCGTCGACGGTCGCCCACTCGGGCTCGGCTGCGGCCGGAACGGCGGGCTGCTCGGCGATCGCCGGCTCCGCGGTCTCGGGGGCGCCCCTGAGCAGGGCGGCGATCTCCTCGCCCCGGTCATCGACGCGCTGCCCGATCTCGTCCAGCCTCGACCTGATGGCCGCCATGTCCTCGGCGGAGAACAGCGCCGCGCCCCTGCCACCGACCAGCTGCTGGGCCAGGGCCAGGAAGTCGATGTCGCTCTCCTCGCCGACCTGCACGACCTGCGGCAGCCGTCCCGCGACTGACTCCAGCTTGTCCAGCAGGTCCTGCTGGAAGCGGTACTCGAGGATCTCGGGCGCCTCGGCGGCCGACAGCGCGCGGATGTCGAGCGCCTGGGCCTCCAGCAGCGCGGCGTTGGCGTTGGCGGTCGACTCCGCCTCCACCAGCCGCTGCCTGGCCTGCGCCTTGGCCTGGTGCGAGGCCCGCTCGAGAGCGGTGTCCATCCGCGCCTGGTAGGCGGCGATCTCGGCCTGGATGGCGCTCAGCGTCTCCTGCAGCCCGGCGAGCTCCTTGACCAGGTCGCCCTCGTTCTGCTCCTTGCGCAGCTGCAGCTCGTACTCGTAGGTGTAGGCCTCCTTGGCCACCCTGACCATCTCGGGGGCCGCCAGGTCCATCCGGTACTCCTGGCTGGACGGCTCGGCGTGCGTGATGTTCACGTCCGTCAGCCGTACGGCCGGCAGGAACTGCTGGTTGAGGTTGTCGAGCATGCCGAGCGTGCTCTCACCCACGAGGTCGTAGATGTCCTCGGCGCGCTGGGCGTAGATGAGCGAACGGGTGACCTCGCTGATGGCGTTCTGCAGCTTGGACTGGAAGCCGCTGACCGAGCCGAGCACGAAGATGAACTCCGCCGGGTTCTCGATCCTGAACTGCAGGAACAGGTCGACGCTCGCCTTGACGCCCTGCTGGGTCGGAGCCTCGCGGATGGGCGCGTTGAACGGGTACTCGCGGGTGGTGTTGACGATGTAGCTGACGCGCTTCCACGGGTTGAACAGCGTCACCCTGCCGGGGTCGGCGATGTGCACCAGCTTGCCGAACTTGGTGATCAGAGCCTTGCAGCCCTCGGGCACCATGACGACGCTGCGCCGCCACCACAGGAAGGCGGCGGCCAGCACCAGCACCACCCAGTAGTGCGGGCCGAACAGCACGTCGATGCCAGGCACCACGTTCCCGAGCGCGCCGACCAGGCCGAGCAACACGAGGACGACCAGTGGGATGACCACCTTCGCCGTGCTCCCCTTGGGGATCACGACGGGGGAGATGACGTGCAGCGGCTCGCCGTTCTTGCCGCGCTCGCTGAAACTGCGGCTGATGATCTCGCCTGCCTCGTTCAGCGACGCCGTGCGGGCCTCGATGATCGTGCCGACGGAGGAGCCGCCGTCGCGGGCGGCGAGAAAGTCGTGCGCGTTGAGCTGGAACCCAGGTGCCTGCCCGGCCAGCTGCCCTGCCTGGCCCACGGCCTGCCCGACGGCCTGGCCCACGGCCTGCCGGACGTCTCCGCCTTGGGCCACGGCCTGAGCTATGCCCTGACCGGCCTGGATCAGGGCCTCTCTTGGTCGAGACATCGCACCTCTCTCATCGAATCACGGGGGATTCGTACCGTATCGGGCGAGCCTTGATGATCGCTTGCAAAAGGATTTCGACATGGTCAGCGTCCCGCGACGGTGAGGTTGACGAGGATCTGCTTGCCGCCCAGCTCGTAGGCGAGCAGACCTGGGGCGCGGTAGTCAAGCGTCGGCGCGGCCATCTCGTTGCCGACCGGCCTGATGCCGAGATCGCCCGTCTTGCCCGTGGCCAGGTCCACCAGCGCCACGCCCTTCGGCCGGGCTCCTTCCGTCATGGTGACGGTCACGAACCTGTCGAGCGCGGGCAGGTCTTGGGTGAACCCGGGTAGTTCGCGCTCGCGCGAGCCGTCGCGGGTGGCGGCCCTGTCCCCGCGTACGCACCAGGTGACCACGCAGTTCCACGGCAGACGGGGGTCGTCCACGGGCAGGCTGACACCCCGGCGCTCGCCGGTCAGGACGTTCAGCAGGTCGCCAAAGGGGGGCGTCTGGAGATCCTTCTTCCTGCGCGGGTGCTGGAAGGAGGCCGCCCACGGCCAGCGCAGCAGGTGGCGTCCCATGGTTCCCTCGACCTTCGAGGGCCTGCCGCCCGACAGCGGAACCCGGAACAGCCCGCCGTCCCAGAACATGGACCAGACGACCTTCCCCTCCACCACGGCCAGGTTGCCGATCTCGGCCCTGCCAGGCCTGCCCTCGAAGGAGGTGACCCTTCGCTGCGCGCCGCCCTTCTCCGGCGCCGCCCAGATGTCGACGACCCTGCGCTCGCCGTCCTTGCGGAGGGTCCACCACACGAGCTGGCCCTCGCCGAGGGCGGTGAAGCTCCAGGACACCACCGTGCCCTTCGGCACCTGCACCGCCACGAGTAGCTCCGCCCTGCGGGTGTCGAGATGGTAGGCCCACAGGCCGTCCGACCTGTCGGCGTGGCCGTCCCGCAGCGTGCGGACCAGCACGGTGTCCTTGTCCAGGAATCTCTCCGGGGTGTACGGCCTGCCGTTCGGAAGCGTGCGGGGGGCCGTGTGCACCGCGGCGGGCCACGCCTTCCTGATCGGCTCGACCTTGGCGGGGCCCGACGCGGGAGCGGGGGCGGGACGCGCGTGCGAGATCGCGTTCGTCGCGACGAATCCGGCCACCGTGACCAGGGCCACGGCCGCCGCCCCCGCCGCGGCCGTGCCCCTGCGACGGCGGCGGCGGGTGGCGTCGACCCGGTGGAGGAGGTCGGAGGGCGCGGTGGGTGCCCGCTCCACGGAACGGGACAGAGACGCGGACAGCAGCTTTTCCATGTCGTTCATCGGAGGCTCTCCCATGCGAGTGTCCAGGCGGCCGTGGCAGCGGCGGCGGGGGTTGCAGTGGCGCCGGCGGCGGGGACGCGGGCGGTGGCGCCGGTGTCCGCGCCCGTGCGGGGAAGGGCGCGGCTCATCTCGTCCGCTCCGGCTGGAGGGCCAGGCGGAGGCCCGCTCTCAGCTTGTCGAGGGCGCGGGAGGCCTGGCTGCGGACGGTGCCGAGGGAGACGCCCAGCATGGCGGCGATCTCCGCGTCCGGGCGGTCCTCGTAGTAGCGCAGGACGATCACCGCCCGCTGGCGGCGGGGGAGCAGTGACAGCTGCCGCCACAGGTCGGAGTCGAAGTCGGCCCACTGGGACGGCGTGTCGGCCGTCTGCCTGTCGGGGGGCTCCCACGTGAGGTGCTCGCGCCGCCTTCTCCGCCACACCGTGATGTGCAGGCGCGTCATCGTCACCCTGACGTAGCTCTCGGGATCGTGCTTGCTGCGCACGCGCGACCAGGAGCCTCGCAACCGCACCAGCGCCTCCTGCACCAGGTCCGCCGCGTCGTGCGGATTGCCGGTGAGCGCGTAGGCGTACCTCATCAGCGCGTCGGCCCGGTCGGCGACGAACGTCTCGAACAGCAGGTCGTCGGTCATCTGGTCCCTTCCATCCCGATATAGACGGGCGGGAGGAGCCTGGCGTTGCACGGAGGCGGCTCGCCGTCAGAAATGTCGGTGCCACCGCCTACAGTGAGAAACATGCGGCCGGTAACAGATTTGCAGCGGAAGGTGGCGCCCTTCGAGGTCGTCACCGAGATGACCCCCTCCGGCGACCAGCCCACGGCCATCGCCGAGCTGGAGCGCAGGGTCCTGGGCGGGGAGAAGGACAACGTGCTGCTCGGCGCCACCGGCACCGGCAAGACCGCCACGGTCGCCTGGCTGATCGAGCGGTTGCAGCGACCCGCCCTGGTCATGCAGCCCAACAAGACGCTGGCCGCGCAGTTCGCCAACGAGCTGCGGGAGATGCTGCCCAACAACGCCGTCGAATACTTCGTCTCCTACTACGACTACTACCAGCCCGAGGCCTACGTCCCGCAGAGCGACACCTACATCGAGAAGGACTCCTCGATCAACGACGAGGTGGAGCGGCTGCGCCACTCGGCCACCAACTCGTTGCTGACCAGGCGCGACACCATCGTGGTCGCCTCCGTCTCGTGCATCTACGGCCTGGGCACCCCGCAGGAGTACGTCGACCGCATGGCCAGGCTCCGCGTCGGCATGGAGGTCGACCGCGACCAGCTGCTGCGCCGCCTGGTCGACATGCAGTACACCCGCAACGACCTGGCCTTCACCAGGGGCACGTTCAGGGTGCGTGGCGACACGATCGAGATCATTCCCAAGTACGAAGAGCTGGCCGTCCGCATCGAGATGTTCGGCGACGAGGTCGAGAAGCTCTCCACGATGCACCCGCTGACCGGCGACGTCATCACCGAGGACGAAGAGCTCTACATCTTCCCCGCCTCCCACTACGTGGCGGGCGAGGAGCGCATGGCCAGGGCCGTCCAGAGCATCGAGGCCGAGCTGGTCGAGCGGCTGGCCGAGCTCGAGCGGCAGGGCAAGCTGCTCGAGGCGCAGCGCCTTCGCATGCGCACCACCTACGACATCGAGATGATGCGCCAGGTCGGCACCTGCTCGGGCATCGAGAACTACTCGCGTCACATGGACGGTCGTGAGGCGGGCAGCGCGCCCAACACGCTGCTCGACTACTTCCCCGAAGACTTCCTGCTCGTCCTCGACGAGTCGCACCAGACCGTGCCGCAGATCGGCGCCATGTACGAGGGCGACGCCTCCCGCAAGCGCACCCTCGTCGACCACGGCTTCCGCCTGCCGTCCGCGATGGACAACAGGCCGCTGAAGTGGGAGGAGTTCCTCGAGCGGATCGGCCAGACGGTCTACCTGTCGGCCACCCCCGGCGCCTACGAGCTGGGCAGGGTCAAGGGCGAGGTCGTCGAGCAGGTCATCCGCCCGACCGGCCTGGTCGACCCCGAGGTCGTCATCAAGCCCACCAAGGGGCAGATCGACGACCTGGTGCACGAGATCCGCGAGCGCGCCGACAGGGACGAGCGGGTCCTGGTCACCACGCTGACCAAGAAGATGTCCGAAGACCTCACCGACTACCTGCTCGAGCTCGGCATCAGGGTGCGCTACCTGCACAGCGAGGTCGACACGCTGCGCCGCATCGAGCTGCTGCGCGAGCTGCGGATGGGCGAGTACGACGTGCTGGTCGGCATCAACCTGCTGCGTGAGGGCCTCGACCTGCCCGAGGTGTCGCTGGTGGCCATCCTCGACGCCGACAAGGAGGGCTTCCTGCGCTCGGAGACCTCGCTGATCCAGACGATCGGCCGTGCGGCGCGAAACGTCTCCGGCCAGGTCCACATGTACGCCGACAAGATCACCCCCTCGATGGAGCGGGCGATCGAGGAGACCTCACGGCGGCGGGCCAAGCAGATCGCCTACAACGAGGCCAACGGCGTCGACCCGCAGCCGCTGCGCAAGAAGATCGCCGACATCCTCGACTCGCTGCAGCGCGAGGACGCCGACACCGAGCAGCTGATGGGCAGCGGCAGGCAGCAGTCGCGCGGCAAGGCCCCCGTGCCGGGATTCGCCGCTCGCCAGGCGGGACAGCACGCCAAGGCGATCGCGGGCGAGATGCCGCGGGCGCAGATGGAGTCGTTGATCGAGTCGCTGACCGAGCAGATGCACCAGTCGGCGGCGGACCTGCAGTTCGAGGTGGCGGCCCGGCTCCGCGACGAGATCAAGGAGCTCAAGCGGGAGCTGAGGGACATGCGTGAGGCAGGGGTGAAGTAGCCCGTCGGCACGGCAGGCCGGGTCACGGCCATCGGGGGACCGGTGGCCGCCCGTCCATCACGCGTACTCCGTCAGGAGGCGGGGATGCGCGACATCATCCGCTCCATGCCGTTGACCCAGTTGACGCGCAGGGCCTCGGCGGCCTGAGGCAGGTCGCCGGCCATGAGGAGCTCGGCCACGCGGCAGTGCTCGGCCTGCTCGCGCTCCAGGGGCGTCTCGTCGCCCGCCAGCAGGTGGGCGTAGCGGCGCATCCCGGCCTTGACGCTGGTGATGAGATCCAGCAGGCGCTCGTTGCGGCAGCCGCTCAGCAGCAGGTCGTGCCACTCGTCGTCGTGGCGTTCTATCACCTGCTGCTCGGCGACGCTGTCGGGAAAGTCGCGGGCCAGCGTGAGTAGCTTGGGCGCGATCTCACGGAGGTAGGCGGGGTCGGAGCGCTCGAGCGCCAGCGACTCCAGCGCGGCGACGATCTCGCAGAGCTCCCTGAACTCCTTCCGGCTCACCGGTGCGAACCGGAATCCCTTGCCCTGATTGCTTTCCAGCACGCCCTCGCCCGCCAAGGTGATCAGGGCCTCGCGCAGGGGAGTGCGGCTGACGCCGAGCTCGGTCGCCAGCGCGACCTCGTTGATGTCCGTCCCCGCGGCGAAGTCACCCCTATCGATCCTGCTCAGCAGCTCTTCCCTGATCTGCTCGCGTAGCGGTCGCCGCTCGATCGGCATGAGGCTCCTTAGGTCTTGGCCCTGATCTGCTTAGCGCTTGACGTAGTACAAAATACTACACTATGAATTCTGAATACAGATTTATGGACAGCCAGAAAGGATCATTGGAGTGCGCCTGACCCGAGTGCCGGGGCTGCTGTTCGGCGGTGACTACAACCCCGAGCAATGGCCGGAGGAGGTCTGGGCCGAGGACGTCCGGCTCATGGCCGAGGCCGGGGTCACCATGGCCACCGTCGCGGTCTTCTCCTGGTCGCGGCTCGAGCCCGCGCAGGGCGTGTACGACTTCGGGTGGCTGGACCGCGTCCTCGACCTGCTCCACGAGCACGGGGTGTCCGCCGACCTGGCCACCGCGACCGCCACTCCGCCGCCCTGGCTGGTTCGGGCGCACCCGGAGGTCATGCCGGTCGACGCCCATGGAGTGCGGCTGGAGTTCGGCTCCCGGCAGGGATACTGCCCCAGCTCGCCGATCTTCCGCGAGCACACCGTGCGCCTCGCGACGGCGATCGCCACCCGCTACGCCGAGCATCCGGCGCTGGCGATGTGGCACATCGGCAACGAGTACGCCGACCACACGCTCGAATGCTTCTGCCCCGAGTCCGCCCGCCACTTCCGCGCCTGGCTCCAGGCCCGCTACGGCACGGTCGGCGCGCTGAACGCCGCCTGGGGCACCTCCTGCTGGGGGCAGCACTACACGGGCTTCGAGCAGATCGAGCCGCCACGCAAGGCGCCGGGCCCCGTCAACCCGGCCCAACTCCTCGACTGGCGCCGCTTCTGCAGCGACGCCCTGCTGGAGCTGTTCACCGCCGAGCGGGACGCGCTGCGCGAGGTCACGCCGGCCGTACCGGTCACCACGAACTTCATGAGCATCCTGCACGGTCTCGACTACTGGTCGTGGGCGGCGGCCGAGGATCTGGTGAGCGACGACGCCTACCCCGACCCTGCCGACCCCGAATCGCATGTGGCGGTCGCCCTCAGCTACGACCTCATGCGCTCGCTCAAGCAACGCCCCTGGCTGCTGCTGGAGTCGGCGCCGTCGGCGGTGTCGTGGCGCGAGGTCAACGTGCCCAAGCCGCCCGGCATGATGCGCCTGCACAGCCTCCAGGCGGTGGCTCACGGCGCCGACGGAGTGATGTTCTTCCAGTGGCGACAGGCGAAGTACGGTCCGGAGAAGTTCCACTCGGCCCTGCTCCCGCACGGTGGTACCGCGACGCGCGGCTGGCAGGACACGCTGCGGCTCGGCGCGGACCTCCGGCGGCTGGCCGAGGTCGCGGGCACCGCCACGCGCGCCGAGGTGGCGCTCGTCCTGGGCTGGGACAGCTGGTGGGGCCTGGAGGCGCCGGAGTCGATGCCGTCGAACCGCCTCAGGCTCAAGGAGCTGCTGCTGGCCTGGTACGCGCCGCTGCACGCCCGCGGGATCGCCGTCGACCTGGCGCCACCTGACCGCGACCTGTCGGCCTACCGCGTGGTGATCGTGCCCAACCTCTACCTGTGCACGGCCCAGCAGGCCAAGGCGCTGGCGTCGGTCACGGGCGAGCTGGTCGTCGGCCCGTTCAGCGGCGTGGTCGACGAGTCGGACCAGGTCCACGACGGCGGCGCCCCCGGCCCGCTCCGCGAGCTGCTGGGGGTCGCGATCGACGAGTTCTGGCCGCTCGCCGACGGAGTCACCCAGCGGGTACGGCACGCCGGTGGCGACGTCGGCCTCGCCAGGACGTGGGCGGAGTGGCCGCGCGTGGTCGGCGACGCCGTGGAGGTCCTCGCCCGCTACGAGGGCGGAGACCTGGACGGCCTGCCCGCCACCACCCGCAACGGCAACGCCACCTACCTCAGCTGCCTCCTCGACGACCTCACGCCCGTCCTCGACCGCGTGCTGCACGACGTGCCGGCTCTGGACGTCCCCCTCGGCGTCGAGGCCACCCGGCGGGAAAACCACCTCTTCCTGCTCAACCACACCAGCACCCCACAGCAGGTCGCCCTTCCGCAGCCAGGCAGGGACCTGCTCAGCGAAACCGACCTGCGAGGGGTCATCACCCTCGCCGCGCGCGACGCCGTCGTGCTCAGGATCGAAGGAGACACGTGACGCACCCGTACATTCCGAACGCCGAGCCAGGCGTGCGGGCCGAGATGCTCGCCGCCATCGGCGCGTCGAGCGTCGAGGAGTTCTACGCCGACATCCCGGCGGACCTGCGCCTGGCCCGGCCACTCGACCTCCCGGAGCCCCTCACGGCCGAGCACGACCTCGTGCGCCACATGAAGGGCCTGTTCGACCGCGTCACCGACACCGAGGAGGCGCTGAGCTTCCTCGGGCACGGCTGCTACCCCCATTACGTGCCGGCCGTCTGCGACGAGGTGAACTCCCGGAGCGAGTTCCTGACCGCCTACGCCGGTGAGCCGTACGAGGATCACGGACGGTTCCAGGCCCTGTTCGAGTACGTCAGCATGATGGGCGAACTGCTCGAGATGGACGTGGTCAACGTCCCCACCTATGACGGCTTCCAGGCGGCGGGCACGGCCCTGCGCATGGCCTGCCGCTACACCAGTCGCTCGAAGGTGCTCGTCAGCGGGGCCGTCAGCGCCGACAAGCTGAGCAAGCTGCGCGACTTCCTCAGCCCGGACATCGAGATCGCCCTCGCCCCTGCGGGCGAGAGCGGCGAGATCTCCGTGGCGGAGTTCGACGACTCCTACGCGGCGATCTACCTGGAGACCCCCAACGTCTACGGTGTCGTCGAGACGCGCGGACGGGAGCTGGCCGACCTCGCCCACGCGCACGGCGCGCTGCTCGTGGTCAGCGCCGATCCCATCTCGCTGGGAGTCCTCGCCCCGCCCTCCTCCTACGGCGCCGACATCGCCTGCGGAGACATCCAGTCGCTCGGCATGCACCAGAGCTACGGCGGCGGCCACGCCGGGTACATCGCCACGGCCGACCATGAGCCCCTGGTGGCCGAGTTCCCCTCGCGGCTGTTCGGCATCGCCCCCACCAAGGTGCCCGGCGAGTACGGCTTCGGCGACGTCTTCTACGACCGCACCTCCTTCGCCCTGCGCGAGGAGGGCAAGGAATGGGTGGGAACCGCCGCGGCCCTCTGGGGCATCACGGCCGGCGTCTACCTGGCTCTCATGGGGCCGCAGGGCATGCGGGACCTGGGTGAGACCATCCTGGCCCGCACCCGCTACGCCATGGACGCCCTCGCCGGGTCCGTCACGGTGCTGCACCGGGAGGCGATCCACTTCCGCGAATTCGCCATCGAGGTGCCCTCGAGCGCTGCCCTGCTCGACGGGTTGCGCGCCCGCGGCATCTACGGCGGCGTCGCCCTCGACGACCGCACGGTGCTGGTCTGCGTGACCGAACGCCATTCCATCACCGACATCGACCGTCTCGCCGCTGCCGTCCAGGAGGTGCTGTGAACACCGCGGAATCCTTCGCCGAGCTCCCAGTCGCGCCGAAGCCACCGCTACGCCGCTTCCACCAGGCCCGCTGGGACGAGCCGATCATCTTCGAGCTGTCCGCCCCAGGCCGCCGCGGCCTCGCGGTGCCGGAGCCTGGCGCCCCGCCGGTGGAACTCCCCGAGTCCGTCCGCCGCGCCGAGCCCCCGAAGCTGCCCGAGATGTCGCAGCTGCACGTGCTGCGGCACTACCTGCGCCTGTCGCAGGAGAACCTCGGTGTCGACCTCAACATCGACGTTGGTCAGGGCACCTGCACGATGAAGTACAGCCCCAAGGTCAACGACCGGTTCGCCGCCGCGATCGCCGAGCTGCACCCGCTCCAGCACGAGGAGACCGTGCAGGGCGTGCTGGAGATCTACTGGCGGCTCGAACGGATGCTGGCGGAGATCTCCGGCATGTCCAGGGTCTCCCTCCAGCCCGGATCCGGGTCGGCCGCCATTTACGCGAACATCGCCATGATCCGCGCCTACCACGCCGCCAACGGCGAGGGCCACCGCGACCAGGTCATCACCACGATGTTCTCCCACCCGTCGAACGCCGCCTGCGCCAAGACCGCCGGCTACGAAGTGATCACGCTGATGCCGGACGCCGACGGCTACCCGGACATCGAGGCGCTGCGCGCGGCCGTCGGCCCCCGTACCGCCGCGCTGATGATCACCAATCCGGAGGACACCGGCATCTTCAACCCCCGGATCAGGGAGTTCGTCGAGCTGGTGCACTCGGTGGGCGGCCTGGCCTGCTACGACCAGGCCAACGCCAACGGCATCCTCGGCATCACCAGGGCCCGCGACGCCGGGTTCGACCTGTGCCACTTCAACCTGCACAAGACGTTCTCCACCCCGCACGCCTGCGGCGGCCCCGCGGCGGGCGCGTGCGGCGTCTCGGCGGCGCTGGAGCCGTTCCTGCCTGGCCCGGTCGTCACCTTCGACGGCGCCACGTACGGGATGGAGACCCCGCCCAGCTCGATCGGCAAGGTGCGCCCGTTCCTCGGCGTCACCCCCAACATCGTCCGCGCCTACGCGTGGATCATGGCCATGGGCGCCGAGGGACTGCGGCAGGTGGCCGAGACGGCCGTGCTCAACAACAACTACCTGATGCACAA
Source organism: Nonomuraea recticatena (assembly GCF_039533245.1). Taxonomy (NCBI): domain Bacteria; kingdom Bacillati; phylum Actinomycetota; class Actinomycetes; order Streptosporangiales; family Streptosporangiaceae; genus Nonomuraea; species Nonomuraea recticatena. The sequence continues at coordinate 159,313 of NZ_BAAATE010000006.1, read as the reverse complement.
GATCCTGCAGATTCCCGGCGCGTCGGCGCCGTGGGACAAGCGGCGCGTCGAACAGGTGCGCTACTCCTGGCAGGAGCTCTCGGAGGAGACAGGGGTCCACTCCGAGGAGATCGGCGTCAGGGCGGCCGACTTCGGCGTGCACTACTGGACCAGCCACCACCCGTACCTGGTGCCCGAGCCTTTCACGCTGGAGCCGACGGAGTCGTACTCGAAGGAGGACCTCGACGAGTACGCCGCCATCCTGGCCCACGTGGCCTCCGAGGCGCGCACGGATCCCGAGTTCGTCAAGGGCGCGCCGTACAACCAGAGCGTGCACAAGATCGACACGACATCGCTCGACGACCCCAAGGCGTGGGCGCCCACCTGGCGCGCCTACGTCCGTAAGCACCTGTCATGACCTCCGACGTCGCCGCCCCGCGGACTCCCGTCCCCTTTCCCGACCGCGAAGTGGTGGTCGGGCTGGTCGTCAACCCGGTGGCCGGGCTGGGCGGGGCGGCGGGCCTCAAAGGCAGCGACGGCGAGCAGGTGCAGCGCGAGGCCCTGGCCAGGGGCGCGACGCCCCGGGCGGGGGAGCGGGCGGCGCGCGCCGTCCGCGCGCTCCTGGCCCGCCGCCCCGGCACCCGCGTGGTCACGGTGCCGGGCTCGATGGGCGAGCACAGCGCCCGCGACGCCGGAGCGCCCTGCGCCCTGGTGCGACCGTCACACTCGTCCTCGGCCGATCCCGGATCGGCCGGGGCCACCACGGCACGGGACACGCGCCAGGCGGTCGTCGCGCTCGCCGACGTCGATCTGCTGCTGTTCGCGGGGGGTGACGGGACCGCGCGGGACGTCCTCGACGCGGTCCGCGAGCTCGGCGACCAGGCGCCGCCCGTGCTGGGGATCCCGGCAGGGGTGAAGGTCTACTCGGGGTGCTTCGCCGTCAGCCCTGCCGCGGCGGGGTTCCTCGCCGCTGGGTACGCCTCCGGCCTGCGGCACGGGCCGGGGACGGCGGGCGCCGGCACGGTGGAGGCCGAGGTGGTGGATCTCGACGAGGAGCGCTACCGGCAGGGGCTGGTCAGCCCACGCCTCTACGGGAGCCTGCGTGTGCCCGCCGCCAGGGCGGCCCTGTCGGGGCGGAAGTCCGGCTCCTCAGGAGTCGTCCCCGCCTCCGTCGAGGGCATCGCGCGGGAGGTCGTGGCCCGCATGCGGCCAGGTGTCCGCTACGTCCTGGGCCCCGGCGCCACCACGCAGGCGGTCGGCCGCGAGCTCGGGCTCACGACCACGCTGCTCGGGGTGGACGTGGTCGAGGCCGACGACGGGGGCGTGCTGGTCGCGGGCGACGTCTCCGAGGCGGAGCTGTTCGCTCTCGTCACCGGCAGGGAGGCGGTCGTCGTGCTGTCGGTGATCGGCGGGCAGGGGTTCGTCCTCGGCCGCGGGAACCAGCAGGTGTCCCCCAGGGTGATCGACGCGGTCATCGGGTGCGGGGAGGCCACAGGCCGGCGGCTGCTCGTGCTGGCCACCCCGCAGAAGCTGGCCGCGTTGCGGGGACGGCCGCTGCTGGCCGACAGCGGCGACGAGGACCTCGACAGGAAGCTCAGCGGGCACGTCCAGGTGATCACCGGGTACCGCGAGAGCACGATTTATCAGATCTGTACGGCAAGTGAGGAGTTTCAGGGATGAACACGCTCGAGGGCAAGATCGCGATCGTCACGGGCGGTGCCTCGGGCATCGGGCGGGCCACGGCGCTGACCTTCGCCCGCGCAGGCGCCAGGGTGGTGGTCGCCGACATCGACGGCCCCGGCGCGGAGGCGACGGTCGAGCAGATCGCCGCCGTGGCCGGCGACAAGGCCGCCGTGGCGGTGCGGGCCGACGTGTCGGACTCCGACGACTGCCGCAGGATCGTCCAGACCGCCCTCGACACGTTCGGCGCTCTGCACGTGCTGTTCAACAACGCGGGCATCATCCGTCGTACCACGGCCCTGGACCTCGACGTCGAGGAGTGGGACCGCGTCATGGCGGTCAACGTCAGGTCCGTCTTCCTCATGTGCAAGCACGCCATCCCCGCCATGACCGAAGGCGGTTCCATCGTCAACACCGGCTCCGGATGGGGCCTGAAGGGCGGTGGGAACGCCATCTCCTACTGCGCGTCCAAGGCCGCGGTGGTCAACATGACCCGGGCCCTCGCCATCGACCACGCCAGGGCCGGCATCCGGGTCAACTCCGTGAACCCCGGCGACACCGACACACCGATGCTGCGCGACGAGGCCCGTCAGCTCGGAGAGGACTGGGCCGCCTTCCAGACCGACGCGGCCGACCGGCCGATGGGCAGGTCCGGCACTCCGGACGAGATCGCCCAGGCCGTGCTCTTCCTGGCGAGCGACGCCGCGAGCTACATCACCGGATCCGCCCTCGTCGTCGACGGCGGCGGCCTCGCCTGACACCCGGGGCCCGGCCTCGGCCTGCCCCCGCCGTGCCTGACCCCCACTCGCCTCGACACCCCCCTGAACACAAGCCTGAAGGAGCCACCATGAAGCGTGCGCTAGCCATCCTGGGCGTCCTCGCCCTCGCCACCACCGCGTGCAGCGGCAGCGGCGGCGGGAACGTTCCCGGCACGAGCGGCGGCCAAGGACAGGTCACCGTCCGCTGGTCCACCTGGGGATCGGCCGAGGACCTCAAGCTCTACGAGAAGTTCACCGACGACTTCCACAAGCGGCACCCCGGCATCCGGCTCAAGCTGGAGTCGGTCGCCGACTACGAGGACTACCACCCCAAGCTGCTCGCCCAGCTCACCAGCAAGACGGCGCCCGACGTGTTCTTCGTGGGCGACGACAACATCGGCAAGTTCGTCTCCGCAGGGGTGGTCACCCCGCTCAACGACCAGCTGTCCGGGCCGGAGTCCAAGAGCAAGCCGGAGGACTTCTTCGAGGGCATCTACGGCGGTGCCAAGCTCGAAGGCAAGATCTACGGCGTCCCCAACGACACCAACCCCGAGGTCCTCTGGTTCGACAAGCAGGCCCTGAAGGACGCGGGGATCACCGAGGACCCCGCCGCCCTCCACGAGGCCAAGCAGTGGACCATGGCGAAGTACCTGGAGATGAACGCCAAGCTCAAGGCGGCGGGCAAGGCCGGCTCGATCTTCTGGAACTGGTACGGCTCCACGTACTCCATGATCAACGGCTTCGGCGGCAAGGTGTGGGACGGCGGCAAGTTCGTCGCCACCACGGACGCCAAGTCCCGCCAGGCGCTGCAGACGCTGGCCAAGGGCTACCAGGACAAGACCTTCCTCAGCGCCGACACCCTGCCCGACAGCAACGGGCCCAGCACCCAGTTCCTCAAGCACAAGGTCGGCTTCTACGCGGGCGGTCGCTGGGTGATCGACTCGTTGAAGAAGGGCGGCGAGCTGGACAACTACGACATCGTGCCGTTCCCCTCGCAGACCGGCGAACCCATGGCCGGCGCCGTCGCCGCCTCCTACCTGTCCATCAACAAGGACACCAAGCTGCCCAAGGAGGCGTTCACGTTCCTGACCGAGTTCGTCGGCAAGGACGGCCAGCTCCTGCGGCTCAAGGGCGGCGGCGCGGTGCCGTCCGTCAAGGGCGCCGAGCAGGTCGTGCTGGAGGACAAGTACCCCGCCCACGCCCAGACCTTCCTCGACGTGCGCGACACCGGCTTCGCCAACTACGCCGAGGAGGTCTCCGTGCCAGGCCTGACCGCCGCCATCAACGAGCACCTGATGAAGGTGTGGACCGGCAAGGTCGGCTTCGACGAGGGCATGACCGAGCTTCAGAAGCTCGTCGAGAGCAAGCTGGGCTAGCCGTGGCCATCCTCACCGAGGCCCGCCCGCAGGTGGCCCGCCGGGCGAAGGGCGTCAGGAACAGGGACGGCTGGTGGGCCGCGTTCTTCCTCGGGCCGCAGCTCACCCTGCTGGCCGTGTTCCTGCTCTTCCCGCTCGGGTTCGCCGTCGTGCTGGCCTTCATGCGGTGGGACGGGCTGGGCCAGAAGGAGTGGGTGGGCCTGGACAACTTCGCCGCCCAGCTCTCCGATCCCGAGTTCGGGCTGGCCGTGTGGAACACGGCCAAGCTCGCGCTGCTGACCGCGCCGTTCGGGCTCGCACTGGCGCTGCTCATCGCGGTCGCGCTGAACAGCGTCAAGGGCGGCGGCTTCTACCGCGTGCTGTACTTCATGCCGGTGGTCACCAGCTCGGTCGCCGTCGCGCTGATGTGGCAGATCATCCTGGCCGGCGACGAGCACGGCGTGCTCAACGCCTCGCTGGAGCGCTGGTTCGGCATCACCGGCCCTGACTGGCTGGGCGATCCCGGCTGGGTGATCGTGGCCATCGCGGTGGTGACGATCTGGTCGTCGCTCGGGCTCAACGTGGTGATCTTCCTGGCCGGGCTGCAGACCATCCCGCCGCAGATCGTCGAGGCGGCCAGGATGGACGGCGCGGGCAGCCTGCGCATCTTCCGCTCGGTCACGCTGCCGCTTCTGTCGCCCACGATCTTCTTCTCGACCGTGGTCGCGGTGATCAGCTCGTTCCAGGCGTTCGACCAGATCTACGTGCTGGTCAACCCGAAGTACAACGATGGCGCGCGCACGATCGTCTACCAGGTCTACGAGCTCGGCTTCCAGGACTTCCAGTTCGGCATGAGCAGCGCCGCCGCGCTGATCCTGCTGGTCCTGACGCTGCTGGTGACCCTCGTCCAGTTCGCCGCGCAGAAGCGCCTCGTCCACTACGACACGTGAGGGGGCGCGGATGCGACCCAGGCAGGTAGCCCTGCACGCCGTGCTCACCATCGGCGGGCTGGCGATGCTGTTCCCGTTCGTCTGGATGCTGCTGACCTCGTTCAAGAGCGTGCGGCAGATGCTGAACAACCCGCTCGACTGGCTGCCCGACCCGTGGCGCTGGGAGAACTATCCCGACGCGCTCGCGGCGATGCCGTTCGGCACCGCGTACTGGAACAGCTTCTACATCGCCGCCATCAACGTCACTCTCACCCTGCTGACCTCGGCCATGGCCGCCTACGCCTTCGCCAGGATCAGGTTCAGGGGCTCGGAAGTGCTGTTCGTGGTGTTCCTGGCCACCCAGATGGTGCCCGCGCAGGTGACGATCGTGCCGCTCTACCTGATGCTGGCGCAGTTCGGGTGGATCGACTCGCACCTGTCGCTGATCGTGCCGTCCATCGCGAACCCGTTCGCGGTGTTCCTGCTCCGCCAGTTCATCAGGGCGGTGCCGGTGGAGCTGGAGGAGGCCGCCAGGATCGACGGCGCGGGCCGCTGGCGGTGCTTCTGGAACGTCGTGCTGCCGAACATCCGCCCCGGCCTGGGGGCGCTCGGCATCATCGCCTTCCTCGCCTCGTGGAACTCGTTCCTCTTCCCGCTGATCTTCCTGAACTCGCCTGAGCTGGCCACCGTGCCGCTGCTGCTGAGCCAGTTCTCCGGCGGGCGCACGGCGGTCGACTACGGGCTCATCCTGGCGGGCTCCGCGATCGCGGTGGTGCCCATGCTGATCGCCTTCCTGATCGGCCAGAGAAAGATCATCAACTCGATGGCGGCTTCGGGACTGGGTGGGCGCTGATGCTGGATCTGAGAGAACGACCGTTCACCGACCGGGGCTCCCGGCTGCTGGTGATGGCGGCCGACGACGGCTCGCTCTGGATCGCCAGGGCCCTGTACGAGACCCCGCTGCGCGACACGACCGTCCTGACGGGACTGCGGGTCCTCGCGGGAGACCGGGAGCTGCCGGTACGGCAGGCACTGCCGGACCGGGTGGACTTCGAGGGCGGCGTGGCGATGGCCTTCGCAGGTCCCGACACGATCGTGCTGACCGGCAGGGACGCGCGGGCGGTGTGGGACGGCGGAGAGGTCGACATCGACGGCTGTCTCACGCTGGTCGGCCCCCCCGCCGACGACGGCGCGGCGGTGCTCGCGGCGGCCGCCACGCGATGGCGTGACTGGTTCGCCGCCATGCCGTCCGTGCCCGAGGCGCTGCGCGAGCGCGCGGAGCAGGCGTGGTGGACGCTCGCGGTGAACCTGGTGCCGATCAGGGGAAGGGAGTCGCTGATCCCCTCCAAGTACGGCTACGTCGGCCTGTGGAACTGGGACTCCTACTTTCACGCCGTCGCCCTCAGGCACGCCGACCCGGCGCTGGCCAGGGAGCAGATCCGCATCCTGCTCGACAACCAGAGGCCGGACGGCCTGATCCCCGACGTGGTGCACGACCACGGGGTGCTCACCGAGACCACCGATCTGCCCCGCTCGGACCTGGCCCGCCTGGCCCAGCACGTGGGAGGCGAGCCGCTTCGGGAGGTGGTGCCGGTCACCAAGCCGCCGCTCACCGCCTGGGCCGTGTGGAAGATCCACGAGGTGGATCCCGACCTGGACTTCCTGGCCGAGGTCTACGAGCCGCTGGTTCGCTCGCAGGAATGGTGGTTCGCCCGATCGGACCCCGACGGCGACGGCCTGGCCGAATACCTCCACCCGTACTCGTCCGGCCTGGACGACAGCCCCATCTGGGATCACGGGCCGCGCGCCGAGCCTCCCGACCTCAACGCCTACCTGGCGTTGCAGTACGACCGGCTCGGCGACATCGCCGCCGCGCTCGGCCGCGACCCCTCCGGGTGGCGGGCCAAGGCCCAGGCGCTCGTCGACCTCATGGTGGCGCGCCGATGGAGCGGCACCCGCTTCGTCACCAGGGTCGCGGGGCGGGAGACGACCGTCCGCACCCCGCTGGACCTCATGCCGCTCGTGACCGGGCGGCTGCCCGCCGCGATCGCCACCCGGCTTGTCGAGGATCTGCGCTCGCCGAGCTTCTGGGGGGAGCGTCCGGTGCCCACCGTGGCGTTCGACGACCCCAGATTCGACCCCGATGCCATGTGGCGCGGCCCGGTCTGGCTGAACGTCAACTATCTGCTGATCGACGGCCTGCGCCGGTCCGGCCACCCGGAGACGGCTCGTGAGCTGCGGGAACGCACGCTGGCGATGGTCCGTGACGGCGGCGGACTCTACGAGTACTGGAACCCGCTGACGGGCCGCAGGGCGGGCAGGGCAACCAGCGGGTTCGGCTGGTCGGCCGCGCTCTTCCTGGACCTGGCCCGGGAGGACCCTGCCGGGCAGGCGTAGTGATCGCCGTCCGGGGCGCGATCCCTAGTGGGACGCGCCCCGGGGAGGTCAGGCGAGGCCGGCTTCGGCACGGAGGAGGGCGGAAAGGCGCTCGCCCGAGACGGGCAGCCCTTTGTGCGCGAACCACGTGGCGACGTTGCGGGCGTCGCGGTCGAGGAAGTCGGGGCCCGTCGGATGGGCGATGACGTCGACGATCTGGGGCAGGTCGATGATCACCAGGCGCCCTTCGTCGACCAGCAGGTTGTACGGCGACAGGTCGCCGTGCGCGAGACCCTCCCTGGAGAGGACGACCATGGCCTCGACCAGCTGCTCCCAGAGGTTGTCCAGCCCCTCGTCCACGGTCGCCAGGCGCGGGGCCGCGTAGCCGTCGGGGGTGCCGACGAACTCCTGGAGGATCTCCGTGCCGAGGATCTGCACCGGGTAGGGCACCGGCAGCCCCAGCTCCCACAGGCGCACGAGCGCGGAGAACTCCGCCTGCGCCCACTGTCCCGCGATGACCTGCTTGCCGAACGCGGTGCGCGAGGACATCGCCCTGGCGGCGCGCGAGTCGCGCATGCGGCGGCCCTCCAGGTAGCCGGAGTCGCGGTGGAAGAGCCGGTGGTCGCTGGAGCGGTAGCGCTTGGCGGCCAGCAGGCAGACCCTGTCGGTGTCGGGCACGCCGCGCGAGATGAGGTGGACGTCGGCTTCCTTGCCGGTCTTGAGGATGCCGAACTCGGTGTCGACGGCGGCCAGCTCGGTGACCAGCCAGCCGGGACGGGGCTCGGGGCCACGCTCGGTCGGGGTGCTGAGGTCCCAGGTGGACCAGCGGTCACCTGAGGGAGGGCCGTCGAGGTCGACGGGGTTGCTGTCGAGCCAGTCGAGGTCGTCGGCGTCGAGGCGGTGCTTCTTCGGCACGGTGGTGATCTCCTGATGAGAATGCCCACCGGCGCGGCGATCAGGTCAGCGGCTGACCGGTGGGAGAGCAAACGGACGCGGAAAAGGGCACGCGAACACTCGTCGTCACGGTCACCCCTCCCTTCGTCCGGTGCCTCGACGCTCCGGTCGAGGACTCCCACGTGTCGAAGCCGCTGCCGAGGCGCGGCGACACCTCGACGAGTATGCAGGGCCGAAAACCGGCGGCGCAACGCAATATCGGCCGCCTACGATCACGGGCATGGAACGGTGCGTGGAATGCGGACGCTGGCCCTACGCAGGGGCGCCAGGCTGCCGCCGCTGTCTGGCGCTGGTGGACCGCATCATCGAGGACGGCTACCAGGCGTTCCTGAAGGAGCTGGACCTGGAGGACGACGTCGCCGTCGCCGAGATGATCGTCGAGGAGATCAAGGGCTACGACTGGCGGGTGGTCGACGGCGCCTTCGAGCGTCTGACCTGCGGGGCATGCGGCAGCAGGCGGGGCAGGGGTCCGAAGGACTGCCCGCCGTGCGAGCTCGACGAGGGCTTTCGCTACTCCGCCCGCGAGGTCGACAGGCCGGGTGTGACGCCCCGTAACGAGCACGCGATCAGGGTCGGCGCGGCCGTGCTGCGCAACGGGCACAGGCACTCGCCGAGGGCGCTGCTGAGCTGGCAGATCGGCTTCCCGCTGGTCCTGAGCGGCTACCTGCCCTCCACGACGGAGGCGCAGGCCGTACGGGCCCGCATCAACAAGGGCGCCACCTACGAGGACCTGGCCGCCGTCCACGTGCCCGACCTGACCGGCTGGCCCACCACTGCCTGACGGGCGGCTCAGGACGGGTCGCGGCGCTCCTGCATGGTCTTGCGGTACAGCTCGTCGATCTCGTCGAGCGGGTCGACGGTCCTGCGCCTGGACTCGATCTCCAGCTCGGTGCGGGCGTGCAGCTCCTCGATGCCGGTGGAGGCGTGGTGCACCTGGCTGTCGAGCAGATCGGCCCTGATCCTTGCGCACATGGCGGTCAGCTTGGCCTGGTGCTCGCGCAGCCGGTCGAGCGTGACGTGGTCGACATAGGGGGAGACGCGGCGCTGCTGGGCGTACATGCCGAGCTGGGTGTCGTGCACGTCCGCCTGCTGGGACAGCTCTCTCATCAGCTGCGGCAGATCTCCGAGGCCCCAGCCCTGCTGCAGGGCGGCGTCGACGTGCTGCCTGGTCATGGAGACCTCGCGGCGCAGGTCGAGACGTAGCCGCTCCACCTCGGCCGCGTCGCCGTTGCCCATGGCGTTGACGTGGGTGGCCAGGCGCGCTGTGGCCTGTCGCGCCGACTGACTGGCCCTCTTGCCCACCTTGACCAGGGCGTAGACGGCCACCCCCGCCAGGGCGAGGAAGATCACGACGACCGCGAGCAGGATCAGAAGGAAAGTGCTGATCGGAGGGACCTCCAGTCCGGCCTTTATCTCAGAGGATAGTTGATCCAACGTGCCTGGAGGCGGCCGGTCAGGAGACGACGTGCGGGCGCAGGGGCGGGGGCCACAGGGCGCCCGCACGCGTCTGGCCGAACGCTAGCGCCTTCGCGCTCTCCCGGGAGTCATCCGCCGGAAGGATCCGCCCTCACTCCCTCGACGGACTGCGGACTCTTCTGATCGCCCACCAGGCGAAGACGGCCAGTGCGGCCAGCAGGACCAGCACCAGGACCGGCAGGAAGATCGCGACCAGGCTGACGCCGAGCGAGCCGGCGTCCTCCACGGTGCTGACCACGGGGGCGCCGAGGCCGCCGGTGGTGGCGTTGACGACCGGCCTGGCCGTTGACTTCAGCACGTGGACGGCCAGCGCGGTCACGATCCCGATGAGCCACCCCGCCCACGGGTTCTCCGTCATCCAGGTGGAGCTGTCGATCTCGGCGGCGGCCGCGGTGGCGCTGAAGACCACGCCGCCTGACGCCGGCCGTACGGCGGTCTGGATGGCGTCGTTGACGCTGTCGACCACGGGCACCTTGTCCAGCACGAACTCGGCCAGCAGAAGCACCGCGATGATCGCGAGCACGCCCCAGTTGGACAGCCACCCGTAGCCGTCGGGCAGCTTCACCGCGTCGGTCAGGTTGGCCAGCACCCCGACCACCAGGAGCGGAATGTAGGCGTTCAACCCGGCGGCGGTGCTCAGTCCGAGGCCGGTCAGTGCAGCGAGCATCCCTTGTCCCATCCTGTACGGCAGGCCCCCCACAGCCCACCGCGGTCACCGGGTGACCCTCCGTCCATCACGCTACGCGGGCGCGACTTCGGCGCCCGCCGTGACGTCGCCCCCGCCTCCTTCGACCGTAGCTCCTGACCCGTCCGCGCGGTCGTCCCGTCGATCACCTGGCCGGGATTTCGTCGTCCCCCGGATCCCCTGCCGGCGGGGCCGGGGTGCTCGGGGGAGGCGGCGCCCGGGGGCCCGTCACCGCCGAGGCGAACTCACTCGGTGAGCCGGGAGAGCCGCTCGATCGCGTCGCCGAACTCCTCGATCATCTCGTAGACCACCTGGCGGGCCGGCTTCACCTGGTCGAGCTGGCCCACCACCTGCCCGACGAAGTAGTTCGCCAGCTCCACCGCGCCCGGCTCGCCCCGCTCCGCCGCCTGCACCACGCGGGCCATCGCCGACTCCGCGAGCACCATCTGCAGCGGCATCCCGAGCGGGCCGGGGCTGTCCTCGCCGGAGTCCCACGCGGCGGTCCAGGCCGAGGCGAGCTGTCTGGCCGGCTTGCCCGTGCGCGAGCGTGAGCGGACCGTGTCGAGCGAGGAGGCGGCCAGCATCTTCCTCTTGACCGACCGCGGCGTCTCGGCCTCCTCGGTCGTCAGCCACACCGACCCGCACCACACGCCCTCGGCGCCCAGAGCCATGGCCGCGGCCATCTGCCGTCCCGACGCGATGCCGCCCGCGGCCAGCACGGGCACGGGCGCGACGGCGTCGACGACCTGCGGCACCAGCACCATCGTGGCGATCTCACCGGTGTGGCCGCCGGCCTCCGTGCCCTGCGCCACGATGATGTCGGCGCCGGCCGCCACCTGCCTGCGCGCGTGCTCCACCGTGCCCACCAGCGCCGCGACGGGCACGCCCGCCTCGCGGGCCATGGAGACCATCTGCGGAGGCGGCGGGCCGAGCGCGCTGGCGATCAGGCGGACAGGGTGCCTGAGCGCCACCTCGATGAGCTCGGTCGCGCCCCTGGCGCTGACCCTGTCGCCGAACCCGGCGGGCGAGGCGGCGAACGGCACGCCGTAGCGCTGGAGGAGGCCGGCGGTGAAGGACAGGTGCGACTCGGGCACGGTCGCCCTCGGGCCCTCTGTCCTGCCGGGCACCAGCACGTCCACCCCGTACGGCCTGCCGCCCACCTGCGCGTCGATCCAGCTCAGCTCGGTGTCGAGCTGCTCGGCCGAGTAGGCGACGGCGCCGAGCACGCCGAAGCCGCCCGCGTTGGTGACCGCGGCGACCACGTCGCGGCAGTGGCTGAAGGCGAACAGAGGGAACTCGACGCCCAGACGCTCACAGATCGCGCTCCGCATGGGCTGACGCTAACCCCTAGGAGTCGTCCTCGTCATCGTCCTGCTCGACGGTCCATGACACCGAGGTGATCGCGGGTTCGAGGCTCAGCCGGCTGGTGGCGCCCTCGAACAGGTTCTCGTCACGGCGCAGGCTGTCGACGAGTGCGTGCACCTCGACCTGTCCGCGCAGGTCGGAGTCATGGCTGTGGAGGCTGCGCAGACGCAGTTCGGGACGGGTGAGGGCATTGACGATCAGCTTCCTGACATGGGCCTGGTCGTCGTCCCAGCACCTGACCTCGAAGCGGTAGCGGGTGCGCCGCCGGGCCCTTCGCCGGTCGAGGAAGCGGCCGAGGGGCCGCATCGCGGTGTTCGCGCCGACGATCAGGAGGGTGCCGGCGACGGACAGGAAGTACATGCCCGCTCCGGCCAGGGATCCCACGGCGGCGGCGCACCACAGGGTGGCGGCGGTGTTGAGCCCCCTGATGTTGAAGCCCTCGCGCAGGATCACGCCCGCGCCGAGGAAGCCGATGCCCGAGACGATCTGCGCGGCCACCCTGGTCGGATCGGCGGTGCCGGGGTCGCCGACGAAGCCGTAGGCGCTCAGCAGCACGAACAGCGCGGATCCCACGGCGACGAGCAGGTTGGTGCGCAGGCCCGCCATCCGAGCCCGCCACTGCCGCTCCATGCCGATCACCGCGCCCAGCACGGCCGCGGTGACCAGCCGCAGCAGGAGATCGACGTCGGCCATACCGGAGGGGTTCCCTCAGCCGGGGGTGTGAGGCGTTCCGATGCCGATCCATGGCCGGGTGATTTACAGCATTTGTCCAGACTGCTGGTGATACGCGTACCTCAGGCCCCCAGTGCCCTCAGCCGGTGGCCTGACGGTCGAAGGGGGTGACGCCCGGCGCGTGCCAGCCCAGGTCGGCGGAGTAGCTGCGGACCACCTTGGCCGGCACCCCCGCGATCACGCTGTGGTCGGGGAACTCGCCGCGCACCACCGCGCCGCCCGCCACCACGCACTGCCTGCCGATCCTGGTGCCGGGCAGGATGATCGCCCCGGCGCCCAGCCAGGACCCGTCGCCGATCGAGACCGGATTGTTGCGCGGCCACTGCCTGCCTATCGGCATGTCAGGGTCGTCGTAGACGTGGTTCTGGTCGGTGATGTACACGTAGGGGCCGGTGAAGACGTCGTCGCCGATGTCGATCGACTGGTGGGCGACGATGTGGCTGCCCCTGCCGATCGAACAGCTTCCCCCGATGCGCAGAATGGAGTTCGGGCCCAGGTCGACGCCTGGTCCCATGCCGCACGACAGCGAGACGCGCTCGCCGATCAGGGTGTGCCCGCCGATCTCGATCCAGCGCTCTCCGAAGATCGCGCCGACGGGGAAGGCGATGCTGACGCCCTCGCCCATGTGGCGGAAGCGGTAGCCGGCCTGACTGGCAGGGGTGAGCGCGCCCGCTCTCCTGACCGCGTCGTAAAGGCGGTGAACCAGGGCGCCGACCGCCCGCCGTACTAGTGACATAAGGCCCAAAGTTACTCTGTGGTCCTGCCGTTCGGGCATGTCGAGGGCGTTGTTTGATATCCTGAGAGCCCGTGGACGTCAACGCCACACCTCGAGCCACGGGAGACTTCTTGCGCAGCGCATCGCAAACCAAGCATCTGTTCGTCACCGGCGGTGTCGCCTCCAGTCTCGGCAAGGGGCTCACGGCGTCCAGCCTGGGTCGCCTGCTGAAGGCCCGCGGTCTGCGGGTCACCATGCAGAAGCTCGACCCCTACCTCAACGTCGACCCCGGAACGATGAACCCGTTCCAGCACGGTGAGGTCTTCGTCACAGACGACGGCTCCGAGACCGACCTAGACGTCGGCCACTACGAGCGCTTCCTCGACACCGACCTGCACGGCTCGGCCAACGTCACGACGGGCCAGGTCTACTCCAACGTCATCGCCAAGGAGCGGCGCGGGGAGTACCTCGGCGACACCGTCCAGGTGATCCCGCACATCACCAACGAGATCAAGGAGCGCATCCGCGGCATGGCCGGTCCCGACGTGGACGTGGTCATCACCGAGGTGGGCGGCACGGTCGGCGACATCGAGTCGCTGCCCTTCCTCGAGTCGGTGCGCCAGATCAGGCACGAGGTCGGCCGCGACAACGTCTTCTTCCTGCACGTGTCGCTGCTGCCGTACATCGGGCCGAGCGGTGAGCTGAAGACCAAGCCGACCCAGCACAGCGTGGCCGCCCTGCGCAGCATCGGCATCCAGCCCGACGCGATCGTGCTGCGCTCCGACCGTCCTGTCCACACCTCGATCAAGCGCAAGATCAGCCTGATGTGCGACGTCGACGAGGACGCCGTGGTCAGCGCCGTCGACGCGGCCTCCATCTACGACATCCCCAAGGTGCTCCACACCGAGGGCCTCGACGCCTACGTCGTCCGCCGCCTCGGCCTGCCCTTCCGCGACGTCGACTGGAAGGAGTGGGAGCAGCTCCTGCGCAGGGTCCACCGTCCGGCCAAGGAGGTCACGGTCGCGCTGGTCGGCAAGTACATCGACCTGCCCGACGCCTACCTCAGCGTCACCGAGGCGCTGCGCGCGGGCGGCTTCGCCAACGACGCCCGCGTCAACATCCGCTGGGTCAAGTCCGACGACTGCGAGAGCGAGGATGGCGCGGCCCGCGAGCTCGACGGCGTCGACGGCGTGCTGATCCCCGGCGGGTTCGGCGTGCGCGGCATCGAGGGCAAGATCGGCGCGATCCGCCACGCCCGCGAGAACAAGATCCCGCTGCTCGGCATCTGCCTCGGCATGCAGGGCATGGTCATCGAGGCCGCCCGCAACCTGGCGGGCATCGCCGACGCCAACAGCGCGGAGTTCGACCCCGACAGCAAGCACCCGGTGATCTCGACCATGGCCGACCAGGAGGACGTCGTCTCCGGCGAGCGCGACATGGGCGGCACCATGCGCCTCGGCCTCTACACCGCCAAGCTCGGCGAGGGCACGCTGGCCCGCCAGCTCTACGGCGGCAAGGCCAAGGCCGACGAGCGCCACCGCCACAGGTACGAGGTCAACAACGCCTACCGCGAGCAGCTGGAGAAGGTCGGTCTGGTCTTCTCGGGCCTGTCGCCCGACGGCCGCCTGGTGGAGTACACCGAGCTGCCCGCCGAGACGCATCCGTTCTTCATCGGCACCCAGGCCCACCCCGAGTTCCGCTCCCGCCCGACCCGCTCGCACCCGCTGTTCAAGGGCCTCATCGGCGCCTCGCTGGTCTACGCCGACGGTCGCTCGCCCAAGGCGGCCAAGAAGTGAGGATCGAGGACCTGCCGGAAGAGTGGCCGGTCGTCGAGTCCAGGGAGCACTTCAAGGGGTACGTGATCGGCGTGCGCACCGACACCGTGCGCATGCCGCGCGACGAGGTCGCCGACCGCGACTACGTCGTCCACCCCGGCTCCGTAGCGGTCCTCGCGCTCGACGAGGACGCCCGCGTGCTGCTGATCAGGCAGTACCGCCACCCGACGCGGCACCTGCTGTGGGAGCTTCCCGCCGGGATCCGCGACGTCGAGGGCGAGCCGCTGGCCGCCACCGCCGCCCGCGAGCTGGCCGAGGAGGCGGGCTACCAGGCCGGCACCTGGCACACCCTCGTCGACCTCTACACCTCCCCTGGCATGTCGGACGAGCGCATCCGCGTCTTCCTGGCCCGTGACCTGTCGAAGGTCGAGATCGACTTCGACCGGCGCCACGAGGAGTTCGACATGCCGGTGGAGTGGGTGCCCCTGGCCGACGCCGTGGAGAGGGCGCTCATGGGAATGATCCACAATTCCCCGACCGTGGCCGGTATCCTCGCCGCGTATGCGGCTTCGGTCGAGGGATTCGCCCTGTTGCGGCCCGCCGACGCCCCGGAGGCGTGACAGGAGGACTCTTCGTGGAGGCAGTGCTCTCCAGCTACCTCGCCCATCTGGCGGTGGAGCGAGGCCTGGCTGCCAACACGCTGGCCTCCTACCGCAGAGACCTGCGCCGCTACGTCGAGCATCTGAGGACGCGCGGCAGGGTCACCTTCGGTGAGGTGGGCGAGGCCGACGTCCTCGCCTTCCTCACCGTGCTGCGCGAGGGCGACGGCGACCACCCCGCCCTGGTCGCCAGCTCGGCGGCCCGTGCGGTCTCGGCGGTCAGGGGGTTGCACAGGTTCGCCCTGCGCGAGGGCGTCGCCGCCCACGACCCCGCCCACGAGGTCCGCCCTCCGCGCCAACTGCGCCGCCTCCCGAAGGCCATCGGCGTCGCCGAGGTCGAGCGGCTCATCGCCGCCTCCGGTCCCGACGGCGCGCCGCTGACCCTCCGCAACAGGGCCCTGCTCGAGCTGCTGTACGGCACGGGCGCGCGCATCTCAGAAGCCGTCGGCCTGGCCCTCGACGACCTCGAACAGGAGCAGGTACGGCTGCGCGGCAAGGGAGGGCGCACCCGGGTCGTGCCCGTCGGCCGCTTCGCCAGGCAGGCGCTCGACGCCTACCTCGTGCGGGCCAGGCCGTCCCTGCTGGCACACGGCCGCGGCACCCCCGCCGTCTTCCTCAACGCCCGAGGCGGCCGCCTCACCCGGCAGGGGGCGTGGGAGGTGCTCCAGGCCGCCGCCGAGAGGGCGGGGCTCGAAGGGATCTCTCCGCACGTCTTGCGGCATTCGTTCGCAACTCACCTCCTTGACGGCGGTGCGGACGTTAGGGTGGTCCAGGAACTCCTCGGCCACGCCTCGGTGACGACCACCCAGGTCTACACCTTGGTGACGGTTGACAAGCTCCGCGAGGTCTACGCCGCGGCGCACCCTCGCGCTCGACAGTGATCTATAGTCTTTGCGTCACGCGGCGTGCCGTCTTGCCGCCTAAGTGCTGACGCCATAGTGTCCGTCCGGACGGTCCGGTTCGGGACCGTCAGGGAGGTTCGAGCTGGTGACTGTGACCGCCAACGGTTCGACTCCGGGGACCCCCGAGAATCCCTGGGGTGACACGAAGACCAACACGCCCGCCACGGGCGTGAATCTGGGCCCCACCAGGCGACCGCGCCCGGTGTTCCCTGAGCCGCTGCCGCGCGAGACGCACGGCCCGGCCAGGGTGGTCGCCATGGTCAACCAGAAGGGCGGCGTCGGCAAGACGACCACCACCATCAACCTGGGCGCCGCGCTCGTCGAGTGCGGGCTGAAGGTCCTGCTCGTCGACTTCGACCCGCAGGGCGCGCTGTCGGTGGGCCTGGGCATCAACCCGCTCCAGCTCGACCTGACGGTCTACAACCTGCTGATGGACCGCAGCGTCACCGCCGAGGACGTCCTGCTGGAGACCGGCGTCGAGGGCCTCGACCTGCTGCCGAGCAACATCGACCTGTCCGCGGCCGAGGTCCAGCTCGTCACCGAGGTGGCCCGCGAGCAGGTGCTCGGGCGGGTGCTCAAGCCGCTGCTGCCCTACTACGACGTGTGCCTGATCGACTGCCAGCCCTCACTGGGCCTGCTCACGATCAACGCGCTCACCTGCGCCCACGGCGTCATGGTGCCGCTGGAGTGCGAGTTCTTCGCGCTGCGCGGCGTCGCGCTCCTCATGGACACCATCACCAAGGTGCAGGAGCGGCTCAACGACGAGCTCGAGATCGAGGGCCTGCTGGCCACCATGTACGACGCCCGCACCCTGCACGGCCGCGAGGTGCTGGCCCGCGTCGTGGAGGCCTTCGGCGACAAGGTGTTCCACACGGTCATCAACAGGACGGTGCGCTTCCCCGACGCGACCGTCGCGGGCGAGCCCATCACCACCTTCGACCCCTCCTCCCTCGGCGCGAACGCCTACAGGGAGCTGGCCCGCGAGGTGCTCTCGCGCTGGCCGCAGCCTGCCACAATGGCCAGGTGACTTCCACCGAGCAGCAGGGCTTCCAGGTTCATCTGGACGTCTTCGAGGGACCTTTCGACCTGCTGCTCGGCCTGATCTCCAAGCACAAGCTCGACATCACCGAGGTCTCCCTCTCCCAG
Organism: Nonomuraea recticatena; assembly: GCF_039533245.1. Taxonomy (NCBI): domain Bacteria; kingdom Bacillati; phylum Actinomycetota; class Actinomycetes; order Streptosporangiales; family Streptosporangiaceae; genus Nonomuraea; species Nonomuraea recticatena. Next base: position 141,827 of record NZ_BAAATE010000006.1, on the reverse strand, counting down.
GTCACCGACGAGTTCATCGCCTACATCAAGTCGCGTGGGCCCGAATGGGACCTCGACCAGACCAGCCACTTCCTGCTCGTCGCAGCCACGCTGCTCGACCTGAAGGCGGCCAGGCTGCTGCCCACGGGCGAGGTCGAGGACGAAGAGGACCTCGCGCTGCTGGAGGCGCGTGACCTGCTGTTCGCCAGGCTGCTGCAGTACCGGGCCTACAAGGAGGTCGCCAAGGTCTTCTCCGGGCTGATGGCGGAGGAGGCTCTGAGGTTCCCCAGGTCGGTGCCCATGGAGGCGCAGTTCGCCAACCTGCTGCCCGAGCTGGTCCTCGGCATCGGCCCCGACCAGCTGGCGCGCATCGCGGCCAAGGCGTTCACCCCCAAGCTGCCGCCGACCGTCAGCGTCGGGCACATCTACCAACCTCTGGCCAGCGTCAGGGAGCAAGCCGCTATCCTTGTCCAGCGGTTGCGGCGCATGCGAACAGCCACCTTCAGGACTCTGGTCGCCGACTGCGAGGGCACCTTCGAGGTGATCGCCCGCTTTCTGGCCGTACTCGAGCTGTTCAGGGAGTCGGCCGTCACCTTCGAGCAGGTCGAACCGCTGGGCGATCTGCACGTGACCTGGACCGGTGCCGACGACGGAGACGTGTCGGTGGGCGACGACTACGAAGAGAGCGCGGAGAAGGCTGCAGATGAGTGAGTTCCCGGCTCCCAGGGACCCGTCGCCGTCGGAGCATCTGGCGGGGGACGGGGGTGGCGCGGGAGACGACGTGCCCGCCTGGGCCCGCCTGCCAGGCTCGGCCATCTTCGGCGCGCAGCCCCCACCCTCGAAGAACGGCGACCGCTCACCCTCGACGGACGGCGACCATACCCCTTCAGAGGGCGCCGACCGCTCACCTTCGGCGGACGACCGGCCGCAGGAGGACCTCACCCCCGGGACCGCGGCCTCCGAGGCTGCCCAGGAACTGGAATCCGAGACCTTCGAGACCGCGCCCTTCGACGGCCCCACGACCCCCCAGCCGGCGCCCACCGACACTGACCGCGCCTCGGAAGTTCCGGCTTTCGAGACCCAGGCTTTCGAGACCCAGGCTTTCGAGACCCAGGCTTCTGGGACGTCGGTTCCCGAGGCGTCGGTTCCCGAGACGTCGTCTTCTGGGGCCTCGTCTTCTGGGGCCTCGTCTTCCGGGGCCTCGGCTCGGGAGAAGGTGGACTTCGCGGGTGGGGCGGGTCGTGCGGTGGCGGCTTCCGACGGGCGGGGGTCTGCCGCCTTCGAGGCTCCCTCGGCGGGTCGCCCTCGCTCCGGCGACGGCCAGGGGGAGGGGGCTGCCGTCCTGGGGGATTTCTCCTGGGACGGGAGAGGCGCTTCCGCCGGCCGTCCAGAGGAGAGCATAGGGTTCGGCGACGACACCCAGGAGCCCTCCGATGACGGGGTGCGGCCCGAGCGAGGGCCTGAGCTGCGGGCGGCGCTGGAGGCGATCCTGATCGTCGTGGACGAACCCGTGGCCGCCATCACGCTGGCCCAGGTGCTCGAACATCCCACACACGAGATCGAGACGGCGCTCCGCGCGCTCGCGGCGGAATACTCCGACGCCGGACGGGGTTTCGATCTGAGAGAGGTGGCAGGCGGCTGGCGGTTCTACACGCGCGCCGACTGCGCCCCGCTGGTCGAGCGGTTCGTCCGCGACGGCCAGCAGGCACGGCTGACCCAGGCCGCGCTGGAGACCCTCGCGGTCGTGGCCTACCGGCAACCGGTGAGCCGCGCCAGAGTCGCCGCCGTGCGCGGCGTCAACAGCGACGGCGTCATGCGGACGCTGGTCGCCAGGGGGCTGGTCGAAGAGGCCGGCTCCGACCCGGAGAGCCAGGCAGTGCTCTACCGGACAAGCTCCTACTTCTTGGAGCGGTTGGGCCTGAAGAGCATCGACGAGCTACCTGAGCTCGCGCCCTTCCTGCCCGACGACGTGGAAAACCTTGAGGAGACAACGAAGTGATCAACAGGCGCAGCACCCCGTCCGGTGATGGACGCGGTCGTGGACGCACCGGCGGCTCACGGGGTGGAAACCCCAGGGGCGGCGCGAGCGGGCGTCCCGCCTTCCGCTCCGATGACAGGCGCGACTCCCGTCGCGACGACGACCGCGGCGGACCCCGTCGCGACGACTTCGGCGGCGCACCCCGCCGTGACGACACCGGCGGGGCCCCCCGCCGTGACGACTTCGGCGGGTCTTCCCGCCGTGACGGCTTCAGCGGCGGCGCGCGCAGGGAGGGGTCCGGCGGCGGTGCTCGCCGGGACGACTTCCGTGGTGGCGCCCGCCGCGACGACAGCAGGGGCGACTTCGGCCCCGGCCGTGACTCCCTGCGCGCCGACCGCAGCGGCTCGCGCGCCAGGTACGGCAAGCCCGCGGGCCCCGGTCGTGACGACCGTGGCGGCCAGGGCGGCGGCTTCCGCGGTGACCGCGATGGCCAGAGCGGCGGCTTCCGCGGTGGAGCCGAGCGCGGTGGCGCGGGCGGCGGCTTCCGCGAGGACCGCGGCGGCCAGGGTGGTTTCCAGCGCGGAGCCGGCCAGGGCGGCGGCTTCCGCGACGACCGTGGATCAGGGCAGGGCGGCTACCGCGGCGGCCAGGGTGAGCGCGGGAGCCAGGGCGGCTACCGTGGCGGCCAGGGTGAGCGCGGGAGCCAGGGCGGCTACCGTGGTGGCCAGGGTGAGCGTGGCGGCCAGGGCGGTTTCCGTGGCGGCCAGGGTGAGCGCGGCGGCTACGGCAGGAGTGGTGACGAGCGCGGCGGCTACCGTGGCGCGAGTGACCGCCCGGGCGGCGGCCGTGGAGCCGGCGAGCGCGGCGGCGACCGTGGCGGGTTCAGGGAGCGGCGCGACTTCGGTGGCGCGCGCCAGGACCGCGGCGGTTACGGCGACAGCCGCGGCTTCCGCGACGACCGCGCGACCTCCGGCGACGACCGTGGAGGCTTCCGCGACGACCGTGGAGGCTTCCGAGGCGCCCAGAGCGGACGCGACGACCGTGGCGGCTACCGCGGCGGTCAGCCGCAGCGCGACGACCGCGGCGCTCCCGCCTACCGTGACGACCGTGGTGGTCAGGGTTCCCGTGACGACCGCGGCGGTCAGGCGCGGCGTGACGACAGGAGCGGGCTGAAGGCCGACAGGGGCGGCAGGCGCGACGACGGTTCCAGGGCCCGCTACGGCAGGCGCGAGGAGCCGCAGACGATCGGCCGTCCCGCGCCCAAGCGGAGCGAGCCCGCCGGCCGTACCGGCAGGGTGCAGACGATCGGCAGCGGCGCGAAGGGCAAGAAGGACGTCTTCAAGACCTCCCGCCAGCCCATGCGCGACCGTGACTTCTTCCCCGACGGCTACACCGACGAGCGCGACACCACCGAGGTGCCCGGCGGCGTGCGGCTGCAGAAGGTGCTCGCCCAGGCGGGCGTGGCCAGCAGGCGCGCGTGCGAGGAGATGATCGGCGACGGTCGCGTCACCGTGAACGGCCAGGTCGTCAGGAGGTTCGGCGCCAAGGTCGACCCTGCGGCGCAGGTCATCCACGTGGACGGCAAGCGCATCCCGACCGCTCCCGACCTGGTCTACTACGCGCTGAACAAGCCCATCGGCGTCGTCTCGACGATGGAGGACCCGCAGGGTCGTCCGTGCCTGGCCGACTTCACGCAGGAGCTGGCGCCCCGCCTGTTCCACGTGGGCAGGCTCGACACCGAGACCGAGGGTCTGCTGCTGCTCACCAACGACGGCGAGCTGGCCAACAGGCTGACGCACCCGAGTTACGGCGTGCAGAAGAAGTACTGGGCGAAGGTGCCCGGCCCGATCCCGCGTGACCTGGCCCGCAGGCTCAGGAAGGGCATCGAGCTCGAGGACGGCCTGGCCAAGGCCGACCACTTCGAGATCGTGCAGGAGCACGGGCAGCAGGCGCTGGTGGAGATCGTGCTGCACGAGGGCCGCAACCACATCGTCAGGCGCATGCTGGAAGAGGCGGGTCACCGCGTGATCGACCTGGCCAGGATCGAGTTCGGTCCGGTCAAGCTCGGCCGTACTAAGCCGGGAACGATCAGGGCGTTGAGCCTCAAGGAGGTCGGCGACCTCTACGCGGCGGTCAAGCTGTAATCTGGCCGGACGGAGGAGCCCGCGCACACCGTGCGCGGGCTCCGAACCATATGAAGGGGATGTGACATGGTGCGGGCGATCCGCGGGGCGATCCAGGTCGAGGCCAACGACCGCGACGCCATCATCAGTGGGACCACCGAGCTGGTGGCGGCGGTCATGGAGCGCAACCAGCTGACCACCGACGATGTGATCAGCGTGCTGTTCACCGCGACGCCCGACCTGACGGCGGAGTTCCCCGCCCTCGCCGCGCGCAAGCTCGGCTTCCACGAGGTGCCGTTGATCTGCTGCACCGAGATCGGCGTGCCGGGCGCGCTGCCCCGTGTGGTGCGGCTGATGGCGCACGTGGAGACCGACCGTCCGCGCGTGGAGATCCAGCACGTCTACCTGCGCGGCGCGACCGTGCTACGCCAGGACATCGCGCAGTGACCACCGATCCGGTGAAGCTCGACACCGTTCTCGTTCTCGGCACCGGCCTGGTCGGCACGTCGATCGGGCTGGCGCTGCGCCAGCGCGGCGTGACCGTGCTGCTGGCCGACCGCGATCTGGGCGCCGTACGGCTGGCCAGGGAGATGGGCGCGGGCCAGGAGTGGAGCCTTGGCGACCCCGTCGACCTCGCGGTCGTCGCGGTTCCCCCCGACCACGTGGCCAGCGAGCTGCGCGGTCTGCAGCAGCTCGGCGCTGCCCGCTTCTACACCGACGTGGCCAGCGTCAAGGCCAGGCCGATCGCCGCGGCCGCCGCGCTCGGCTGCGACCTGAGCACCTACGTCGCCTCCCACCCCATGGCGGGCAGGGAGAAGGCGGGCCCGGGCGCCGCCAGGGGCGATCTGTTCCTCGGCAGGCCGTGGGCGCTGTGCCCGACGGACGAGGCCTCCGCCGATGCCAGGGAGGCGGTGCTGCGGCTGATCGAGCTGTGTGGCGCCAACGCGGTCGAGGTGGCCGCCGAAGACCACGACAGGGCCGTCGCCGTCGTCTCCCACGCCCCGCACGTGGCCGCCTCCGCGGTGGCCGCGCGCCTGGCCGACGCCTCCGACGTGGCGCTGGGCCTGGCCGGGCAGGGCGTGCGCGACGTGACGAGGATCGCGGGCGGCGACCCCGGCCTCTGGCTCGGCATCCTGTCGGGCAACGCCGCTCCCGTGGCCGAGGTGCTGGAAGCCGTCTCGCGCGACCTGTCCGAGGCCGCCGCCGCGCTGCGCGCGCTGGCGCAGGGCGACGAGAGCGCGGGCCCCGAGGTCACCGAGCTGCTCAAGCGCGGTGTCGCGGGGCACGGCAGGATTCCGGGCAAGCACGGGGGGCCTGCCGCGGCCTACGCCGTCGTGCAGGTCGTCATCGGCGACCGTCCGGGCCAGCTGGCACGGCTCTTCCAGATCTGCGACGAGGTGGGGGTCAACGTCGAGGACGTGCGCCTCGAACACGCCCCCGGCCTGCCGCTCGGCCTGGCGGAGCTGTCGGTGCAGCCCGACGCCGTGGCCGTGCTCGAGCAGGCCCTGCGCGACCGCGGATGGCAACTGCCTTAAGGGCGATGTCACAACGGGCGTCGCTCGATACGTCTGGATGGCATGACGAGAATCGTGGTTCTAGGGGCCGGCTACACCGGCATGGCGGCGGCGATCAGGGCGGCGCGGAAGTCGCGCCGCCACGGCGGCAGGGTGACGCTGGTCAGCGCCTCGCCGAGGTTCACCGAGCGGCTGCGGCTGCACCAGACGGCGGCGGGCCAGCGGCTCGCCGACCACTCCATCGAGGACGTGCTCGCCGGGTCAGGCGTCGCCTTCGTCCAGGGCTGGGTCGAGGGCATCGATCCTCAGGCCCATGAGGTACGGCTCGGCGGCGGGCGCGTGCTCGCCTACGACAAGCTCGTCTACGCGCTGGGCACCGTCACCGGCGTGTCGGTACCGGGCGTCGGCGAGCACGCCTTCCGCTACGACGACCACGCGGGCACCGTGGCGCTGGCCGAGCGCCTGCGCTCCACGCGGCAGGGCACGGTCGTGGTCGCAGGAGGCGGGCTGACCGGCGTCGAGTCGGCGACCGAGCTGGCCGAGGCGTACCCGCGGCTGCGCGTGGTGCTGCTCAGCAGGGGGCGTCCCTGCTCGATGATGGGGCCGAAGGCCCGCGCCCACGCCGAGCGCGCCATGCGCCGCCTCGGCGTCGAGGTCCGCCAGGACACCCAGGTGGTGAAGGTGCTGCCCGACGCCGTCGAGCTGGAAGGCGGCGAGCGGATCGACTCGGTCGCGACTCTCTGGACGGCGGGGACCCGCGGCCTCGCGCTGGCCCGCGAGGCCGGCTTCACCGTCGACGCCCGCGACAGGATCGTCGTGGACGCCGCGCTGCGCTCGGTCTCCCACCCCGACGTCTACTCGGTCGGCGACGCCGCCGCGGTGAGCCAGCCCTTCGGGGTGATGCACGGCACCTGCCAGGGCGGCATCCCGACCGGGCTGCACGCGGGCGGCGCGCTCGCCGACGAGGTGCGCGGCAGGACGCCCAAGCCGTTCAGGTTCGGCTACTTCCACCAGCCCGTGAGCCTGGGCCGCAAGGACGCGGTCATCCAGTTCGTCAGGGCCGACGACACCCCCAGGAAGGGCTGGCTCAGGGGCCGCTGGGCCATCATGTACAAGGAGATGGTCAGCGGCAGCCCGATCCACTCCTTCAAGCTGCTCAAGCGGGGGCTCATCCCCGCCGCCGCGCTCAAGCTCAGCTCTGGCTGACCGCCTGGGTGACCGCGTTGGGTCCGTCGTACTCGCGGTCGGGAATGGACTGCAACGCTTTGATCATCTCCTGGTCGGCCCCCTGTTCCTTGGCCGTCTTGACCAGGTCGTCCCTGCTGGCGGGGTAGTCCACGCCGGACAGGTGCTTCTGCAGTTCGATCGGATTCGGTGAGTTGCTCATGGCCTCTCGCCTACCCAGAATCGCGCGGCGGCCAAACACCTATGACGTGCGTTCCAGCAGCTCACGGGCGTTCTCGACGGCTCGGGGCAGCGTGCGGCGGCGCGCGAGGGCCCGCGGCAGCCGCGGGACGGCGTCGCGCAGCCCCTGCCGTCCTGGACTTCCGCTTCTGGCGGTCCGCAGGACCGTGCGCGTGACCACCGGCCACGGACGGCGCAGCACCGCGGTGAGCACCGCGTTGCGCGCGGCCAGGGCCAGCCTGGCGCGGGGGTCGCGGGCGGGGGAGGGGTGGTGGTGAGCGACGACCTCCTCGACGTAGGCCAGCTCCCAGCCGCGCGCGGCCAGGTCCACGGCCAGGCGTTCCTCCTCGCCGAAGAAGAAGATCACGTCGTCGAAGCCGCCCGCTTCGAGGAACGCCGTCCTGCGCACCACCGCGCCGCAGGCCAGGAAGCCCAGGACGCCGGGTCCCGCCGAGCCTGGCAGCGGCGAGCGGGCCATCAGGGTGCTGACGGGGTCGGTGCGCTCCTCCGGACCGACCAGTACCTTTCCCGCCAGTACGGCGAGGCGGGGATGGGCGTCCATCACGTCGGCGGCCCTGTCGAGCGCGCCCTTCGCCCACCAGGAGTCGTCGTCGGCGAAGGCCACGTACGGCGTGCGCGCCAGCTTCACCCCGACGTTGCGTGCGGGGGCGCCCAGATTGCGGCCCGCCTCGACGACCCGCACGTGCGGGAAGCGGCCGCGCACGAGATCGGGGGTGCCGTCGGTGGAGCCGTTGTCGACGAGGATGACGGGCCCGGCGTGCAGAGGCAGCGTCCGCTCCAGCGTCTCGCGCCTGTTCCTGGTGGCGACCACGATCGTCGTCCTCGCTTCTTCCATTCGCGGTCCTTACCCCTTGACCTGGGCGCGAGAACGGCGTAGACAGGCGGTAACGGCGTTACCACATAGAAACGGTGTTACCTCGATGACGGCTTACCAGCGGGCGCAAGAGGCGGGACAGGGGGCCGTGCGGGCCGCCATCCTCGACGCGGCCACCCACCTGCTCGTCACCGAGGGGGCGAGCGCGCTGACGGTTCGGGGTATCTCGGCCGCCGTCGGCTGCTCGACCAAGGTGATCTACACCCTGTTCGGCGGCAAGGACGGCCTGGTGCAGGCGCTCTGGCTCGAGGGTTTCGCCAGGTTCGAACGCATGCTCCTGGCCGCGAGCGACGACCCCGACCCTCTGGTCAGGCTGATGGAGTGCGGCACCGCCTACCGCGCCTACGCGCTGGCCGAACCCGACTACTACCGCGTGATGTTCGAGGGCGCCCTGCAGGGCTTCGCACCGAGCAGCGAGGCCTTGGAGTGCTCGCGCAGGACCTTCGACATCCTCACCGCCCACGTCGCCGCCTGTCTCGAAGCGGGACGGCTGCGCGGAGGCACCGCCGAGGAGATCGCCGACCTGCTGTGGATGGCCTCGCACGGCGCCACCAGCCTCGAACTGTCGGGCCATCTCACAGGGGAGCAGGCCGAGCAGCGCCACAAGCTGCTCTGCCGCTCCCTCATCCGAGCCTTCCAGACCTCCGAGGAGAGGACACCCCCATGACCACGCCCTACCGCGACGGCTTCGCCCCGGTCACCGAGGAGATCACCGCCTTCGACCTGCCCGTCACAGGGCGGATCCCCGCCGAGCTCAACGGCCGCTACCTGCGCAACGGCCCCAACCCCTTCGACCTCGACGACCCGAACGCCGCCCACCTGTTCCTCGGCGAGGGCATGGTCCACGGCGTACGGCTGCGCGACGGCAGAGCCGAGTGGTACCGCAACAGGTGGGTCCGCAACGCCGCGACGGCCCGCAGGCTGGGCGAGGAGCCGAGGAAGGGTGCCGTCCACGCCGACTTCGACTTCGCCCCCAACACGCACGTCATCGGCCACGCGGGCCGGACGTTCGCCACCGTGGAGGCGGGGGCCAGGCCGTACGAGCTGACCTACGAGCTCGACACGGTGGGCCCGTGCGACTTCGGCGGCACGCTGCCCGGGGGGTACGCCGCCCACACCAAGCTCGACCCGCGCACCGGCGAGCTGCACGCCGTCGCCTACTACTTCGGCTGGGACCACCACCAGCACGTCGTGCTCGACCCGCAGGGCAGGGTCAGCAGGACCACCGACATCCCGATCGCCGACGCCCCCATGGTGCACGACTTCGCGCTGACCCAGCGCTACGTGGTGATCTACGATCTGCCCGTCACCTTCAGCATGGACCACGCGGCCAAGGGGGCGGCGCTGCCGTACAGCTGGAACGACGAGCACCCCGCGCGCATCGGGCTGCTGCCCAGGGACGGCGGGCAGGTGCGCTGGCTGGAGGTGGAGCCGTGCTGGATCTTCCACACGCTCAACGCCTACGACGACGGCGACCAGGTGGTGATCGACGCCGTGCGCTATCCCAAGCGGTTCGTCGACGCCCGGCTCGACCTGGGCGGCCAGCCGACGCTCGACAGGTTCACCCTCGACACCGTCTCGGGCAATGTCAGCGAGACCAGGCTCGACGACAGGGCGCAGGAGTTCCCGAGGGCCGACGAGCGGCTCACCTCGCTGCCCCATCGCTACGGCTACGCCGCCGCCTCCCACGACTACGTCGACGTCGCCTACCCCGGCGACACCGGCATCGAGGACCTGCCCGACGAGGCGTTCGGCAACGCGCTCATCAAGCACGACCTGCCGCGCGGAGCCCAGGAGACCCGGACGTTCGGCAGGGGTTCGGCGGTGGGCGAGCCGGTGTTCGTCCCCTCGGAGGGCAGCGCGGCCGAGGACGACGGCTACGTGATGGCCTTCGTCAACGACCCGCGCAGGGGAGCGACCGACCTGGTGATCCTGTCCGCCCAGGACTTCAGGGGCGATCCCGTCGCCACCGTCCACCTGCCCGCGCGGGTGCCGCTCGGCTTCCACGGCAGCTGGATCCCCGACACCGAGGGACAGTGAGAGACGCCCTCGGAGCTTCCCGACCGGCTCATGCAGGAGACCGGACGTCCGGCCGAGGGCAGGCCGGGCCGGGCGTCCAATCCCGTGGTCACAAGGCGGTAGCCTCTTGAGGTTGGGAAAACGTGAAAAGGGAGAAGGCCGTGAGCGGTCTGGTCGTCGCCATGGACGGTCCTTCGGGGTCGGGTAAGTCGAGCGCGTCGCGCGGAGTGGCCCGTGCGCTCGGTCTGCGCTACCTGGACACAGGGGCGATGTACCGCGCGATCACCTGGTGGATGCTCCAGCGGGGCGTCGACCTGTCCGACCAGGCGGCGATCGCCTCACGCGCGGGCGAGCCCGCGCTCGACTCGGGCACCGACCCCGACGCGCCCACCATCCACGTCGACGGCGTCGACGTGGCGGCCCCGATCAGGAGCCAGGAGGTGACCGCCGCGGTCTCGCTGGTGGCCGCCGTGCCCGAGGTGCGGGCCAGGCTCGTGGCGCTGCAGCGTGAGATCATCGGCTCGGGCGACATCGTGGTCGAAGGCCGCGACATCGGCACCGTGGTCGCCCCCGGCGCGACGCTCAAGGTCTACCTGACCGCGAGCGCCGAGGCCAGGGCCACTCGCCGTACGGCGGAGCTGAACGGCACCGCGGAGCCGAACGGCACCACGGTCGAGGCGCAGCAGGCCGCGATGGCCAGGCGTGACACCCTTGACTCCACACGCAAGACCGACCCTCTCTCGATGGCGGATGGCGCCGTCGAGCTCGACACCACCGCGCTGAACCTGGAAGAGGTCATCGCGGAGGTATTGAGGTTGATCACGGAGCGAAGGAGCTCGGCGGGAGAGAGCGAGGCTCGAACCGATGCCAACGAGCGCCGAAGCGGTCGCGACCATATACACGAGCGCGCCTGACGATCAGGTGCGGTACTCAAAGGAACGAAGAGAACAGTGACTACGGGGGAGTACGACGACGCCGGCTGGATCGAGGCCGAGCTCGCCGACATGGAGATCTCCACTGACGAGGAGGAGCACGAGGCGGTAGCCCTGCCCGTGCTCGCCGTCGTGGGGCGGCCGAACGTCGGCAAGTCGACGCTGGTCAACCGCATCATCGGCCGTCGCGAGGCGGTCGTCGAGGACGTGCCGGGCGTGACCCGCGACCGCGTCACCTACGACGCGACCTGGCGCGGGCGGCGCTTCACCGTCGTCGACACCGGCGGCTGGGACCCCGACGCGACGGGCATGAACCTGCGCATCGCCGAGCAGGCCCAGATCGCGGTCGAGCTGGCCGACGTGATCCTGTTCGTGGTCGACGCCGTCGTGGGCGCCACCGACGCCGACGAGATCGTCGGCGGCGTGCTGCGCTCCTCGGGCAAGCCGGTCATCCTGGCCGCCAACAAGGTCGACAACCAGCAGATGGAGCTCGAGGCGACGTCGCTGTGGTCGCTCGGCCTCGGCGAGCCCTACCCGGTCTCCGCGCTGCACGGCCGCTCCTCCGGCGACCTGCTCGACGTGGTCCTCGAGGCGCTGCCCGAGACGCCCAAGCAGACCTTCGGCGAGGCGAAGGGCCCGCACAGGGTGGCGCTGCTCGGCAAGCCCAACGTCGGCAAGTCCTCCCTGCTGAACAAGCTGGCGGGCGAGGAGCGGGTGCTGGTCGACCCCATGGCGGGCACCACCCGCGACCCGGTCGACGAGCTGATCGACCTGGGCGGCACCACCTGGCGCTTCGTCGACACCGCGGGCATCCGCAGGCGCGACCGCGAGCTGCAGGGCGCCGACTTCTACGCCGCGATGCGCACCCGCGCCGCGCTGGAGAAGGCGGAGGTGGCGATCGTGCTGATCGACGCCAGCGAGCCGCTCACCGAACAGGACCTGCGCATCATCGGCCTGGTCATCGAGTCGGGCAGGGCGATGGTCGTTGCCTTCAACAAGTGGGACCTGGTCGACGAGGACCGGCGCTACTACCTGGAGAGGGAGATCGACAGGCAGCTCGTCCGCACCCCGTGGGCGCTGCGCGTCAACATCTCCGCCAAGACGGGCCGCCACATGGACCGTCTGGTGCCGGCGATCGAGAAGGCCCTCGACTCCTGGTCCACCCGGGTGCCGACGGCCAGGCTCAACGCCTTCCTCACCGAGCTGGTGCAGCAGACGCCGCCCCCCGTGCGCGGCGGCAAGCAGCCGAAGATCCTCTTCGCCACCCAGGCCTCGACCGAGCCGCCGAAGTTCGTGCTGTTCACCTCGGGCTGGCTGGAGGACACCTACCGGCGCTTCATCGAGCGCAGGATCCGCGAGGAGTTCGGGTTCGCGGGCTCGCCGATCGAGGTCACGATGAAGATCCGCGAGAAGCGGAAGGGCGGACAGGCGCCGAAGAAGTAGCCCTCACTCCGGGTGGTTGTGGCCGTCGAGGGCGAAGGGGCTGCGCACGCCGTCATAGGCGAGGTGCAGCGTCATCCCCTCGGCGGCGTGGGTGAGCTCGTGGCAGTGCGCCAGCCACACGCCGGGGTTGCCGGCTCTGAGCGCCACCTCCCACACCTCGCCGGGGCCGACGTCGAAGCTGTCCATCCAGATCGGCGCGGCCTTCACCCCGTCGCGTGAGAGCACCAGCACGTGGTGGCCGTGCGGGTGCATCGGGTGCGGCTCGCCGCCGCGGTTCACCACGGTGAAGCGGATCCACTCACCCTGCTTCACCAGGGCGGGCGCCACCCTGGGCCAGACCTGCCCGTTGACGGTGTGCGACAGCCTGGGGACGCCGCCGCGCAGCGCGATCAGCCGGTCCAGCACCCAGGTGTAGGAGCGGTCGAAGCGCCGGGGCGCCTCGGTGCCTCCCGAGCCGTACCGGGTGATGTCGATCAGCGGACCCGCGGAGGGCGCGGGGGCGGCGCCCACACCCGGGGTCAGGAGCAGTCCCGCCGCGCCCGCCGACATCAGCACGGGGCGCGACGGCATGGTGAAGACCAGGTCGTAGCGGCCGCCCGCGGCCAGCTGGGCGCGCTCGTCCCGCAGCGTACGGCCGGTCACGGGCAGGCCGTCCACCGCCGCGATCCGGTACGGCACGCCGCTGACGCCCAGCGTGTGCGGGGCGTTGTCGGTGTTGGCCACCCGCAGACGCACCGGCGTGCCGGGGGAGAGGGTCCTGGTGGCCAGGCCGTCGGCGGGAGGCGCGTCCGCGAGCGCCACCGTGAGGGCGCCGCCGAAGGTGTGCAGCGCGACGGGCTCGTCGAACCCCTCGGGGGTCACGGGGTCCACGGTGAACATGCCGAAAAGCCCCGCCTGCAGGGCCCTGTTGGGCGTCTCGTGCGTGTGGTACCAGTAGCTGCCGGGCTGGTCGGCGCGGAAGCGGTAGACGAACTCGCCTCCCTCGCGCACCGCGTTCTGGGTGAGGCCTGGCACACCGTCCTCGCCGTTGGGCACGTGGTAGCCGTGCCAGTGCAGCGTGACACCCCTGTCGGGAAGCAGGCTGCGCAGGCGCACCTCGACCGTCTCGCCCTGCCGTACACGCAGGGGCGGGCCGGGGGAGCGGCCGTCGAAGGTCAGCGCCTCGACGCCACGCCCGGAGGCGAGCCTGATCACGGCGGGCCTGGCGGTCAGGGTGAAGCGGCGCACGCGGGTGGCGTCGGCGGGCCCGCGCAGCGCGGTGACGTCCACGGAGCCGGCCGAGGCCAGCCGCAGCGACGAGGGAAGGCGGGCGTTCCACATCGACAGCCCGCTCCAGGCCAGCGCGGACAGCGCCACCACGGCTCCCGCCACGCGCCAGGCGCGCCCTGGAGGTCCTGTGCGGGTGAGCATCGACCAGGTGGCCGGCGCCCCGCCGAGCACGGCCAGCGCCAGGACCACCGACAGGTAAGGCGAGAGCGGATAGCCCATCCCCAGCGCGACGACCACCCCTGCCGCCGCCGCGTAGGCCGAGGTGAGCGGGAAGATCAGAGTGAGCGGGCCGAAGTGGCCGCGCAGCAGTCGCGGCAGCGAGAGCACGGCGGCGGCCAGCGCGGGCGGCAGCAGCAGCGGCAGTGCCAGCAGCGCCTTCTCCGCGGCGAACCACCAGCCGTGCCCGGCGAGCGCCACGGTCGTGGCGAGCCTGCCCGCCGTCGCGAGCAGGGCGAGGGCCACCAGCGCCGCCGACCACCAGGCCGCGCGGCGGGCCGCGCCGCGGCCTTCCCTGACGGCTGCGCGGGAGAGCAGCAGGTGGCCTCCCGCGAAGCCCCACGAAACGGCGACCAGAATGACCAGGATCCGGTCGAGCGCGATCAGCGCGGCCGCGCTCACACCGTTTCGGTCGCCTGGTAGCCCGCCGCGTTCCTGGCGTGCGCCTGCGCGCCCCGCCACGCGGAGATCGCCGCGCCCAGCATCAGCACGCCGACGATGGCGTGGAAGCCCAGCACGTACAGGCTGCCGGGGGTGGTCCTCTCCATCGTCGCCCCAGCCAGCTCCGCCAGCGGGAACAGCACGAACATCTGGATCGCGACCAGCACGATCGGCGCCACGCACAGGCCGATCAGCCTGCCGGGCGCGCGGGCGACGGCCGCGACGATCGTGGCGACGAGCGAGACGGCGGGGATGACCATGAAGCCGTTCATGACGTGCCAGCCGATCGCCGCGGTCTCCGGGTCGGCCGGCTCGGGCGTCTCGAACGCGCCGTAGGTGGCCAGGTAGAACTGCAGCACCACGAGGGCGAGCTGGATCACGGTGAAGACGACCAGGACCTTGCGCATGTCGTGCTCCTCAGGGATCGGTGCTCCCCATGCTGGGCGCGGACCGGTCCTCGCGCATGAGTAGCCCCATACTCACCCGCTCTGTAACGCGTGTATGATCTGCGCCAACACGTCGAGGGAGACGAGTAACCCGGGCCTCGGAGGGCCGAGAGAGCCGCCGGAAGCTGTGAAGGCGGACCCGACGACCCGGGCGAAGACACTCCTGAGTGCGGGGAGGAAATGCCCCGCCGGTCTGACCTCCGTCACAGGGTCGTGTGAGGCCGTCCGCGAGGGCGGCGAAGGCGCGGTGGCACCGGGAGTCCCCTTCTCCCCCGCGTCCCCAAGGGATCATACGGCTCAAGGAGTTGTGATGATCTCTCGTGTCCTCTCGGCGGAGCTCGCGGAGCACGCCGGACAACGAGTGAAGGTCGCGGGGTGGGTTCACCGCCGTCGGCTGCTGAAATCGGTTTCCTTCCTCATCGTGCGCGACCGCACGGGCCTGACCCAGGCCGTCTGCTCGGGGGAGCTTCCCGTCGAGGAGAGCGTCGTCGAGGTGACGGGCACCGTCACGCTCAACCCGCAGGCGCCGGGCGGCGTCGAGCTGACCTCGCCCGAACTCGCCGTGCTGGCCGAGCCCGCGAAGGCGCCGCCCTTCGACCTCTACAGGCCCACGGTCCCCGCCGCGCTGCCCACGATCCTCGACCACGCGCCCGTGGCGCTGCGCCATCCCGCGCTGCGCGCGCCGTTCGAGATCGCCGCGGCGAGCGTCGCGGGGTTCAGGTCGGCGCTCGACGGCCTCGGCTTCACCGAGATCCACACGCCGAAGATCGTCGCCTCGGCCACGGAGTCGGGCGCCGACGTCTTCGGCATCGACTACTTCGGCAGGCCCGCCTATCTCGCGCAGTCGCCCCAGTTCTACAAGCAGGCGATGGTCGGGGTGTTCGAGCGGGTCTACGAGGTCGGCCCCGTCTTCCGCGCCGAGCCGCACGACACCGCCCGCCACCTGGCGCAGTACACCTCGCTCGACGCCGAACTGGGGTTCGTGCGCGACCACCGCGACGTCATGGCGGTGCTGAGGGAGGCGCTCGCGGGGATGACCGAGGAGGTACGGCGCCGCGCGGCCCCCGCCCTCACCACCCTCGGCCTCACGCCGCCCGAGGTGCCGGAGGAGATCCCCTCGATCCACTTCACCGAGGCCCAGGCGATGACCGGCGAGGACGAGCCGGACCTGTCGCCGGCGCAGGAGCGGTGGCTGTCGGAGTGGGCGCGCAGGGAGCACGGCTCGGAGTTCCTGTTCGTCACGGGATACCCGATGGCCAAGCGCCCCTTCTACACCTGCCCCGACCCCGGAAGGCCAGGTCACTCCAACGGCTTCGACCTGCTGTTCAGAGGGCTGGAGCTGGTCACCGGCGGCCAGCGGCTGCATCGGTACGAGGACTACCTGGCGGTGCTGGGCGAGCGGACGGAGCCCTACGAGGGGTACCTGTCGGCCTTCGCGCACGGCATGCCGCCGCACGGCGGCTTCGCGATCGGCCTGGAGCGATGGACCTCCAGGCTGACCGGGGCCGCCAACGTCAGGTCGGCGACGCTGTTCCCTCGCGACCTGCACCGCCTGGCGCCCTGACCAGGAAAGCGACCGCCGCGCCGAGCGCGCACAGCGCGGCGGTCGCCACGAACATCTCGGTGTACTCCACCCGCAGCGCCGCCCGCACCTGCTCGGTGTAGGCGGCCAGCTGCCTGGCGTAGGTGGCCGCGTCGACGCCGACGGGCAGCGGGGTGTCGAGGTCGGCGGTGAGCGACTGGAAGCGGTAGAAGCCCCACGACGACACCGCCGCGATGCCGATCAGCATGCCCATCATCCTGGCCACCACGACCGCCGCCGAGGCGACGCCGTGCTGGGCGGCGGGCATGACGCGCAGCGCGGCCGAGGAGACGGGCGCGATCACCAGGCCGAGCCCGGCCCCCGCGACCACCAGGTCGAGCGGGCCCGTCAGCGAGCCCGACAGCAGCCAGAAGCCCGCCGTGGCCACAGCGAAGCCCGTCACCATGACGGGCGGCTCGCCGTACCGGCTGGTGAGCGGGCCGCCCAGCAGCGCGCCCGCGACGAGCGCGCCGAGGAACCAGGCCAGGGTGAGCGCGCCGCCCAGCGCGTCGGCGCCGAACAGCGTCTGCGCGGACAGCTGCACGAAGACCATCGTGACCAGCAGCGCGGCCCCCGACAGGAAGCTGACGCCGAGCGTGGCCAGCAGCGGCCTCTTGGGCAGGCCCGTGAGGTCGAGCAGGCGGACGGGCGAGCGGATCTCCCACCACACGAACGCCGCCGCCACGACCAGCCCCGCGCCGACCAGCGGCAAGCCCCACGGGGGCAGCACGGCCTTGGCGGGATCGGGGTTGTACAGGCCGACGACCAGCAGGCCGAGCGAGAGGGCCAGCAGCGCGCCGCCCGTCACGCCCACCCTGCCCTCCCTGACGGGGGAGGAGGGGACGGTCCGCTGCACGGCGTACGCCGCGAGGGCCGCCAGCGGCACGTTGAGCCAGAAGATGGCGTGCCAGCCGCCCAGCTCCACACCGGCCAGCTGGAAGGCAGGCAGCAGCGCCACGACGGCGCCGTACAGCGGGCCGAGGGCGCTGCCGAGCTCCTGGGCGGCTCCCACCGCGCCCAGCGCGACGGGCCGCTCGCGGTCCTGCCACAGGTCGCCGACCAGCGCCATCGTGATCGGCAGCAGCGCGCCGCCCGCGACGCCCTGCACGGTACGGCCGGCCACGACCATGGGCAGGGAGACGGCCAGCGCGGTCAGGACCGAGCCGAGAGCGAACAGGGCGAGGCAGACGTGGATGAGGGGACGCCTGCCGTACCGGTCGGACAGCTGGCCGAGCAGGGGCATCGCGGCCACGTAGCCCAGGAGGAACCCGGTGACCACGGGCGTGACGCGCTCCAGGCGGTTGACGGGGACGCCGACGTCCTGGGCGATGCCGATCAGGACGGTGACGACCACGTACGCGTCGAGCGCTGCCAGCAGGACGGCGGTGCCGCCCACCCCGAGCGCGACGCTGCGGCGCAGGCTCATCCGGCGGGAGGGGTGACGGTGACGGGCGCGTCGTAGTCGGTCAGCGTCACGGTGACCGAGCCGCCCTCGAGCGGGAGGGTGATCCTGTTGAGTCGGTGGGAGGCCGCGTCGACCCAGAGCTTGCCGTTGATGTCGGTGGTGACACCGGGGATGAGCGTGCCCATCGTCTTGCCGGGGAAGGTGGCCGCGACCCGGTAGGAGCCGTCCTCCTCGGCTTCGGTGACCGGCTTGACCAGCCCGCGCAGCAGGGTCGAGACGCCCTTGTCCGGATGCAGGAGTGTGGAGGGGTCGTAGCCGACCCCCGCCATGAGCGCCTGCTTGGGCAGCGTCTGGAAGCCGCCCGTCAAGCCCTTGAAGTGGACGGTTTCGCCGATCATGGCGAAGCTGAACTCCTGGAGGCTGCCGAAGATCGAGATCTGGAGCGTCCCGTCGGCGTCGCCCTTGGCGGTGAGCCTGCCGTCGGCCTTCTTGAGCTGGAGCTTCGGCGCGCCGTCGGTCGTGATCGCGAACGACGCGCTCGTGACCGCCTTCATCGCCTCGGCGGACTTGGTGACCAGCTCAGGGCCCTGTGGCAGGGCCTCCTGGCTGGAGCAGGCCGTCAGCGCCAGCGCGAGGACGACGGGGAGGAGCTTTCGCGGCATGCCCGGATCGTAGCGCTCAGCGGACGCTCTTGAGGTGTTCGAGTATGGGAGTGTAGGCCCGCTCCAGCGCTTCGAGCTGGTCGTCGGTCAGCAGATCCACGAAATGGTCGCGGACGCTGGCCACGTGATGCGGGGCGACGCGCTGCATCGTCGCCCACCCCTCGTCGGTCAGCACGGCGAAGGTGCCGCGCCGGTCGTCGGCGCAGTCCTCCCTTGACACCAGCCCCGCGGCCTCCATGCGGGAGATCTGGTGAGACAGGCGGCTGCGCGACTGGATCGTGGCGTCGGCCAGGTCGCTCATCCTCATGCGTTTGCCTGGGCTCTCCGACAGGTTCACGAGAATCTCGTAGTCGTTCAGGGACAGACCGAACTCGTGCAGCTCCCTGTCGAGGCGGTGCGACAGGAGCTTGTGCACGGCGAGGTGGGCACGCCAGGCGCGCTGCTCTGTCGTGGTAAGCCAGCGGGGCGTGCTCATGATCTCAACTTACCTCTCAAGCGACCTGGACGACCTCGTCGAAGTCCGGACGGCGCCGGTGGGGGAGGGGCGCGTGCTGCTCGGCGCGCCTGCCGACGTCCGCCACGGCGACGGCCGCATGGTCGCCCCATCACCCACGGCTTCCACACGATCTCCCACGGGGAGAACCTGTCCGACCTCACGCTGTCCTACCTCGTGCTGGCCGTCTCGTTCGTCATCGAGGCCGTCTCGTGGCGCAAGGCGATGTCGCAGGTGCGCGCCGAGGCGGGGCGGCTGGGGGTCAGCCGGCGCGCCTACGTCGCGCGCACGTCGGACACCGCGCTGAAGGCGATGCTGTTCGAGGACTCCGCGGCGCTGGCGGGGCTGGTGATCGCGGCCCTCGGGCTGCTCGGCGCGCAGCTGACGGGCGACCCTGCGTGGGACGGCGTGGCCTCGGTGGTGATCGGCGTGCTGCTGCTGGCGATCGCGCTCAACCTGATCGCGGCCAACGTGTCGCTGCTGATCGGGCAGGCCGCCCCACGCGGGATGGAGACGCGGATCAGGGCGACGCTGCTGGCTCAGCCCGAGGTCGAGGACGTGGTGGAGCTGCTGACCATGATGCTCGGGCCGGGGCGGCTCATGGTGGCCGCGAAGATCGACTTCAGGGACGAGGCGAGCGCGGCCGGTCTGGAGATCGCCTGCGACGAGGTGGACAGGCGCCTGCGCGAACGCTACCCCGGCATCGTCCAGGTCTTCCTGGACCCGACGCCCACGCGCGCCGACAGGAGAGGCGAGTGACGGCGGAAGGGGCCTTCTAGGCGTAGAAGTGCATGACGACCGCCAGCCCCACGAAGTGCATCAGCACCACGGCGGCGATCAGGAAGACGAAGACGAACTTGGCGGGACCGTGTTCGAAGTGCTTGCCCTCTTCGAGAGGCTTGCGCTGGGCCACACGGTCGGCGATGCGCTCCTCGAGCGGCTTCTTGTAGAACACGCCCTTATTCTACCGCCGCCCACCTGGCAAAACGGTCGGTGACAATGGTCACAAGCACCCCCTCGGCGGTCGTCAGCTCCAGGAAGTGACGGCCCTGCCACTCGAACCTGGGCCCCTCTCCCACCTGCGCGAGGTCCACCTCGCGCAGCCGGTCGAGGGTCAGCTCGCCGCGTTTGATCAGCGCCTCCTTGCGCGCCCACAGCCTGATCAGCCCGGCGTTGTCCGTGACCGTGGCCCGCTCGCCCGCGGTCAGCGCCTGACCCGCCAGGCCCTCGTCCAGCGGCCCGGGGGGCACCAGCTCGGCGTCCACGCCGACCCTGCCGTGGCCGACGGCCGCGCACACGTAGCCGCGCGTGTGGCTGAGGCTGACGCCCAGCTCGGGCGCCTGCTCCAGGTACGGCCTGCCGTGCCCCGGGCCGTGCACCTCGCAGTGCTGCAGCAGTGTGACCTTCTCGGGTGGCAGGCCGAGGTAGGCGGCGGCGCAGTGCCGTACGAGCAGGTGGGCGGCGACGAACGCCGCGCGGTCGGCCTCGCGCAGGAACCTGGTGGCCCGCTCCCGCTCGACGCCGGTCAGCCACTCCTGCGAGCCGCCGACCTCGTCAACCTTGCCCCCCATAGCGACTGGATCATGCATTTGCCCAGATTAGAGGTCATCATCGAACTTGTCAGGGCATGGGCGGATCATGAGTGTCTTGGGGAAAGCGGTGCCGCTGGGCGCGGCTCTCGCCGTGCTCTGCGCGGGGCCCGCACTGGCCGAGCTGAAGGCGGGCGACTCGGGCGCCGGGGTACGGCAGATGCAGGACAGGCTGCACGAGCTCGGCTACTTCGTGGGCGCGAGGGGAGGGACCTACGGCCCGCTCACCGTCCAGGCCGTCTACGCGCTGCAGAAGGCGGCGGGCATCGAGCGCACGGGCGTCTTCGACCGGCGCACCAGGCAGGCGGCGCGCAAGGGCGTCCTCCCCAGGCCGCGAACCCTGCCAGGACGTCAGGTGCAGGTCGACCTCAGGCGCCAGCTGCTCATGGTCACCCGCGACGGTCAGGTGCAGCTGGTGGTCAACGCCTCCACCGGCTCCTCCGCCACCCCCACCCCGGCGGGCGCGTTCAGGGTCACCAGGCAGATCGACGGGATCCGCAGGGCCGAGCTCGGCTCGCTCTACAGGCCCAAGTACTTCGTCGGCGGCATCGCCGTCCACGGATCGGCCTCGATCCCGCCCTATCCCGCCTCGCACGGCTGCGTCAGGGTGAGCAACGCGGCCATGGACCACCTGTGGCGCGACAGGCGGATGCCGGTCGGCGGCACGGTCATGGTGTTCTAGTCGTCCTTGCCGAGCTTGGTCTCGGTCTCCTTGGCGGCGCCGAGCACGGTCACGTCGCTGACCTTCCAGACGCCCTTCTGCTTGATCATGACGAGCTTGAGGTGGGTGCCGAGGACGTTGCGCACCGCCTCCTTGCTGGTGACCTGCTGGTCGACCGAGATCAGCGCCTTGGCGCTCACCTCGTCGACCTCCGACAGGTAGACCTCGCGGACCGTCGCCTTGGAGACCGCCTCCAGCTTGATGATCACCTGCTCCATCGGGCCGCCGAACGCCTCGTCGTAGGTGGCGAGGAAGTTGCCCGCCGTCATCGCGATGACCTGGCCGCGGGTGGTCTGCAGGTCCTTGTAGTCGTAGCTGAGCAGGGTGGTGGCGAAGGAGCCTGCCGCGCCTGACACCTCCAGACGCAGCTGACGGTCGTGCTCCAGCGGGGCGAGCTGCCCCTGCAGGCGGTCGGCGGTGAGCCACTGCACGACGGCCGCGCCGCCGGTGGCGGCCAGGACCAGCGCCAGCACCGCCCCCACCGCCACCCCCCGCCAGCGCGCCCCCTTCGCCCCGACGGTACGGCCGGCGCCCCCCTCGGTCTCGGACGCCTCGGCCTGAACCTCGGCCTGCTCCTCCGCTCGAGCCTGAACCTCGGCCCGCTCCTCCGCTCGAGCCTGCGCCTGCTCCTTCGCCGGTTCCTCGGCGCGCTCGTCCGCCCGCTTCGTCGTCCGAGCTTCGGCCTGCTCCTCGGCCCGGGTCTCAGGCACGGACTCGGTCTCGGCCCGGGTCTCAGGCACGGACTCGGTCTCGGCCCGGGTCTCGGACTCGGTCTCGGGTTTGGCGTCGGGCTTCGGCTCGGCTGCGAGGGAGGTGTCCTCGACGATGCCCTGTTCGGTGGTCATGTGTTACTCCGTTCCACGGCGGCGGGAGGAGCGCCCCACCGCGATCCAGCCCAGCACGCCGCCGCTGACGACGACGGCCAGGAGGATGGCGATGACGAGCGGCGTGAGGTCTTGGGGCGTGCCCGAGGCCGAGGCGGACGTCGCGGCGTCGGCGCCCGGCGTGGCCGCCTGCGCCTCCTTGTCGGAGGAGGCGTCGTCGGGCTCAGCGGCCGCCTCGGGATCCTCGCGGTCGGCGGTGGCCGCGGGGTCATCGGGGTCGGGCGCGTCCGCGGGGTGCGGGCCCCTGTCGGCCTCGAAGTCGACCGTGCGCACAGGGGCGTGCTTCGGGCACTCCAGCAGCGGCGCCATTTTCGGCGGCCCGATCGGGCCCTCGTACTCCTCAGCCGGCTGAGGACCGCCTGGCACGCTGAAGACGAAGGTGGTCCTGCCGTACACCGTGCCGTCGGGCCGCTTGTCGCTGATGTCGTCGGCCAGGCTGAGCGCGGTCGGCACCACGCTGAGCAGGTGGTGGGTGTTCCGCTCGGTCTCGGAGGAGAAGGCGGGCCTGTGCGGCAGCCCCGCGGCCGTCAGCGCGCAGGACAGCCCCGGTCTCGCCGTCCTGATCAGCGTGTCGATCTGTCCGAAGACCCCGGGCCCGTGGTCGAGGAAGGCGTTGAGCTCCTTGCGCGACTCACGCAGCGAGCCCGTCACCGACGACAGGTCGGTGATGCCCGCCGCCAGCTTGTCCCTGCGCCCCGCCAGCGTGCCGGTGAGCCGGGTCAGCTGCACCGCCAGTTCGTCGAGGGTCCTGGAGTTGTCGGCGAGGGTGTCGGTGAGGTCGTGCGCGTCGTCGATGATGCCCCTGATCGAGGGCGCGCGGCCGTCGAGCGCGACCGCCAGCTCGTGGGTGATCGTCTTGGCGTCCTTGGGCGGCACCGCGTTGAGCAGCCTGCCCACGCCCTCGAACAGCTTCTTGTAGTCGAGCGGCACCGTGGTGCTGGTCAGCGGGATCACGTCGCCGGGGGCGAGGAAGGGCCCGTTCACGCCCTTCTCGGGCGGGGAGAGCTCCACGTACGGCTCGCCGATGGCCGACTTGCGGCGCACCTCGGCCGTGCTGGCCTTGGGCAGCCTGACCTCCCTGTCGAGGTCGAGCCCGACGACGACCTTGCCAGGCGCCAGCCGTACGTCGCCGATCCTGCCGACGCGGACGCCCAGGTAGGCGACGTCGAAGCCGCGCACCAGACCGGGGGAGGAGGCGAACTCGGCCGAGACCCGGTAGGGCTGGGTGATCACGTCGAGCTTGATGATCGTGGTGAACGCCCAGATCGTCATCACGACGCCGAGCAGGGCGAAGAAGACGAGGTTGAGATAGATGCGGGGCCTCATCGCGGCGGCTCCCAGAGCAGGCGGAAGTCGTCCCTGCGGTTGGGCTGCGGACCGGGATCGACGTCGGGCCTGTTCGGGATGAGGCCCTTGTTCTCCGGCAGCAGCAGGCCCTTCAGCCAGATGTAGATGAGCACCTGGCCGTTGACCGTGATCGGGGGGAGGTCGATGTAGGCCTGCATCCTGGTGACCAGCGTCTTGAGGTCCTCCTTGCCGCGCAGCATCGACACGCTGATGGCGTCCAGCTCACGCAGCAGCGTACGCAGCCTGGCCGCGTGACGGGGGTAGACCGTGACATTCGCCTCCTTGGCCAGCTTGGTGAGCGCGACGATCGCCTTCTTGATGTGCTTGCGGCCGTGCTTCACCCTCTCCGTCGCGGCGACGAGCGTGCCGGGCAGCCTGTCGAGGTCCTTGCTGCCCTTGGCGAGCCGGTCGCCGAGCTTGGCCAGGCCGTCGATGGTGCCCGCGATCTCCGCCCTCGCGGCCGCGTAGCTGTCGGTGACCTGCGCGGTCTGCCTGATCAGCTTGTTGACGTCGCCGCCCTTGCCCGCGAAGGCGGTGGAGGCGGCCTCCAGGATGGCGTTGACGTCCTGCGCGCCGAGCGCCTCGATCAGCGGGCCCGCCTTCGCGGTGACCTGCTCGATGTCGGGTTCGACGCTGGTGTCGGTGATCGTCGCGCCGTCGGGCAGGAACGGCCCCGTGGCCAGGTCCTTGCCCTTGGGCAGGGTGAGCAGGACGTAGTTCTCGCCCAGGATCGAGGTCTTGGCCACCGTCGCGCTGGTGCCGGCGGGGACGCGCTTGTCCTGCTGGATGGTCATCGTCACCCTGGCCCTGTAGCCCTCGAGCCGCACGTCGGTCACGCTGCCCACCCGCACGTCGGAGATCTGCACGCTGTGGCCGACCACCAGGCTCTGCACGTCGGAGAAGGTCGCCGACAGCGTCAGCTCGCCCTGGGTCGCGCCCACCGTCTGCAGCGTGCAGCCCGAGGTGGCCATGACCAGGGCGAGGGCGGCGTGTGCGCCTCTCATCGCCGCTCCCGCTCGTAGGGGCAGTTGCTCAGGCCGCCGCCCAGGCACTTCAGCCTGGGCAGGTTGAGCGAGTCGAACAGCGGGGCCAGCCACGCGCGGGTCATCGCGTTGAGCACCACCCTGATCTTGAGCACGTGCTGCTCCTTGTCCCAGGCGTCGATGATCACATCGGCGAAGTCGGCGGCGCCCTTGATCGTCTGGGCCATCTGCTCGCTGTTGGCGCGCACGGTGAGGACCATCTCCGACAGCGTGGCCACGCCTTGGGGGAGGCGCTCCTGGTAGGCCTCGATGAGCACGTCGCCGCGCCGTACGAACTGGGCCATGCCGGAGATGAACCCGCGCAGCCGCCGGCGCTCCTCCGCCAGCGTGGCGCTGGCCTCGGCGAAGGCGTCGATCGTCTTGGTGACCTGGCCCTCGCGCCTGTTGAGGCTGGTGGCGAGCCTGTTGAGGCCCTTGGCCAGGTCGATGAGCTGCTGGTCCTGGGCGGCGAGGGTGTCGGTGAGCCTGGCGGTGTCGGCGAGCGCGTTGTTGATCGTCTTGCCCCTGCCTCTCACCCCGTCGGCGAGGTCGCCCGCCACGTCGCCGAGCTGGTCGGAGTCGAGGGCGTCGGTCAGCCTGGTGAAGGCGTCGAGGGCGTCGTCGATCTCGACGGGCAGGTCGGTGCGTCCCAGGGGGATGACGGCGCCGGGGGCGATCTTCGCCTGGCCAGGCTTCCACGGTGGGTAGAGGACGACGTTGCGCTCACCGAGGGTGTTCTGCGGGGCGACGACGGCCTTGACGTCGGCGGGCAGAGGGATCTCCGGGTAGACGGCCAGGTCGACGCGGACCCTGTCGCCTTCGATGGTGATCTTCTCGACGGTGCCCGCGTCGAGGCCCATGACCTTGATCTTGGCCTGCTCGTAGAGGCTGGGCGCCTTGGTGAAGATCGCGGTGAGGCGGTAGGGGGCGGGGCCGAGCAGCGAGCACCCGCCGGTGGCGGCGAGCACGGCGATCACGACCAGCACCGCCACCGCCCGCCGCACCGCCCCACCCCGCGCGGGCGTGGCCCCTCGGAGCCACGCGGGTGTCCGCCGGGACGGGGCGCAGGGAGGGTCGGTGGCGTCGGGTCGCGGAGGGGTCATCGGTCGTTCTTCCTGTCCTTGGCGATCGCGGCCAGCACCTCAGGGTTGATCGGCCCGAGCCCCGTGGCGATGGCCTCGATCCACGGCCCCTGGCCGCCCATCGTGGCCAGCCCCGCGAACGTCGGCCCCGCCCACCCCAGGACCGCGTTGAACTCCTCCCTGCTCCCCGTCAGCTTCGTGGTGATCGCGCTGGTGTTGTCGAGCGTGTCCACCAGGCTCTTCTCGTGCTCCACGATGAGTTCGGTGGTGCTGGAGACCAGGTCGCTGCCCGATCCGAGGAGGGTGCGCAGCTCGTTGCGGCGCGAGCGCAGCTCGTCCAGCATGATCTCGATGGCGTCGATGAGCCGCCCGATCTGCTTGTCCTTCTTCTCCAGGACGTCCATGATCCTGGAGCCGTTGTCGAGCAGCTTCTGCAGGTCGGGCTCGCTCTTGCTGATCGTGTCGGACAGTTCGCCGATGTTCTTCAGCAGCCGCGTCACGCGCCCCCGCTTGCCGAGGTCCACCTTCCCCAGCTCGGTGAGCAGCTTGTCGACCGCCTTAGTGTCGAGCTTGTTCACCAGCCGGGTCGCGTCCTTGAGCGCGTCGTTGATCAGGACGGGGGTCCCCGTGCGCTCGACGGGGATCGTCCGCTGCCCCTCGGGGAGCTGGTCGATGTACGGCGCCGCCACCGGCCCCGTCAGCTTGACGTAGCGGCCGCCCAGCAGGTTGGAGAGGGTGATGTCGGCCCTGGTCTGACGGCCCAGCCGTACCTCGCTCTCGACCTTCCACGTGACGACCACGTGCCCCTGCGTGTAGTCGGGCCGCACCTGGGTCACCTCGCCCACGCGCACGCCCGCCACCCGCACGTCGTTGCCCGTCCTCAGCCCGCCGGAGTCGACGAAGATCCCCGACATGTGGTAGCCGCCCTCGAACAGGCCGAGGGTGCCGATCAGGAACGTGCCCACGAACAGCGAGCCGAGGACGCCGAGGGAGACGAGGCCCACGACGATCCTGTTGCGGTCGCGAAAGGACTTCAGCGCCATCATTCACCCACCATGAGCCTGCGCAGGTCCTTGGAGCTCTGGACCTTCAGGCTCTCGCGCAACGGCGGCGGCGACTCCATGGGGTAGGGGCACGGCGAGGGTCCCAGCGCCAGGCACGGGACGGCCGAGATGAAGTAGTGGCCGCGGTTGACGCTGGAGTAGGCCCTGCTGAACAGCGGCCGGATCGTGTTCACCGTCTTGTCGATCCTGTCGACGTTGCGCCTGACGCCGCCGGTGAGCCTGGCCAGGCCGTCGGTGACCCTGCCGAGCTCGTCGGCGTTCCTGCCGAGCACCTGGTCGGCGACGTCGAAGGTGGCCGACAGCTCCACGAGCGAGTCGTCGACGAGCTTGCGGTTGTCGGCGAACGACTCCGACAGCGTGACGAGGTTGTCCACCAGCTGGGCGATCTGCTTGTCGCGCCTGGCGACCACGTCCGTCACCGTGCCGTAGTCCTTGAGCAGCTGCCTGATGAGCTCCTTGCGCTGGTTGACCGTGCCGGTGATGTCGTTGACGTTGTCGAGCAGGCGCGGGATGTTCTTGTCGTTGCCCTCCAGCGCCCTGCCCGCCGCCGTGAGCAGCTGGTTGATCTGCTCGGGGTCGAGGCTCCTGGTCAGCGGCCCCAGATCGCTCACGAGCTCGCCGATGTCGACGACGGAGGCCGTCCTGGCGATGCGGGCGCCCGGCGCGAGCTTGTCGGGGGCGCTTCCCGGCAGCAGGTAGACCACGCGCTGGCCGACGGCGTTGCGCCACCTGATCGCGGCCTCGCTGTCGGAGGGGATCCGCACCGCCTCCTGGACCTCCAGCGTCACCTCCGCCCTGCCGTTCACGACCTCGATGGAGCGCACCTGGCCGACGGGAGCACCGGCGATCTTGACCTGGTCGCCCTCCATCAGCCCCGAGACGTCGTCGAAGGTGGCCACGAGGGCGTATCCGGCGCCGGTGCTGACCCTGGCGATCTGCAGGCCGAGGAAGACGATCAGCGAGACGGTGACGGCGAAGAACAGGCCGAAGCGCAGCAGCGTCCAGCGTTGCGCCACGCGCTCCCTGGAGACGGCCATCTCATCTCCTCCCGTCGGTGGGGCCGCAGGCGCCGACGATGAGCTCGCAGATGTCGGTCGCGACGAACGCCTCGACCTGCAGCTGGCGGCTGCCGTCGGGTCCTGGGGTCTCGATGAGCTTGTTGAGCAGGTCGACCAGCTTGGTCACCCCGCGCACGCCGTCGCCCGCCAGGCCCAGCTGCGCGTAGATGAGCGCGGCCACCCGCTCGGCCGAGTGCACGCCCTCCCGCAGGTTGTGGCGGTGCTTGCGCAGACCGTGGGCGCTCAGCTCGGAGATGTCAGTGATCTGGTCGAGCAGGACGCGCACCTTCTCGGCCCGTTCGAGCAGGTCGGGGGTGATGGTGTTGACGTCGGAGGCGATCGAGACGATCTCGTCGCCCTTGTCGGCGAGGCTGGCCGACAGGGCGGCGGCGTCGCCGAGGAAGCGCCTGGCGCGCTCGCGGTGCCTGTGCGCGACCCCGACCACGGTGCCGGCGTCGTCGATCAGCTCCCGCATCGTGGCGCCCCTGCCCTCCAGCCCCTTGGCGATCGTGTGCACGATGACGGTGACCTCGCGCGGGTCCACCGCGTCCAGGCCCCTGTAGGCGGCGCCGAGCGAGTCGGACAGGTCCAGCGCCTCCTCGGTGTCGGTGATGATCGCGCCCGCCCCGAGGTAGGGGCCGCGCGCCTCGCCCGAGCCCGGCCGCAGGTCGATGAACTTGGGCCCGAACACCGAGGTCGGCTCGATGGAGGCGACCGTCGTCTGCGGCAGCCGCACACCCGGCTGGATGTGCATGGTGATGACCGCTCTGCCCCGGGGGTCGAGGCCCACCTCCGACACGTCGCCCACGGTGATGCCGCGGATCTTGACGGGGGAGTTGGCGTCCAGGCCCTGGCCCGCCCTGTCGAACACCGCCTGGATCCTGGTGCCGCTCACCTCGGTGACGCTGCGCACGAGGAAGAAGCCGGTGGCGACCAGCAGCAGCACGACGGCCAGCGCGACGGCCATGCGGACAGGAAGGGACAGCTCGTTACGGCCCACGCCTCACCCCGTCAGCTTCACGCCGCTGCCGTCCCCCCAGAACAGGAACGACAGCAGCAGGTTGAGCAGGACGATCGTGACGATCGACTGGCGGATCGCGCGCCCCGCGGCCACACCCACGCCGACGGGACCGCCGGTGGCGTAGAAGCCGTAGTAACAGTGGATGACGATGACCACGAAGGCGAAGACCGCGACCTTGATCACGCTGTAGACGATGTCGCTGACCGGCAGGCCGATGTAGAAGTAGTAGTCGTAGACGCCCGGCGCCATCCCGAACAGCATCGTGCACATCAGCCTGGTGGCGAAGAAGCTGGCGAACAGCGCGATCAGGTAGATCGGCAGCAGCGCGATGAGCGCGGCCACCACCCGGGTGCAGATGAGGTAGGTGAAGGCGTTGATGCCCATCACCTCCAGCGCGTCGATCTCCTCCGAGATGCGCATCGCGCCGAGCTCGGCGGTGAAGGACGAGCCGACCTGCGCCGCCAGCGCGACGGCGGCGATGATCGGCGTGATCTCGCGGACGTTGGCGAAGCTGCCGACCAGGCCCATGAACGACTCGGCGCCGATCGCCTGCAGGCCCTGGTAGCCCTGCAGGCCCACGGTCGCGCCCACGACGAAGGCCATCGTGAACACCACGAAGATCATGCCGCCGCCCACGACGGTCGCGCCCACGCCGACGACGACGTCGCTGACCTGCCGCATGACGACCTTGAAGTACTTCAGCCGCAGGATGACGTCGCGGACGGAGTAGAACAGCACCTTCCAGATGAACAGCGGCCAGTCGGCGAGGCCCGCGAAGCGCTCGCCCCACTCCCTGCCCGCCCCCGCCAGCCTGAGGCCCGCCGTACGGGTGGCCATCACAGCACCTTCGGCGGGAAGGCGAGGAAGTAGATCGCGGTGATCACGTAGTTCATCGCGAAGACCAGCATGAACGTCACGACGGTGGCCTTGTTCACCGCGCGGCCCACGCCCACGGGGCTGGTGGCGCAGGTCATGCCCATGTAGCAGGAGACGGCCGCGGCGATGAAGCCGAAGATCCACGCCTTGAACAGCGTCACGATGAGGTCCGTGGTCACCACCAGCGACAGCGCGCCGTCGAAGTAGGCCCCGGGGGTGACGCCCTGGATGATCACGTTGAAGAAGTAGCCGCCCGCCGCGCCCGCCACGATCACCAGCGGGGCCAGGCACACCGCCACCGTGCTGGCCGCCCACATGCGCGGGGTGACCAGGCGGTGGATCGGGTTGACCGCCATGACCTCCATCGCGGCCAGTTCGTCGCGGATGTGGCGGGCGCCGATGTCGGAGGTCATCGCGCTGCCGCCCGCGCCCGCGATGAGCAGCGCGCTGGCCATCGGCGCGACCTCGCGCACCAGGCCCACGAAGACCGCGCTGCCCGTCGCCGAGGAGGCGCCGAGCTGCCAGGCCAGCTCGCCCACCTGCAGGGCCACGGTGGCGCCGAGGGGCAGGGAGACCAGGAGCACGGGGACGCTGGTCACGCGGGCCAGGAACCAGCACTGGGCGACGAACTCCCACCACCAGGTCCTGATGTCCCAGGTACGGCGCAGGCCCTCGAGGACGATCACGAACAGCTCGCCCACCTGGCCCAGCACGCTTCCGGCCTTACGGCCCACGTACCCGGTCAGCGCCATGACCACCTCGTAAGGCTCGACTATGGATCAGTCACCTTACTGACGGGTAGTCCAGTAAGTCGATGCTTCCCAGCGAATTTGAGGAAAAGGTATGAGACGCAGCTCACAGGTTGTCAGCCAGCCACAGAATGTGACGGCCCTGTGACCTGGAGGTGAAAGCTCGCCGGCATGGGTGTGCCAGGGATGCGGGCGGTGCACCGGCGGTCGCCGTTCGTGTCTCCTGGGTGCCGCCGGACTCCTGCGCGTGCGAGCCGGCCGTCCTGCCCTGCGCGGACAGCCTGATCCCCGGAAAAACAAAAGACCCGGCCGTCCAGATGGACGGCCGGGTCTCGCGAGTAGCGGGGACAGGATTTGAACCTGCGACCTTTGGGTTATGAGCCCAACGAGCTACCGAGCTGCTCTACCCCGCGTCGTGAAACAAACTCTACCGTACGCGGGGAGTGCTCGTGTCAGCTCGACAGCAGCGCGGCCATCCACCCCTCGACCTCGTCGGGGTGGCGGGGCAGGCCCGCCGACATGAGCCTGGCGCCGTCGGAGGTGATGACCAGGTCGTCCTCGATCCGCACGCCGATGCCGCGGAACTCCTCGGGCAGCGTGAGGTCGTCGGACTGCAGGTAGAGGCCGGGCTCGACGGTCAGCACCTGGCCCTCCTCCAGCACGCCGTCCAGGTAGCTCTCCGCCCTGGCCTTGGCGCAGTCGTGCACGTCGAGGCCGAGCATGTGGCCGCTGCTGCAGACGGTGTAGCGGCGGTAGAGGCCGCTCTCCATCAGTGACGAGGGGGAGTCCTTGAGCACGCCCCACGCGTGCAGCCCCTCGCAGATCACCCGCATCGCCGCGAGGTGGAAGTCGCGGAAGCGGGCGCCGGGCCTCAGCGTCTCGATGGCCGCGCTCTGCGCCTCGTAGACCAGCTCGTACACCTGCCGCTGCACGGGGCTGAACCGGCCCGACAGCGGCAGCGTCCTGGTGATGTCGGCGGTGTAGAGCGAGTCGGTCTCGATGCCGGCGTCCAGGAGCAGCAGGTCGCGCGAGGACAGGCGGCCGTCGTTGCGGATCCAGTGCAGCACGTTGGCGTGCGCGCCGGAGGCGACGATGCTGTCGTAGCCGACCGCGTTGCCCTCGAGCCGCGCCCGCAGCCCGAAGACGCCCTCCAGGTAGCGCTCGCCGCGCACCTGGCCCAGCGCCTCCGGCACGGCGCGCACCACGTCCTCGAATCCTCTGCTGGTCGCGTCGACGGCGAACTGCAGCTCGGCGACCTCCCATTCGTCCTTGAGCAGCCGCATCTCCGACAGGAACGTCTCGAGCTCCGCGTCTCCCCGGCCGCGCTCGACCGCGGCGTCGACGGAGGCGTCCACCCCGCGCAGCACCCTCGCGGGCCCGTCGAGCGAGAGCCTGCCGATGTGCGCGCACTCGATCCGGTAGAGCTGCTGCGCCTCGTCCAGGTCCGGACGGCGGCCCACCCAGAACTCGCCGTAGCGCCTGTCGCGGTAGAACTCCTGGCTGCCCGCGCGCGGCGAGCGCGGGCGCAGGTAGAGCACCGCCTCCCCGCTCGGCTCGATCACCAGCACGTCGTCGGGCTCGGTGTCGCCCGTCAGGTAGGCGAAGGCGCTGTGCGTCCTGAAGCGGTAGTCGCTGTCGTTGCTGCGCGCCTTCAGCGAGCCCGAGGGGATCACCAGCCGCTCGCCGGGGAAGCGGGCGGCCAGCGCCGCGCGCCGCTTGGCCGTCCAGGGTGCGACGGACAGCGCTTCCAGGCCGGTGTCCCTGGTATCGGCCCAGCCTGTCTCCATGAAGGCGGCCAGCGCGTCGGTGATGGGCAGGTCGTGGCTGCCGGTGTTGAGCTTCTCGGACATGCGGATCCCTGGACTAGGTGGTGGTATTTCACATGGTACGGCTCTCGCGTCCTCCAGCACACTAACCGGAAAATCCGTGCCGCTCGTGATTGGGCCCCGCATGAGAAGGGCAGGTCACATGTACCTATAGCCAAGGTGGTGGTCCATGCTGATCGGGACGATCCTGCGGAACAAGGGATCGGAAGTGGCGACGGTTCGCCCTGACGCCACCGTGCGGGAGCTGCTGGCCAGTCTCGCCGAGCACAACATCGGCGCGGTCGTCGTCTCCGACGACGGCTCGACGATCGCCGGCATCGTGTCGGAGCGCGACGTGGTGCGCAAGCTCAACGACAGGGGCGCGGGCGTCCTCGACGCCACAGTCGCGGAGATCATGACGTCCGAGGTGCGCACCTGCGCGCCCGACGCCAACGTCGACGACCTGCGCAGGACGATGACGACGCACCGCATCAGGCACGTGCCCGTGATCGACTCCGGCCGCCTGGTGGGCATCGTCAGCATCGGGGACGTGGTGAAGAGCGCCATCGAGGAGCTCGAGACCGAGAAGGCGTCACTCGTCGACTATCTGCACCGCTGACCGGAGGCGGGGGACATGGCACGCTTGTCCCCGTGACGTACGGCCACCCCCCGCCACCGCGCGCGTCGAGCAGCCCCACGCTGATCCTGCTGGCCTCGGGGCTTGCGGCGATCGTGGGCTTCCTCATCGGCTTCCTCACCGGCCTGGGCTCGGCGGAGCCGACGACGGCTTCGCCGTACTCGCCGCCCGAGATGACGGTGACCATGGAGAGCCCCACGGAGAGCGCGCCGGAGGAGGGCGCCCCCACGGGGCAGGCGAGCCAGCCGTCCGACGCGAGCCAGCCGCCGCTCGGCAGCGCGACTCCTGCGACGAGTCCTCCCGCGGGTGAGCCTTCGGCCGGGCAGCCTTCCGGCGGGCAGCCGCCCGAGGGCGGGCTGCCTCCCGGCATCGGCATCCAGGTGGTGGGCACCGACATCCAGCCCGGCACTTACAGGACCGACGGCCCCTCTCCGGGCATGCCGCTGTGCTACTGGGCCAGACTGAAGGGCACGGGGGGAGACCCGAGCGAGGTGATCACCAGTGGCCTGCCCTCAGGACCCGCCACGGTCACGATCGAGGCAACCGACAAGGCCTTCCAGAGCGGGGGCTGCAAACCATGGGTGAGACAGTGAAACTCAAGCTCGACCTGCACGACATCTACAACAAGGGCGACCAGATCGACCGCGCGCTTCGCGGCATCATCGACGAGGCGATCAGGACGAAGGCCACAGAGGTGGAGATCATCCCGGGGAAGGGCAGCGGGCAGCTGAAGAAGAAGGTGCTGCGCTTCCTCGACCAGAAGGAGATCAAGGCGCTCTACCACCGCATCGACAAGGACGCCAAGAACCACGGCCGCCTGTTCGTCTACTTCAAGCACAAGTAGCAGTTCCTACCCTCGACCTGCGCCGCTGTAAGGAGCGCGACGATCAACTACTACCACATCTGCTTCACCGTGCCCGATCTGCAGGCGGCG
Organism: Nonomuraea recticatena; assembly: GCF_039533245.1. Lineage (NCBI taxonomy): Bacteria > Bacillati > Actinomycetota > Actinomycetes > Streptosporangiales > Streptosporangiaceae > Nonomuraea > Nonomuraea recticatena. The sequence continues at coordinate 108,237 of NZ_BAAATE010000006.1, read as the reverse complement.
ATGCGCGACCTCGCCAGCGCCGCTGCCATCACCTGGCGGGAACCCGCCCAAGGACAGATCGGGGAATGGGACTACCACATCGTCTTCTCCGCCGACGGCCCCGCATTCATCGAGCTCATCCAAGCTCCTGCCGGCGGGCCCTGGGGCGACACCACCCGGCCACGATTCCACCACCTCGGATACTGGACCTCCGACCTCGCCGCCGGCACCACCAGGCTGACCGGCAGCGGCTTCCCCGAAACCTTCTCCGGATGCCCCTACGGCCGCTCGTTCGCCTACCACCACCTCGACTCCATCGGTGCCCACATCGAACTGGTGGATCTGAGCCGCCAGCCATCCTTTCTGGAAACCTGGCAGCCCGACGGGACACCGATGCCAGCGATCATCGAGGGAAGCAAGTGAGCTCCGCGCTTTTCCCCATACTCACCTCTGCGTCACCGCAGTGTTCCCTCGCGGTGTCGACGAACGCGATATACCGGCGATATACCGCCGCGCCCTAGGATCCCCCTCCAATGATCATGTGAGGGAGCTTCGGATGCGGTTCGTTGGGTTCGTACTGCTGTTGGTAGCGGCGTTGATCGGCTCAGCAAGCCCGGCAAGCGCCGCGACGCTGCCGGGAAAGAAGGCGAACTACGTCGTCTCGTTCGGATCGCTGAGCTCGAAATCCGGGAGTAACTGGGTGCGACTGGGCACCTACAAGTTCACTGCCAACGGGAGAGTGCGCAGCGACACCTGGGCATGGAGTCAGAACGCGCCAGCCAGTCGCGTCGGCACGGGCACCATTCCGAAGGGAAGTTGCTCGGGCACCAAGGACACTGTCAGACCGTGTGAGATAAAGACCGTCGCAGGGTTCTTGTCCCCCGCGCCCGAGGCCAGGACCGGGTCTTTCGCCTTGCACGCTGACACCGCCGGACGCCAATACGTCAACATCGACTGGGATCAGACCGCCTGGCGCACCGAGGAATGGTGGGTCGACAGTGCCCCCGGCGGAACGTACGCACGTCTGACCTTCAAGTACTCCAACAAGCTCACACACGGTTACGGGTACGGCAGCAACGCCGGTCTCACGACAAGACGGGCGATGGAGACGGTGTCGAAGTCTGACGCGGCGCTCACCATGACCTACCATCGCGCGGCCAAGGGAGACGTCAAGGACGTCAAGAAGAACTGGAACATGAGCGAGTTCATCCGGTGCACCACCAGCACGTGGTGCCTGGCCTACAAGACCCCGGCGACGAACAACTGCAACTGCCCGGCCCCCTACGACAAAGATCACAGTCTGCAGAGCTACATTCAGGCACTGAGCAGCGAGGACCGTCGCGACACCCACTGGCACTGGTGCAGTTGCCTCGCGAAGGGCAGCGAATGCCACAAGGGCAACTCCCACGTCTACCCATTGCTGCAGATCATTGACGACAACGGTGGATGGCGTGGCTGGGTAGGCGTCGAAGCTTCCTTCTATCCGTACACCGACCAGGCCGATCCTCGCTCACATGACATGCTCTCAGTCTTCCGAGTCACCGAGTGGGCATGAGACTCGGTCACACCGGGACCATCCCCTTTCCCGAGACGTGATGGGCTGAAGCCCCGAAGGGGAGCCACGGGTCAGGAGATCGCCGCGCCCACCAGGGTGCCGATGCCGTAGGTGACGGCCGCCGCCGCGGCGCCGAGCGCCAGCTGGCGGGCGCCGCCGAACAGCGGCGACCTGGTGGTCAGCCTGGCGACCAGCGCTCCCGTGCCGAACAGCGCCAGCCCGGTGAGCACGATCGCCACCACCACCGAGGAGAAGCCGAGCAGGAACGGCAGGACGGGGATCAGCGCCCCGACGGCGAAGGCCAGGAACGACGAGCCCGCCGCCACCCAAGGGGAGGGCAGGTCGTCGGGGTCGACGCCGAGCTCCTCGCGGGCGTGCACCCGCCAGGCCACCTCGCCGTCCCTGTGCAGCTGGCCCGCCACCTGCCTGGCCAGCTCGGGGGTCAGCCCTCGCGACTCGTAGACCAGGGCGAGCTCGCGCTCCTCCGCCTCCGGGTTGCGGGCGATCTCCCTGCGCTCCACGGCGATCTCGGCCATGGTCAGCTCGCGCTGGGAGGCGACGGAGGTGTACTCGCCCGTCGCCATCGAGAAGGCCCCCGCAGCCAGGCCCGCGAGGCCCGTGACCGCGACGGCCGTGGGGGAGGCGCCGCCGCCCACCACGCCTGCCAGCAGCGCGGCGTTGGAGACCAGCCCGTCCATCACGCCGAAGACGGCGGGGCGCAGCCAGCCCCCGGTGACGTCACGGTGATGCTTGTGCAGTTCGGCCGGCACGCGCTACGTCCTCACGCCGCATGTCGCACCCGTCACGTTCGACCCCCATACGTCACATCTGTCGCGAAACACCAGATGTTTCATCAAGGAGTCTCGCGATGTCAATGCGATGATGCGTCCATGTCGATCCTGAGAAGTCTCCTGGCAAGCGTCCGCGCCGGCGGCGTCGAGATCATCGACCTGACCGCGCCGCTGTCCGACCGGACGCCGATCCTCCAGCTGCCCGAGCCGTTCGGGAACGCCTCCCCCTTCCGCCTGGAGGAGATCAGCCGCTACGACGACCGCGGCCCCGCGTGGTACTGGAACGACATCCACACCTCCGAGCACACGGGCACCCACTTCGACGCGCCGGTCCACTGGGTGACCGCCCGCGAGGGCCAGGACGTCTCCCAGGTCCCCGTGCGGAGCCTGATCGCCCCCGCCGTCGTGCTCGACTACTCCGCCGAGGCGGCCGAGGACCCCGACTTCCTGCTCCAGATCGAGCACGTACGCGAGTGGGAGCGGGTCAACGGGGCGCTGCCCGAGGGCGGCTGGCTGCTCTACCGCACCGGCTGGGACGCCAGGTCGGACGACGCCGCCGACTTCCTCAACCAGGGCCACTCGCCGGGAATCTCCGTCGAGTGCGCGCGCTGGCTGGCCGAGGAGAGGCCCATCATGGGCGTCGGCGTGGAGACCGTCGGCACGGACGCGGGCGCGGCGCACTCCTTCGACCCGGCCTTCCCCTGCCACTCCTTCCTGCTGGGAGCCGGCAAGTACGGCCTGACCCAGCTGCGCAACCTCGCCCAGCTGCCGCCCACGGGCGCGGTCGTGCTCGCCCCTCCGCTGCCCATCGTGGGCGGCTCGGGCAGTCCGGTGAGGGTGCTGGCCCTGGTCGAACGGTGAACGTCGCCACGCTGGTCGGGCGGGTGCTGGCCGAGCTCGGCGTCGAGACGGTCTTCGGCGTGGTGGGCAGCGGCAACTTCCACGTCACCAACGCCCTCGTGGCGAACGGCGCGCGGTACGTCGCCGCCCGCCACGAGGGCGGCGCCGCCACCATGGCCGACGCCTACGCTCGCATGAGCGGCAAGGTCGGTGTCGTGTCCGTGCACCAGGGCCCCGGGCTGACCAACGCGATGACCGGCCTGGCCGAGGCCGCCAAGAGCCGCACGCCGCTGATCGTGCTGGCGGGGGAGGCGACGCAGGCGCGCTCCAACTTCCACATCGACCAGGACGCGATGGCGCGGGCCGTGGGCGCGGTCGCGCTCAGGGTCGGCTCGGCCGCGACCGCCGTCGAGGACGCCGTCGGGGCCTTCCGCGCCGCCCGCGCCGGCGCGACCGTGCTGCTCAACCTGCCTCTCGACGTGCAGAACGAGGTCGCGGGCGAGGGCGAGGTGTGGAGCGAGGTGTGGCGACTCGTCGTCGAGAGCGCCCGCCTCGCCTCGTCCGTCCCCGTGGTGGGGCCCGCGCCCGGCGCCGACGCCGTACGGCTGGCGCGGCTGCTCGAAGGCGCGCGGCGGCCGGTGTTCGTGGCCGGACGCGGCGCCAGGCACGCGGGCGACGAGCTCCGCGCCCTCGCCGACAGGGCGGGAGCGCTGCTGGCCACCTCGGCGGTCGCCAAGGGCCTGTTCAGGGGCAGCCCATGGAACCTCGACGTCAGCGGAGGCTTCTCCTCCCCGCTGGCCGCCGAGCTGATCGCCGGCGCGGACGTGCTGGTCGGCTGGGGCTGCGCACTCAACATGTGGACGACCAGGCACGGCAGGCTGATCGGTCGGCACACCAGGCTCGTCCAGGTGGATCTCGACCCCGCTGCCATCGGCGCGCACCGGCCGGTCGAGCTGGGCGTCGTCGGAGACACCGCGTGGGTGGCGCGAGCGGTCGAGGCCGCCCTCGAAGGCCCGCCCGCCCAGGGGTACCGCACGCCTGAGCTGGCCGGGCGCATCGCGGCGCAGGTGCGGTGGCGCGACGTGCCGTACGAGGAGGAGACGGGGGAGGGCAGGATCGACCCCAGGACGCTCACCATCGCCCTGGACGACCTGCTGCCGCCCGCCCGCGTCGTCGCCACCGACTCGGGCAACTTCATGGGCTATCCGGCGATGTTCCTGGACGTGCCCGACGAGCGTGGCTTCTGCTTCACGCAGGCCTTCCAGTCGGTCGGGCTCGGCCTGGCCAGCGCGATCGGCGCGGCCGTGGCGCTGCCCGACAGGCTGCCCGTCGCGGCGCTCGGCGACGGCGGCGCGCTGATGGGGATCGCCGAGCTGGAGACCGTGGTGCGGCTCGGCCTGCCGATGGTGATCGTCGTCTACGACGACGAGGCCTACGGGGCGGAGGTGCACCACTTCGGGCCCTCGGGGCACCCGCTGGACACCGTCACCTTCCCTCCAGCGGATCTGGCGCGGATCGCCCGCGGGTACGGCTGCGCCGCGGTGACGGTGACGCAGCGGGCCGACCTGGACGCGGTGGCCTCGTGGCTGGCGGGGCCGAGGGACAGGCCGCTGCTGGTGCACGCCAAGGTGGGAGGCGGGCGCGGCTCCTGGTGGCTGGAGGAGGCCTTCAGGGGTCACTGACGTGGCGCGGGCCGCCTACACCTTGCGATAGCCGCGCGCCTCCTCCGCGGAGGCCAGCACCCGCTCCAGCGGCGCGCCCGTGGCGGCGGTGACGGCGGCCGCGACCGCGCCCTCGACGAACGGCACGTCGGCGAGCACCACCTGCCCTGGCTCCTCCAGCAGGCGGGCGGTCAGCACAGAGCTGCCCAGGTCGGGGATGAGGATCACGCCCGCGCCCTGGTCCACCTCCGCGATCGCCCGCTCGACGAGGTCGACGCTGGTGCCGAGGGCGCCGTCCTCGGTGCCGCCCGCCGCCGCCACCCTGGCGCCGGCCCCGGCGATCTCGAGGGCGAGGCGGGCCGCCTCACCAGCGAGGGCGGCGCTGTGCGACACCAGCACGACCCCCACCACCCCGCTTCCGCCTGCCCCGCCGGGCGTCGTGGTCATGGGTGCAGGGCCGACAGGATGAGGGAGGCGGAGGCGGCGCCCGGGTCCTCGTGCCCGATGCTGCGCGGGCCGAGATAGCTCGCCCTGCCCTTGCGGGCCTGCAGCGGGATCGTCGCCTTGGCGCCCTCGGCCGCGGCGGCCGCCGCCCTACCGAGCGCCTCGCCTGGTTTGAGTCCCTCGCGGGCGGCCGACGACAGCGTGCGCGCCGCGGGGGCGAGCGCGTCGACCATCGTCTTGTCCCCCTCGGCGGCCTTGCCCAGGCGCGTCACCGACTCCAGCGCCGTGGCGAAAGCGGCGGCCAGGTCGTCGAGCGACACCTCTGGAGCGTCGCCGAGGGACTTGCCGAGCTGGCGGAACAGCGAGCCGTACAGCGGGCCCGAAGCGCCGCCGACCCTGCGGATCAGCGTGTTGCCCACGAGCGTGAGCAGCTGTCCGGGGGTGTCGGGCGGGGTGTCGGAGAGCGCCTGCCGCACCGAGGTGAAACCGCGGTCGAGGTTGGTGCCGTGGTCGGCGTCGCCGATCGCGGCGTCGAGCCTGGTCAGCAGGTCGCGGTTGATCGACAGCACGCGGATGATCTCCTGGATCCACGCGGTGAAGAACGTGACGTCCATTCACCGCCCCCAGCGCAGCGAGGGGGTCTGCACGGGCGCGTCCCAGAGCTCGGTGAGCTCGTCGTCGAGCCGGCACACGGTGACGGAGAAGCCCTGCATGTCCAGGCTCGTCACATAGTTGCCGACCAGCGACCTGGCCACGCGCGCTCCCTTCCCCCTGATGTAGGCCTCGACCTCGGCGAAGGCGACGTACAGCTCGATGAGCGGGGTGCCGCCCATGCCGTTCACCATGACCAGCAGATCACCGGCCAGCGGCAGGTCCCCGTGGACGGCGTCCATGGCGACGGCCACCAGGTCACGGGCGGAGGCGAGGGGCGCGCGGGTGCGGCCTGGCTCGCCATGGATGCCGATGCCCAGCTCGACCTCCGTCTCGGGAAGGTCGAACGTGGGCTTGCCCGCTGCGGGCACGGCGCAGGAGGTCAGCGCGATGCCGAACGAACGGCTGCGCGCCACCACCGCCCCCGCCACCCTGGTCGCCTCCGCCAGCGGCGCGCCCGCCTCCGCCACCGCTCCGGCGATCTTCTCCACGAACAGCGTCGCGCCGGTGCCCCTGCGCCCCGCCGTGTAGAGGGAGTCCTGGACGGCCACGTCGTCGTCGACCAGCACGCTCGCCACCGCCATGCCCTGTTCGGCGCACAGCTCGGCGGCCAGCTCGAAGTTCATGACGTCGCCGGTGTAGTTCTTGATGACGTGGAGCACGCCCGCTCCTCCGTCGACCCGTTCGGTCGCCGCCACGACCTGGTCGGGCACGGGGGAGGTGAAGATCTCTCCTGGGCAGGCGGCGTCGAGCATGCCGTACCCCACGAAACCCGCGTGCAGCGGCTCGTGACCCGAGCCGCCCCCCGACACCAGTGCCACCTTGCCCACGCGGGGCGCGTCGGCGCGCCAGACCACCCGCGCCTCCACGTCCACCCGCAGGGCGGGATGGGCCGCGGCCAGACCTGTCAGCGCATCGGCGACCACGGACCCGGCGTCGTTGATGAGCTTCTTCATGCGCATGCTCCTGCCCGTTTTCCCATCGGAACAAGCGATCTGGGCTTCCAGGCCCGCGATCAACGCCGACCCCTTCCCTGTCTACGCCCTCATGCGCGCGCAAGCGCCCCGAATACCGCAATCCTGACCTGGACATCTCGGCATTGTCCAGACATGCGGATGTCCGCCCGCTCCGGTGGACGGCCGGCAGGCTCGCCGACGCCGGCGCGGGCCCGGTGGAGATCTCCGACGGCCGTCCGTGGTCAGGGCCGAGCCCGAGGGCGAGGAGTTCCTCCTGTTCTGAGCGCTCGACGAGTGCGTTACCTTCTGCACATGGCTGAGATCGTGTACCCGCCGGTGATCGCCACCGCACGGACCCTCTTCCGGATCATGGACTACCGCTTCCATATGGAAGGGACCGAGCACATTCCGCGCTCAGGCGGAGCCGTGCTGGTCAGCAATCACATCAGCTATCTCGACTTCATCTTCGCCGGTCTGGGCGCGCTGCCGTCCAAGCGGCTGGTGCGCTTCATGGCGAAGGAGGAGGTCTTCAAGCACCGGATCTCCGGTCCGCTCATGCGCGGCATGCACCACATCCCCGTCGACCGCGGCGCCGGCGCGGGCTCCTACGCCACCGCCCTGCGCATGCTGAAGGCGGGTGAGGTCATCGGCGTGTTCGCCGAGGCGACGATCAGCAGGTCGTTCACGGTCAAGGACATCAAGAACGGCGCCATCCGCATGGCGCAGGCCACCAAGGTGCCGCTGATCCCCATGGCGCTGTGGGGCAGCCAGCGGCTGTGGACCAAGGGCAGGCCCAAGCAGCTCACCCAGCGGCACGTGCCGATCACGATCCTGGTGGGCGAGCCGCTCCACCCCAAGCGCGGCGACGACATGGGCGAGCTGACCAGCGAGCTGCACACCAGGGTGTCCGGCCTGCTCGACAGGGCGCAGCGCACCTATCCCGAGATCCCGCAGGGCGTGTGGTGGCAGCCGGCCCATCTCGGCGGCACCGCGCCCACGCCCGAGGAGGCCGCCGCCATGGACGCCGCCGAGGCCGAGCGCCGTAAGGACTAGAGCGCGGTGTTCGGAATCGTCAGGCCGTGCCGTCACGCGCTGTGCGGCGGGCTGTTCAGCGAGTGGATGGCCCATCTGTGCGGCCTGTGCCTGGCGCTGCGCGACGAGCACGGCCACCTGTCCAGGCTCGTCACCAACTACGACGGTCTGCTGGTCTCGGTCCTGACCGAGGCGCAGACCCCCTCCGCCGCGCCCCGCAGGCGCGCGGCCGCGTGCGCGCTGCGCGGTTTCAGGGGCGCCGACGTCGTCCAGGACCAGGGCGTACGGCTGGCCGCGTCGGTCTCGCTGGTCCTGGCAGCGGGCAAGGCGCGAGACCACGTCGCGGACGGCGACGGCCTCTACCGCCGGCGCCTGGTCGCGGCGGCGGCCGAGCGCGTGGCCACGCGATGGTCGAGCGCCGGAGGCCGTACGGCGCAGGAGCTCGGCTTCGACCCCGCCCCGCTCACCCGCGCGGTGGAGGAGCAGGCCAGGCTGGAACGCCTGCCCGGCTTAGGCCTGCTGGAGCTGACCGCGCCCACCGAGGAGGCGGTCGCCGCCGCGTTCGGGTACACCGCGACGCTGGCGGGCAAGCCTCACAACCGGCCGGCGCTGGAGGAGGCGGGCCGCTTCTTCGGCCGCCTGGCCCACCTGCTCGACGCGGTGGAGGATCTGCCCCGCGACCGGGCGGCGGGCGCCTACAACCCTCTCACGGCCACCGGGACAGACCTGGCGACCGCCAGGCGCCGCTGCGACGACGCGCTGCTCGGGCTGCGCATGGCCGTGGACGAACTGGACCTGGAGCGGCGCGCCCTGACCAGGGCGCTGCTGGTGCGAGAGCTCGGCCACGCCGTCAGCCGGGCCTTCGCGCAGAGCGAGCAGGAAAGCCCCGAGCGCACCACGAAGCGGCCCGCCGATCCCGGAGGGCTTCTGTCGCTGGCGTGCACGTCGCTGAGCTGCTGCACCTGCGGCATCTACCGCCCGGAATGGGACGAGGAGCACGACAAGAGCTGCTGCTCGCGCTTCGACTGCAGCGGCTGCGACGCCTGCGGCAACTGCAGCAACTGCGGTGAGTGCTGCTCGTGCTGCGGTGACGGCTGCTGCTGCGAGGGCTGCGGGTGCGACTGCTAGCCGCGCCTCAGATGGCCTCCTGGTAGGTGCCGGCCGAGCGGACGCTGGCCAGCATCCCCGCAGCCTGCTGCGGCGAGGGACGGCGCGCGGGGTCGTGGTGCAGCAGCCCCTCGATGATCGGCCGCAGCATCCCCGCCCTGCGCGGCCTGGGGAAGCCGCCCTGGCGGTACAGGTCGAGCACGCTCGCCGCGTCCTTGCCGGGGTAGGGCGGGCGCCCCTCGACCGCGCTGTAGAGCGTCGCGCCGAAGGACCACATGTCGCCCTCCTTGGTCGCGATACCGCCCGACAGGCGTTCGGGCGCCATGAAGGCGGGGGTGCCGCGCAGTCCGCCCGAGCGGGTGGAGGTCAGGTCGGCCTCGGCGGTGGCGATGCCGAAGTCGGTCAGCACCACCCTGTCGCCGGTCAGCATCACGTTGGCGGGCTTGACGTCGCGGTGCAGCACGCCCGACTTGTGGGCGTGGCGCAGGGCGCCGAGGAGGTGGCGGCCGAGGCCGGCGACCGAGGTGTCGGGCAGGGTGCCGACCTGGGAGAGCAGGTCGTGCAGGGACAGGCCCTCCAGGAACTCCATGACGATCCAGAGCCGCCCCTGCTCCTCGACGAGGTCGTGGACGGTGACGATGCTGGGATGGGTCAGCCGTGCCGCCAGCCTGGCCTCGCGCAGCACGCGCCTGCGCACCGCCTCGGCCTCGCCGACCAGCGTCAGCTCCTTCAACGCCACCTCGCGGTGGAGAAGCTGGTCGAACGCGCGCCAGACCACGCCCATCCCGCCCCGGCCGGCCTGCTCGCCCAGCCGGTACCGTCCGCCGATCTCCCGCATGTCATCCCCTCGTCGCTAGGGGTAATCATGTCAAATGATCGCGAAGGATATGCCGCCTCGGCTGATCTAGATATGGGCGTGTTTATGGGGATGCAGGTCAGAGCGGTAGAAAGACCGAGTCGGAGTCCCAGATCACTTTTCCGGACGGGTCGAGCAGGACGGCGTTGCCGTCGTCGCGCAGGATGAGCTCGCTTCCCTGGCCGCCTGCCGTACCGGATCTGAAGGAGATCAGGTGGCGTCTGCGGTCACGGGCGCTGCGGTAGACCACCAGCGCGCCCTCGGGCTGGAGCAGGCAGACGCTGCCGGGCCGAGGGGTGGTCATCCTGGCCCTGCGCCTGGGGACGCCCTGCTCGGAGATGGTCAGCACGCCCTTGTCGGTGATCTCCATGGTGTGCACGCCGTTGGGGGAGCGGATCGGGAAGCCGTGCTCGATGGACTCGAAGCTTCTGATCCTGTTGTAGGAGGCCTGCCTGATCTCCGTGCCGGTGCACGGCGACCAGACGGGCCTGCCGTCGGGGCCGTAGACGACCAGGTTGCCGTCGTCGTGCAGGACCAGGCTGGAGCCCTCGGGGTGGCGGAAGGCGGGCTCGGGCCAGACCACGCCCTGGGCGTTGGCGACCATGAGTGAGCGCTTGCGGTCCATGGTGAGCTTGCCGCCCGGCACCCAGTGGTCGGTGGCCCACAGCGGAGTGCCGTTCTTGTCGCTGGGCAGCGTGCCCTGGTCGTACAGGACGAGGTTGCCGTCCTTCTGGTATTCCAGCTTGAACTCGCGCCAGCCCTGCGCGCTCTTGCGCGACAGGAGCCTGTCGCCCGGGTTCATCGACTCGCCTGACTTCAGTAAGCGGGTTCGCTCGGCCATGTCACTCAGACAGCCACAGGTACGGCCTTGCGGGCAAGGGCCCTGGAGACAAGGGGCATGACCGCCAGGCACATCACCACGGCGCCGACGAAGACGACCTGCAGCCCCGCCAGGCCGCCGACGACGCCGCCGAGCGCCGCGCCGACCGGCTGGCCGCCCATCCCGATCAGGCGATAGGCGGCGTTGACGCGGCCGAGCAGTTCCCCGGGGATGATGCGCTGGCGCAGCGAGACGATCAGCACGTTGGTCGCCGCGCCGGAGACGCCGAGCAGGGCCGCCGTCACGTAGACGGCGGGGACCACGGGGACCAGGACGGGCACCAGCAGCGTCAGGCTGTTGAGCGTGCAGACCGTGAGAAGCGTCCTGTTCTCGCCGAACAGGTCCGCGAGCGGGTTGGCGAGCAGGGAGCCGGTGACGGCGCCTGCCGCCAGGACCGCCATGACGACGCCGTACTGTCCCGAGGTCATGCCGATCGCGGACTCCTCGCCGACCGCCCACAGCACGAACACCGCGAAGTAGGCCGCGTTGCACAGGTTCAGCACGCCGGCTCCGATGGCCAGGTCGCGGACCGTCCGGTGGCGCAGCAGGTACCGCAGGCCGGTGGCGATGTCGGCGCGCAGGGGCGCGGTGGAGACCTTCGCAGGGGTGAAGGCGCCGCGCATGCCCAGCAGGAGCAGCCCGGCGGCGGTGTAGAGCAGGGCGGGCGCGCCGAAGACGGCCATCGGCGCCACGCCCACCAGGAGCGCGGCGGCAGGGCCCCCGACGAAGTTGTTGCCGATCGTCTGCGCGGCGACGATGCGGCCGTTGGCCCTTCCGAGGGACTCCTTGCCGACGGTCATCGGCACGATGCTCTGCGCCGAGGTGTCGTTGAACACCTCGCACGCCCCCGCCGCCAGCAGGATCGCCACCAGCAGCGGCATGCTCAGCGCGTCCATGGCCACGGCGGCGGCCGTGGCGGCCAGGGCCGCTGCCCTGACGAAGGAGGTGAGCACCATGATCCGCCGGCGGTCCGACCGGTCGGCGATCGCTCCCGCGTGCAGCGCCAGCAGCAGCCACGGCAGCGTGGTGGCGACGCCCACCAGCGAGACGAGCGCGGGGTCGCGGGTCAGCGTGATGGCCAGCAGCGGAGCCCCTGCCAGCAGCATGCCGTCGGCGAGATTGGCGGAGGTGGCGGCGGCGAGCAGGTATCGGAAGGAGCGGCCCACGGACTATCCTTTTGCATAGGAAGTTGTGCATAGATTTCTTTGCAAAGATAAGGCTGCACACAGTGGAACGCAAGACCACGAGGGAACTCGACGCCCAGGCGCTGAAGGCGTTCACCCATCCGGTGCGGATGCGGATGTACGAGCTGCTCGAGGAGCACGGCGCGGCCACCGCGACGATGCTGGCCGCGCGGATCGACGAGAACACCGGCGTGACCAGCTACCACCTGCGGCAGCTGGCCAAGCACGGTCTCATCGTCGAGGTGCCGGAGAAGTCGAGGGGCAAGGAGCGGTGGTGGCGCGCCGCGGGCTTCAGCACCGACACGGACAAGTTCAGGAAGGATCCCGCCACGGCGGAGGCCGCGGAGGTGCTGATGGCGGGCATCGTCCGCCAGCGCAGCACCGAGCTGCTGCGATGGGTCGAGCAGTCACGCGAGGCCTCACGGGACTGGATCGAGGCCACCACGCACACCAGGCGGTCGATGCGGCTCAACCGCGAGCACCTGGCCGAGCTGGGCAGGCGAGTGAAGGAGCTGATCGACGCGCTGGACGACGACGAGGAGGGAGAGCACGTCGTCATCCACTTCGACGCCTTCCCGCTTCGGCGCGATCACGACGGTTAGCGCGGCGACCGGCCCAGAACCTCCGCCAGGCAGCCGCGCAGCCGGGCGAGGGCCTCGTCGAGCCGGTCGGTGGGGATGGCGCCGAAGCCCAGGATCAGGCCGGGCTTTCGGGGGCGCGCGCCCAGCGTTCGGTGAAGAGCCCGCCGCTGGGCGCGCCGCCGGGCAGGGGCTCGGTGTGGACGGCGCGCAGGCCGTCCAAGGCGATGGTCACGAGCCGCGCGCGAGCCTCCATGGCCGCCCCGACGAGGTCGTCGCGGCCCTGCTTGCGCAGCTGGTCGAGCAGGGGAGAGGTGCCGAGCTGCTCGATCAGCAGGGAGATGTCGACGGCGGTGACGTCCGCCCGCAGGACCCCCGCGTCGTGCGCCCTGGCGACCAGCGCGGCCAGCAGCTCGTCGCCTCTGGCGCTGCTCGCCGCCATCTGCTCGGTGACCTCGATGGTGCCGGCGACCGGCGACAGCGATCCCTGGCCGAACTCCACGCACGCCGTGATGAAGCCCTTCAGTCCGCGCCAGGGGTCGTCGTCGGCCAGGCCGCGCTCGGCGGCCTCGTTCCAGTGCTCGAGCGAGAGCGCGGACAGCCGCTGGAAGAGCTCCTCCTTGGTGCGGTAGCGGCGGTAGAGGCTGCCGATCCCGACGCCTGCCCTGGCGGCGATCGAGGCGACCGAGGCATGGGCGCCGTCGGCGGCGAGCACCTCGCGCGCGGCCTGCAGAAGGGCGCGGTCGTTGCGTTCGGCCTCGGCCTGACGCCTGCCGCGGTTCCCGGGTGCGCTCATGCCGTCATCCTATCGATCGCGGAGTGAACTGCTCCGCTCAAGGGTGAGCGCTCTTCGGAGCGACTACGCCGCCGTGTCGGTCGGCGTCTCGTAGCGGACGCCGGTGAGCCGCTCCGACAGCTCCCACAGGCGGCGCGCGGTGACGGTGTCGTGGATCGCCCTGTGCCCCTGACGGATCGTGGGCGCTCCCCTCAGTTCGAGGAGGCCGTCGGGGGCGACGTAGCTGCCGCCCGGCAGGTCCCGGGTGGTCGCCGCGTGCAGCGAGGTGCGCGCGCCGCCCTCGGTGGGCTGGAAGGTCAGGCGGACCAGCAGCCGGATGAGGCGCTGGTACACCGCGCCGCGACCGGTGTTGGCGCCTCCTGTCAGGACGTTGGTGCGGGTGAGACCCGGCGCGACCGCCATGCTGCGCAGCGGCAGGCCCGCCGCCGTCATCCTGCGCTGCAGCTCGACGGCGAAGTAGAGGTTGGCCCTCTTGGACTGCACGTAGGCGAAGGGCGCGCTGTAGCCGCGCTCGGCGTTGAGATTGCTCAGGTCGAACCTGGCGAAGCGCTGTCCCTCGCTGCTGACCGTCACCACCCTGGCCTCCCCGGAGGCCAGAAGGTACGGCATCAGCAGCCCCGTCAGCGCGAACGTGCCCAGATGGTTGACGCCGAAGTGCGTCTCGAAGCCGTCGGCCGTCCTGGAGAAGGGGACCATCGCCACGCCCGCGTTGTTGATCAGCAGGTCGAGCCGTCCCAGATCCCACCCGGCGGCGAAGGAGCGGACCGATTCCAGGCTGGACAGGTCGAGCCGGCGCAGCTCGGCCCGCGAGCCTGGCGCTTCGGTGAGCAGGCGGTCGAGCGCGTCGCGCCCGCGTTCGGGGCTGCGGCAGGCCAGCACGACGTGGGCGCCGCGGCGGGCCAGCTCGCGGGCCGTGACGTAGCCGATGCCGCTGTTGGCGCCGGTCACCACGGCGATCCGCCCTGACTGGTCGGGAATGTGTGCGTGCATAAGAAAGCCCTCCTTTTGCAACTCCAAGTTGCGATAGCCTGATGGTGGCATTCCGTCCGGCTGTAACGCAACTTGGAGTTGCAATGGATTCTGAGTCCCACCGTCCCCGGCAGGTCGGGCGCGGCGCGAAAGTGCGTGACGCCGTGCACGCGGCGACGCTGGCCGAGCTGGTGGAGAAGGGCTACGCCGCGCTCACCGTCGAGGGCGTCGCGCTGCGGGCCGGGGTGCACAAGACGACGCTCTACCGGCGGTGGGCGGACAGGGAGAGCCTGGTCGCCGACGCCCTGGCCGATCTGTCGGCGATGGACGTGCCCATCCCCGACACCGGGTCGATCGAAAGCGATCTGCGAGAGCTCGCGCGCTCGCTGGTGCGCATGATGACGGCGCCGAAGGGCCGGGCCCTGCTGGCCGCGATGTTCTCGGGAGCCGCGGACGTCCCCGGCGTCGCCGAGGCGAGGCGGCAGGTCTTCGACGACAGGTTCAGCAGGGCCGAGCCGGTGGTCGCCCGCGCGGTCGAGCGGGGCGAGCTGCCCGAGGGGACCGACCCCTCCGAACTGCTCAAGGCCCTCGCCGCGCCCGTCTACTTCCGGCTGCTGGTCACCGGCGACCCCGTCGACGAGATCACCGCCGAGCGGGCGGCCCTGCTCACCCTGGCGGGGGCGCGCGCGGGTGCGCTGCGCCGCCGCTGACGGGCGCCCTGGCCGCCGGGCTGTGCCTCGGTTCTCAGTCGCGCGGGTTCCAGCCGTCGGTGTCCACGTCGAGGTCGAGCTCTTCGGCGATGTCACCCCAGCCGGTGAACTTGAAGTTCGTGTTCTCCCTGTCGGGCACGGCCGGCGTGTTGGCGCCGTCGTGCGCGACGAACAGACCCTCGTCGAAGTCGCCCATGGGGACGTTCAGCACGGCCGATCCGTCGCTGTTCTCGACGCCGTCGATGCCGTCGTCCTGTCCGATCCTGAACTGCTTGAGATACGCGTTGGAGCCCTCCCTGCGGTAGACGGCGAAGGTGCCGTCACCCTGGCTGGAGGCCATCAGGTAGCCCTTGCCGTCCTCCCGGTAGTAGATCGTGAGGCCCTCGGCGTCCGCGCTCAGGTGCCGGCCGCCGTAGCCGGGGTCGGCGCCGGGGGTGCACTCCTCGGTCTCCGGGTCGTAGCTGCCGGGAACGCCGTACTCCCGCACCTTGTCCATCAGCACCGGGGTTCCTGTCAGGTCCGCCCGCATGCGCCAGATGCCGACGTCCTCCTGCGCCGCGTAGAGGACGTCCCTCTCCTGGTCCACGACCATGCCCTCGACCTGCGCCAGCTCGCCGGGCTCCATGCAGGGGGTCCAGGTCTGCCCGTTCGGGAGGGTGAACGACGCGGGCAGGTCCAGCGTCCTGACCAGCTGGTAGCCGACCGTGCCGCCTGGCCCCTGCAGGAGCTTGACCAGGCCGACCGAGGTCTTGTGGCGACGGCTGACCAGCGCGTAGGTGCCGGTGGAGTCCTTCCACGTGGTCAGGCCGTAGGCCGTCTGCGCCTCGTTGACCTCCTGCTGGGTGGCGTTGAACACGAACGGCGCCGCGGGGTCGGTCACGTCGGTGAGACGGCCGCCCGAGATGGCGTAGATCCGGAGGATGTCCCGCCCGCGATCGGAGACGACCGCGAGGTCTCGCCCGCCGAAGCCGTAGGTGACGTCGACGTTGTTGAACCGTCCCGGCTCGTCGTCGGGGCCGGGGGCCGCAGGGGCGGGGAAGTGCTGGAGCTGCCGACCGTCGAGGTCGTAGACGAACAGGCCGCCCTCCTTCGCCGTGGTGATCACCACGCTCTTGCCGGACTGGGACGGGTGCAGCCAGATCGCCGGGTCGTCGCCGTTGGCGTTGTGCCCCGCCTCGTCGTCGAACAGGGCGGGGGTCTCCACCTCCGGGCCCACGGAGGGGAGGTCGTGACTCATGGCGGGGGTCGCCATCCCTCCGATCAGCGAGAACGTCACGACCGTCAGGACGAGTCTGGACAGGGGACGCATGGCGCCTCCTCGTATGGGGGGGTGGACCTTCTCAACGAACGTAACCGCGGATTTTCCGCGATGCAATAGGACATCCTTATGTCAGGACATCTTCTCAAAGTGTGCGAGAGCCAGCGCCACCACCTCGGCGACGGCTCCTTCCGAGCAGGCTCCGACCACGACGTCGGCCGCCTTCCTGACCTCCGGGTGACCGTCACCGACCGCGACCCCGAGCCCGGCTGTCGTGATCATGTCGATGTCGTTGGGGTTGTCACCGACCGCCGCGATCTCCTCCAGCGGGACGCCGCGGGCCGCGGCCAGCTCGCGAAGCGCGCTTCCCTTGGACGCGCCCTCGGGCAGCACCTCCAGATAGGTCGCCTCGGACCGGACCGTGACGGTTCCCGGGATGTCGGGAGCGGGAAACGGATCGCCGATCAGCATGCACTTGGTGATCTCTCCGGGCGGCAGCGCCGCCCAGCCGCCGGGATCGCGCAGCGCGATCCCGTCGCGCCGGGCGTAGTCTCGCAGTCCGGCCACGTCGTGCACGGCCAGGGCCTCGCCGCCGCAGAACACCACCGGGTGGACGCCCTCGGGGAGCGCGCCGAACAGGTCGAGCAGCGCCTTCCACGCGTCCACCGGCAGGTGGCGGGCGCGCAGCACCTCTCCCGTGGCGAGGTTCACCGTCCTGGCGCCGTTGTAGAGGATCGTCGCCCCGTCCAGACCCAGCTCGTCGTAGTAGCGGCGGGCCGACCGCTCCATCCGCCCGGTGGCGATGACCACCTCTCCGCCCGCGGCTCGGAAGCGGCGCAACGCCTGCCTGCTGGCGGGCACCATGGCCAGGTCACGCCCCACGAGCGTGCCGTCCAGGTCGGTGACGATCCAGCGGATCACGCGGTCCCCCTCTCCGCGCGGACCTCGGCCATCACGGAGCCGGCGAGGTCGAACCCGCCGACGCAGGCAAGGTAGCCGCCCGCCGTGAAGAGGCTGCCGGACAGCGGGATGTAGACGCCGCCCGCCTGCTCCACCAGGAGTGAGCCGGCTGCCACGTCCCAGGCGTTGACGTATGTCCCGTAGGCGACATCCGACCAGCCTGCGGCGACGTGCGCCAGCTTCAGTGCCGCGCTTCCCGGGCGGCGGGTCGTGGCGAAGGCGTTGACCATCCGGGCGAAGCGGTGCAGCGCCGCCTCGCCCTCCGCCGCCAGGTCGCGAGGGGTGGGATAGCTCGACAGCAGCACCGCCTCCCGGTCCGTGCGCGCACCGGTGCTGCGCAGCGGCTCGCCGTTGCAGAACGCGCCGCCGAGCGAGGCGGTGAACTCGTCGTCGCGAACCGGGTCGTAGACGACGCCGGCCACGACCGCGCCGTCCACCGCCGCCGCGATGGAGGTGCAGAAGAACGGCAGACCGGCGGCGAAGTTGGCCGTGCCGTCGATGGGGTCGACGTACCAGCTGATGTCACCCTCGCCCTTGCTGCCCTCCTCCTCTCCCACGACGACGCTGCCCGGGCAGCGGGCGGTCAGGACCTCCCTGATGCGCTCCTCGGCGGCCAGGTCGTGCTTGGTCACCGGGTCGTGGAAGTCGCGCTTGGTGCGTATGTCCGGCCTGGAGCGGAAGGCGGCTCGCAACTCCTCGCCGACCGCTCGTGCCGCCTCGACCGCGATGGCGGTCAGCTCGCGTGAGGTGGTCAGGTCCATCTCTCCTCCAGGAGGCTCAGCAGGCCATGGGGATCCTCGACGGTCGCCTGAGGGCTCTGGCGCACCTTGTAAGGGATCTTCTCGGTGCTCCGGGAGAACATCAGGACGGTGGCTCCCACCCCGGCGCGGGCGCCGCACACCACGTCGCGGTCGTAGGTGTCGCCGACGTACCAGACCTGGGCGGGATCGACGCCGAGCGCTCGGCAGGCGATCCAGATCATCTCCGGGTTGGGCTTGCGAACGCCGACCTCGTCGCTGTAGACCTGCACCGCCAGCCGGCGGTCGAGCCCGTTGCCGGCCAGGTAGTCCCTGTGCACCGTGCCGCACAGCGCGTTGCTGACGACCGCGGGCGTGACGCCGTGCGCCCAGCAGGCGGCAAGGAGATCCTCCGTCCCCGCCCTGAGCTTGCGTTCGCTGCGCAGTTCGCCCATCCGCCTGCAGAGCGCTGTCGCCTCGGCGCTCACCAGCCAGCGGGCCTGGTCCGGCCAGTCGGCTGCCACGAAGTCGGCCCAGAACCTGCGGTGCGTCATCTCCTCCGGGGCGAGCTGACGGGACGTGGAGTCCTTCCAGTAGCCGTCGGCGCGGGCGCCGGCCCGGATGTCGCTCTCGATCTCCTCGAGCGCGAGGCCGTCGAATCCGGCCCTGCCGAGGAGGTCGCCCACCTCCGCGGCGAGCTCGGCCGCCCACGTCTGGCGCTTGACCGCATCCACGATCACGCCGCCGAAGTCCAGGAGCAGCGCCTTGGGCCCGATCACGCGCCCACCCCCCGCGTGTCCCAGGCCGAGATCCTGCCGCCGTCCTCGCCGAACAGGTGCATGTGCTCGGTCCAGCAGGTCAGCATGTCGCCGGGGGCGGCGAGGACCGGCGTGTAGGAGAGCGCGTACAGCTCCGTCTCGAGGACGCGCAGCCGTACGGTCCAGGAGGAGCCGGCCGGCAGCACGGCCTCGACCGTGGCCTCCTCGCGCCACGCGGACGCAGGCGGGGCGCCGAGGTGGAGCGCCTCGGGCCTGATGCCGACGGCGGCGGGGGCGCACCCCTCGGCGCGGGATTTCACGAAGTGCAGCAGGGAGACGGCCAGGCCGGTGGGCGCGGGACCGACGTCGACGATCGCCATCGGAGGGCTGCCGACGAACGCGGCGACGAACCTGTTGGCGGGTCTGGCGTACAGGTCCATCGGGGCGGCCACCTGCTGCAGCTCGCCGTCCTTCATGACCGCGACGTCGGTGGCCATGGTGAGGGCCTCCAACTGGTCGTGCGTGACGAAGACGATCGTCGCTCCCGACTCCTCGTGGATGCGCTTGAGCTCGGCCCGCATCTCCAGCCGCAGCTGGGCGTCGAGGTTGGACAGCGGCTCGTCGAGCAGGAGCACGCCGGGGTTGATCGCCAGCATCCTGGCCAGTGCCACCCGCTGCTGCTGGCCGCCGGACAGCTGGGAGGGGTAGCGGTCTATGGCGTCGTCGACGTGGACCATCTTCAGCGCGGCCTCGGCCCTCGACCGCCTGTCAGGCGCGGGGACCTTGCGCATGCGCAGGCCGAACTCGACGTTGTCGCGAACCGACAGGTGCGGCCAGAGCGCGTAGTTCTGGAAGACCAGCCCCATCCCGCGCTTCTCCGGCGGGACGTAGAGGCCCTGCTCGACGGAGTCGAGGACCCTGTCCGCGACGGCGATGGTGCCGGCGGTCGGCTGCTCGAGGCCGGCGATCATCCGTAACGTGGTGGTCTTGCCGCAGCCGGAGGGGCCGAGCAGGCACATGAACGCGCCGTCGGGGACGGTGAGATCGAGGTCTTTCACCGCGTAGTCGCCTCCGCCGTAGCTCTTGGCGACTGCGCTGAGGGTGATGGTCGGCATCTATCCTCCTAGGCCGGACGCCAGGCTGCTCTTGGTCAGACGCTGGGTCAGGTAGGTCATGGTGAAGGAAATCAACGCGATCATGAGCACGACCGCGTTGGCGAGCTGGGTGTAGCCGTAGTCCACGAGGCCGATCGACAGGGTGGTGAGCAGCTGCGTCCCGGTCGTGGTCAGCATGATCACGATGCTGAGCTCCTTGAGCCCGGAGACGAACGGCAGCACGATCCCGGTGACGAGAGCGCCCTTCTGGATCGGGAAGATGATCCGCCGCATCCGCTGCCACCAGGAGGCGCCGGCGATCTGCGCGGCCTCCTCAGGTTCGCGGCCGAGCTGCATCATCGCCGCGATGCCCGAGCGTGAGCTGTAGGGCAGGTGCGTCACGGCCATCACCAGGATCAGCAGGAACGTCGTTCCGTACAGGGCGGGCATGGGCCCCCTGGCGACGGCGAACAGTGACAGCGAGGCGGCCGCGAAGGCGATGCCGGGGATGAGGTAGGGCAGGAAGGAGACCTGGCGCAGAAAGGCGGCCACCCGTGGCGCCGTTCCCCGCACCACGACGTAGCCGATCAGCAGGCCCAAGATCGCGCAGATCAGCGAGGCCAGGCCGACGATGCGCAGCGAGTTCCACGCCGCCTCCCACAGCTCAGAACCGCGCAGGACACCGTGGGGGAAGCCGACCGCGCCGGGCAGCCGCTCGGCGATCCAGTAGTCGAGGGTGAAGGTGGAAAGGTCGAGAGGAGTACGGGTGACGGTGGACAGCAGCAGCGTGAGCACCGGCACCACGACGCTCACCGCGAAGGCGAGCAGACCGAACGCGAAGGCGGGCCAGCGCCAGCGGCGCAGGTCGCCCAGCCGGTCCATCGCGCCCCTGCCGCCCACCGTGACGAACCGGCGATGCTCGCGCATCATCCGGGTGTCGGCCAGGACGATCAGTACCCCGATGACCACGATGACGGTGGTGAGCACGGAGGCCACGCCCGTGCTGCGGTCGCGGATCGCTTGGAAGAGCCCGGTGGACAGCACCCGGTAGTCCGCAGGAAGGCCGAGGACGTACGGCGTGCCGAACGTCCCGAGTACCCGGCCGACCACCAGCAGCACGGCGGAGGACAGCGCGGGCAGCATCAGCGGTATCACGATCCGCCGGATGACGGTGCGCTGCGGGGCGCCGAGAATGCGCGCGGAGTCCTCCAGCTGCGCGTCGATGCGGCGCAGCGCGTTGCCCACGAGGAGCAGCACGAACGGGTAGTAGTGCAGTCCCAGGGTGATGATGATCGGCAGCGCCCCGTAGGCGAGCCAGTCGGGCGTCCGGATGCCCTGGGCCTGGAGGAACCCGACCTGTCCGCCCGCGCGCTCGTTCTTGAACAGCGAGAGCCAGGCCAGGGAGAAGGTCCACGACGGCAGCATGTAGGGGACCACCAGCGCGCCGGCCAGCCACCGCCGCCCGGGCATGTTGGTCCTGGTCACCAGCCACGCCGTACCGCCGCCGAGCACCAGCGCGAACAGCGTGGTGCCGACCGCGATCACCAACGTGTTGAGCAGCGGCTCCCAGAACAGCAGGCCGCTGATCTGGGAGCGGAAGACGCGCCACAGGTAGTAGCCGGTCCATTCGCCGGGCTGCTGCCCGGCGTGCACGCCGTCGCCGTACTGCAGGCGGAAGGCGTCGGACAGGACCGCGACCAGCGGCGCCACGACGAGGTAGGCGAGCAGGATGAGGAGGATCAGTCCGAGCGCCGCGGTCGGATCGTGGCGCAGCACGCGCAGCCGGTAGACCAGCCGGCGCCGTCTGGGCGGGGCAGGCGGCCTCTCCGCCGGTCGCCTGGTGTTGACAGCCATGAGGACTTCCTTCGGGGGGTTGACGAGGACCGCCGCAGTGCGAGGCCCGTCTGCATCGGATGGCTTCGTGCGAACATTCGGTGGCTCTCCCGGCGCTCAGTGGCTTCGTTTGAGCATCGCGTCGGCGAGCACGTCGGCGGCCTCCCCCAGCCGGCGCCCCACGGCGTCGAGGCGCGACAGCAGCTCCCTTTCGCGCAGGGTGTCCATCTCCAGCGATCCGGCGAACAGCTCGGTGAGCCGCGCCTGGTAGAGCTGCCGGACCCGGCTGCAGGACTTGCGCGTGGCCAGGACTGCCACGGTGACCGAGCCCGGATCGTCGAGCATCTTCGCCACCGCGCTCTCCAGCTCGTCGAGGCCGTCGATCACGGCCAGCAGCGGCTCGACCGCGAAGGTGAGGTCCCGCGGTCCGAACAGGTCGCTCTCGCGCACGTAGTCGCGCAGGTGGTCCAGGACGTCGTCGATCGAGCGGGAGAGCCTGAACAGGTCCTCCCTGTCGATGGGGGTGGCCAGTACCCGCCGCAGAGCTCGCACGAGTTCGGCCCGCGCGGCGTCGCCCTCGTGCTCGACCACCGTCATCCGGGTGCGCGCGGCCGAGCGCCCGGTGGCGCCGAACGCCGTCGAGTGGGCCAGGACGGCTCCCGCCCTCGCGACGGCGACCTGGCCGCGGACCAGGTCGACCACCCGCCGTCCCGACCGGCCCCGCAGATCGTCCCAGGCTCGCACCAACCGCCGGCCGCGACGGCCCCTGCGGCTCACAGCAGCCTCAGCCCGAGGCCGGCCAGACAGCCCAGCGCCATCGACGACGGCAGTGTGAGCAGCCATGCCGCGCCCATGTTCAGCACGCCCTGCCAACGCACCTTCCTCGCTCCTTCACTGGTCGCCACGCCGACGACTCCGGCGGTGATGGACTGGGTCATGCTCACCGGGCTGCCCAGCGCCGAACTGCTCAGGACGGCGGCGGCGGCCGCCGTCTCCGCCGAGACGACGTGCAGCGGCCTGGTGAGGACGAGGCCACGGCCCAGCCGCTCCCCGACGCGGTTCAGGCTGGTCATGGAGCCGGACAGGAACAGCAGGGTGAGAGCGGCCATCCACGCCGGCGGGACGTCGACAGGCCCGACCGCGCCCAGCCCGTCGCGGCCCACGCCGACCGCGACGCTCACCACCGCGACCATCTTCTGGCCGTCGTTCAGCGCGTAGGCCACGCACTGCGCGGTGTAGGCCAGCAGATGGGCGGCGAGCACGAGCCCAGGCATCCGGCGGCAGGACGGCACCCGCCGCGACATGACCCCCAGCAGGTAGCCCAGGACCAGCCCGGCCAGGGGCGCCCCGGCTCCGACGGCCAGGACCGCGCCCAGGCTCGACCACGACACCGGCAGCCCCGCGCCGAGCCCCGCGCCGGTGATCCCGCCGATCACGGCGAGGGTCAGGCTGGTGGGCAGCCCTCTGCCGGTCAGGGCCGCGACCACGGCCACCGCGACCAGCACACCGGCCAGGAACGCCATCGCTCCGCCGCTGGTGCCCAGCCCCGCGAGCCGCTCGGTGAAGGTCCGCGCCACCGAGACCCCCAGCACGTACGGGCCGGCCAGGAGCGTCGCCATGAGGATGGCGGTGACGGCCCACCCTGGTGAGTGAGGGAACCTCAGCCCGATACCGATGAGGGTGGCTCCGTCGTTGGCTCCACTGATCAGCACGAAGAGGACCGCCACGGCGGCGAACGCCAGCGTCCACTCCATCAGCGGGAGAGCCGCCGGTCGGGCGTGGTGCGCTCGGGGGCAGGGGGTGAGCGGCGGGGATGAAGGGCGTCGATGTGACCGAGGCCGAGTAAGCCCACAGGCATGATGTCTCCTCGTCCTGAGGCCTTCAGTTCTAGATGAACGAATGATGAACAGTCAATGGTTTGTCCTGACATAAGGACGATATGCGGCCTGCTATTTCAATAGGTAAGTATGTCTTGACAAATCGTTCATCTGGCGTTCATCGTTGAGCGCACTGCGGTGCCGGATCCGGGGCTCTGGGCGGCGCAGACGACCCCGAGAGGCAAGAGGAGTGACGCCATCGTGAGGCGTACCCGGAAACTCATCCCTGCGGCGCTGCTGGCGCTGGCCGCCGCAGCGTGCGCACCCTCCACCGGCGCCGACGTGACGGCGGGAACGAAGGCGGCCGCGCCGCTGCCCGGCGCCTCGATCGACGCGAACTTCAGCCTGGACGCGCTGGTGGCCGCCGCGAAGAAGGAGGGCAGCCTCACCGTCTACGACTCCAGCGGAGACATCGAGGAGGTCGCCAAGGCCTTCACCGAGAAGTACGGCATCGCGATGGAGGGGGTGAAGTCCGACACCCCGCAGACCGCCGAGAAGATGCTCAGGGAGCACGCCGCCGACAACGTCACCATCGACGCGGCGATGTACGAGGACGGCGGCGTCCTGGTGGGCCAGCTGATCCCGCAGGGCGTGGCGAAGACGTGGGTGCCCGCCGACCTGAAGGAGCAGATCCCTGCCGAGAACCACAATCCGCTGCTCGCCCTGTCGAAGGCGACGATCTTCGCCTACAACACCAAGCTCTCACCCGACGGCTGCCCGGTGAAGAACGTGTGGGACCTGACCGAGCCGGAGTGGGCCGGCAAGCTGGTGATGCAGGACCCGCTGGGCAAGCCCACCGTGCTGTCGTTCCTCACCCAGCTGGACGCCCACGGCAACCAGGCGCTGGAGCAGGCCTATCAGACCAAGTACGGAAAGGCCCTGGAGACCAAGGAGAAGAGCGCCGCCTACGAGTGGATCAAGCGGCTCTCGGGCAACAAGCCGGTGCTGACCGGGTCCGACGAGGACATCTCGGGTGCCGTCGGCGCGCCGAGCGCCACCGAGAAGAAGATCGGCTTCATGTCGATCTCGAAGTTCCGCAACAACGAGGACAAGGGGTACGCCCAGTCGGCGTGCGAGGGGATGCAGCCGTTCGTCGGCTTCAGCTACCCGAAGTACGTCGCGATCGCGGCCAAGAGCAGGCATCCCAACGCCGCCAAGCTGTACGTGCACTTCATCATGACCGAGGAGGGCGTCAAGCACGAGATCGGCGAGGGCGGCATCTCGGGCAACGCCACCGTCAAGCCGCTGGTCACCCCGCCAGGCCTGTCCGACTGGAAGGGCCAGCTCTTCCACACCGATCCCAAGGGCCTGCTCGGAGACCTGCAGAACCGCCAGACCGTCTCCGACTTCTGGCGCCTCAACCACGGCTGAGCGCCGAGGGGGAAGGCGGGCGCGCGGCCGGGTCGGCGGCCGCGCGCCCAGACGTGGAGGGGCGAGATCAGTCGGCGATCAGACGGTGACCGCCGCCCCTGAGCGTGAGGCGGTCGTCGAACTCGCGCTGGCGGCGCACCACGTACGCGCCGGGCGTGAACCCCGTCGCGCCGTGCTCGGGGTGCAGGAGGTAGACGGGCGTGCTGTTGTGGAAGACACCGAGCGCGAGCCGGAAGGTGTCGCGCACGTCGGTCGTCCACGCGCAGGTCCCGGGGTCGGCGACCAGGCTGTGCGGGTTGCCTCCCGCCGCGCCGCGCAACAGTTCGAGACCGGTGGCGGGCACGTCCTGCCAGCGCGCCAGGTCCCTGACGGTGACGGCGGCGCCGACCAGCCGCAGCGGGACGACGAGGAGGTCACCCTGAGCCTGGATCCCTTCGATGACGGGGATGGCGACCTGCCGCTCCAGATGCTCCAGTACGGCCAGGCCGGTGCGGTCGGACAGGGTGGCGAGGTTGACGGTCATGGGTTCTCCTTCCGGGTGCGTGGGGTTCGGGTGCGCTCGGTTCGGGTGCGCGGGTTCCGGGTGCGTGGGGTTCATGTGCGCCGGGCCAGCTGGGCGTAGTGGTCGGTGGACAGGCCGTAGGTCCATGCGGCGGCCGCGACGGGGTCGTCCAGGTGGCCGGGGACCCCGAGGCCGTAGCGCCGCCGCCGGCCGTCCCGCTCCACCGAGCCGTTGGTGGCGAGCAGGACACGGGCGCGGCGGCCCCACACCGTGTCGGGCAGGTCGTACAGCAGCAGGTCGAAGCCGGGATTGCCGGGGTCGCGCGCGGTCGCGACCAGGCGCAGCCCCGCCTGCTCGATGTAGGCCTCCCAGCCGAGGCGCTCGATCGCGCAGCGCCGTACCTCGATGTTCGGCTCCTGGGCGATCCTGTCGGGGGTCGGGTCGGCGATCACCCACCACGGCACCCTGGTGCCGCGCCAGGCGTGCACGCTCCAGCCGTCGGCGTACGCCACGGCAGGGCCCTGCTCGCTGTGCAGGCGCTGCTCCTCGGTTCTCACCGAGACCGGCCGCAGGGAGACCACGCACAGCTCCTCCATGGGCCACCACCAGCCGCAGGAGCGCGCCAGCGTCGCCCACAGGTCGAGCTGCCCGTTCAGGCCCCTGAAGGCGCGGCCGCCGATCCGCCGCCAGGCGTCGTAGTGGGCGATCCAGTACGCGTCGTGCTGGCCGTACCAGGTCAGCCTTTCGGCCAGCGGGAGCGCCAGCCGCAGGGGCGTGCAGACGCCGTCCCTGACGAAGTCGCGCAGCGGGTCGCGCACCTCGGCGTCGAGGGGGTCGGGCTCGCCCTGCCCCCACGACAGCGCCCACGGATGGCCCACCCGCCGGTCGAGCGCCTCGCGCAGCTCGGAGCCGAGCGTGGCCAGGCGTGACGCGATCGAGAGAGTCTTGACGAACTCGCGCATCGGGATGCCGGCAGGAACGAACTCCATCGCGGCGTTCGGGGAGTCGACCCAGAGGAAGCGCGGCGCGGGCCGTCCGGCTCGTTCGTACAGTTCGGAGATCGCGGCCTCGGCGGCCGTCTGGTCGGCGGGCAGCGTCGACAACGCCCAGCCCAGCCATTCGTCACGGATGTCGGCGGCCTCCAGCCGCCGGGGGACGCTCACAGAGCGCGGGCGACATCGCCCCTTTCAGTGATCATGCCTAAGAGGATGACAGCTCCCGCGCCCTCGCCGCAAGAGGCCCCCGCCGTGCGCCGGCGACACGGGTCGCGGTCCTCCATGGGTGAGGAGACGTCAGGCGAGCACGCCGTTGATCGCGAGGGCGAGCAGGCGGTCGGCCTCGGCCGCGCCGCCAGGCTCCTGCTCGGTGGCCAGCGAGATGGCGCTGACGAGCTTGAGCAGATCGACGATCGCGACGCCTTCGCGTACGGCGTGCGCCCGGCGCGCGCGCTCCAGCAGCTCGCCGCCGGCGTTCACGATCATCGTGTGGCAGTTGGCGCCCGTTGCCGGGTCGCTTCCCAGCAGTGACGCGGCCAGCCCGCGGTTGGCCGCCGCATGCGTGCCCACGGCCCGCAGCCACGCGACCAGCGCGGGAGCCGGGTCGAGCTGCGCGCCCAGCTCGCCCGCCTTCGCGCAGAGGGCCTCCACCCTGCCGCTGAAGACGGCCTCCAGCAGCGACTGGCGGGAGGGGAAGTGCCTGTGCAGGGTGGCCGAGCCGACCCCCGCGTGCCGGGCGATCTCCTCGAGGGACGCCTCCGCTCCGTGCTCGGCGATCGCCGTCTCGGCCGCGGCGAGGATCCGGTCGCGGTTGCGGCGCGCGTCCGCGCGCATCGGCCGTCCGGCCTGCGCGGCTGTGGCGTCTGGGGACATCGGCTCTCCACTGGGCTTGCTAAACGGGGTGGCCCTCCATATCTTAGCGAAGATGCAAATGGGGGCCCACCCCGTTTACGAGAAGGGCGTGATCATGGAGAAGACCATCGTCGTCGGCGCGACCGGGCTGCAGGGCGGCGTCGTGGCGAGGCGGCTGCTGGCGGACGGCCGGCGGGTCCGGGCGGTGACCCGCGACCCCGCGGGCGCCCCGGCGCGGGCCCTGGCCGAGGCGGGAGCGGAGGTCGTACGCGCCGAGATGGGCGACCTCGCCTCCCTGGTCGCCGCGGCCGAAGGCGCCTACGGCCTGTTCAGCGTCCAGCCCACCGTCGGCTCGCCGGGCACCCCGCCAGGCTTCACCGCCGAGGACGAGGTCCGATGGGGTGTCAACGTGGCCGAGGCGGCGCACACCGCCGGCGTCAGGCACCTCGTCTACGCCTCGGTGGCGGGTGCGGGCCGCCACGCCGACGAGGTGCTGCCGCGCAACGTGCTGAGCAAGGCGCGCATCGAGCGGCGCGTCGCCGAGCTCGGCCTGCCTGCGACGATCCTGCGCCCCGTCTCCTTCATGGAGAACTACGCCGGCGGGTACCACCTGCGCGACGGCGCCGTGGCGACCGCGTTCGCGCCCGACGTCCCTCAGCAGATCATGGCGGTCGACGACGTCGGCGTGTTCGCCGCTCTGGCCTTCGCCCGCCCGGCGGAGTGGATCGGCAGGGCCGTCGACCTGGCGGGGGACGAGCTGACCCCACGGCGGATCGCCGAGATGATCGGGGAGGCGATCGGGCGGCCGGTGCCGTACGTGCGGGTGCCGATCGAGGCGATCAGGCAGTACGGCGAGGACTTCGCCTTCGCCTACGAGTGGCTCAACGAGCGAGGATGGAGAGCCGACATCGCGGCCGCGCGGCGGCTCCACCCTGGCCTGACGGACCTGCGCGCCTGGCTCGCCAGGGGCGGCGCGGCCGAGATCGAGGCGTTCTTCGCCGCCGAGCGCGCGACGAGGCAGCGCGCGTGAGAGGCGAAGGGCCCGCTCTCGGGCGCGCGGCGCTCGACGCGGGGGCCGACCACGTGGCGCTCTTCGTCCTCACGGACACCCCGGCGATCCCGCCCGTCCGGCAGTGGCGCGCGCTCGCGCCGGCCGTCCTGGGCTGAGGCCCCCGGATATTCGGTCGCCGTCGCCGCGCGGGCTCGTCAGACTGGCCGGATGGATCGGACGGTGACGGCATGGGTGACCTCGGGTGACGACTACCTCGGCGTCGTCGGGCCCTTCGCGGTGGACGTGGCGTGGTGGTCGGAGGTCGAGCCGGTCGTCACGCACGTGCGAGGGGTGCTCGGGGTCGAGGTGGCGGTGCTGCGCCTGCTTCACGTCGACGGCGGGGGAGGCGGCCGCGACGGTCATGTGACCTACCACGTCGAGGCGCTCCAGCGGCCCGCGCCAGGGCTGCTGGAGCCGGTTCCCGTCGACGGGTCCGCGTTGACGGGGCAGGAGGAGCTGCGTTCGCCGTGGGCCAGGGCGGAGGGGCTGCGGGAGGCGCTCGGCTGGGCCTCGGACACGCTGGCCGCCGCGGGCCGTCCGGTGACGGGGCCGATCAGGCAGCGCAAGACCTGGAACCTGGCGGGGCTGTTCCGCCTGCCCACCGATCAGGGCCAGGTCTGGCTGAAGACCACCCCCCACTTCGCCGCCGACGAGGCCACGGTCATCGGCGCCTTCTCGCGGCTCGACCCCGGCCTGGCGCCCGGAGTCGTGGCGTCAGGGCCGAACAGGCTCCTGCTCGAACACCTGCCGGGCCAGGACTGCTGGGACGCGCCTGAGCCGATCATCACCAGCGCGGTGACCCGCCTGGTCGCCGCGCAGGCCGCGCTCGCCCGTCAGGCGGACGGCCTGGCGCCCCGGCTGCGGGACCTGCGCGGGCCCTTCATCGCCGACCGGGTCCTCGACCTCCTCGACGGCGCGGCCGGTCGCGAGCTGACCGGCGAGGAGGTGGCGGCCGCGCGGAGGCTGGCGGGACGGTGGCCCCTCCTCGAGGGATGCGGCCTGCCCGACACGGTCGTGCACGGCGACTTCCACCCGGGCAACTGGCGCAGCGACGGCGGCCCGCCGGTCGTGCTCGACTTCGCCGACGCGCACCTCGGCAACCCGGTGCTGGACGGGCTGAGAGTCCGCGACTTCCTGCCCGCGGCCGAAGGGCCCCACGCCGCGAAGGCGTGGGCCGAGGCCTGGAGGTCCCACGTGCCTGGCTGCGAGCCCGAGTCGGCGCTGAGCATCGCCGAGCCGCTGGCCCACCTGGCCTACGCGGTGCGCTACCAGGAGTTCCTCGACGGCATCGAACCCTCCGAGCGGATCTACCACCTCGGCGACCCCGCCGCAGCCATCCGCGCCGCCCTGCGCTGCGTGGCCGGATGACCGGGACCCGCCGCTGATCCGCTGCACGGTCGGCGGCGGTCACCTCCACGACGAGGGCGCCACGGTCGCGGCTGACACCGCGCGCCCCTCGTCAAAAAGCCAAAGAGTTCTTTGACACCTCCATATGTCAAAGCTATCTTTGGCATATGGAGATCACCGATCCACGGGCCATGCGCGCGCTGGCCCACCCCCTGCGGCTGGACCTCATCGACCTGCTCGGCCGCATCGGGCCGGCCACGGCGGCGGTCTGCGCCAGGCACCTCGGCTCGACCCAGGCCTCGTGCTCCTTCCACCTGCGCCAGCTCGCCAAGTACGGCTACGTCGTCCAGGCCGAGAGCGAGGACCAGCGCGAACGGCCATGGCGGGTCGCGGACCTGCGGCAGTCCTGGTCGGCGAGCGAGGGCGGCGTCGCGGCGGCTGAGCTGGAGCGGGTCTTCATCGAGCGCGAGGCAGTCAGGCTCCTCGACTGGTCCCAAGCCCGTCCCGGGGCCCCCGAGGAGTGGCGCTCGGCGGCGTTCCTGAGCGGCGTCACCGCGCCTCTGACCGCCAGGGAGCTCGACGAGGTCGGTGAGCGGCTTCTCGAGGTGCTGGCGCCGTACATCGTGCGCACCACCGGTCAGGCGCCCGTCCCAGAGGACGCCAGATTCGTCCGGATCCTGTTGACCGGCACCCCCCTGCCCGAAGACTCGTGAGAGGCCGGACGTGACAGCGCTCCGCAACCCGCTCTTCCGAAGGCTCCTGGCCGGCGACGCCGTCTCCAGCTTCGGCAGCAGCGCGCTCTACCTCTCCCTCGGCATCTGGGCCAAGGACCTGACCGGCTCCGACTCCGCCGCGGGGCTGGTCTTCCTCTGCCTCGCCTTACCCGGGCTGTTCTCCCCGCTGTACGGCCACGCCGTGGACCGCGTCCGCCGCAAGCCGCTGCTCATCGCGATGAACGCGGTGACGGCCCTCCTGGTGCTGCCCCTGACCCTGATCGACTCCGCCGCCGAGCTCTGGATCCTCTACGCCGTGGCCCTCGCCTACGGGGTCGCGTTCTCGGTCCCCGCCTACGGCGCCCTGCTGAAGGACATCCTTCTCTCGGCCGAGGCCGCGAGCGCCCGCGCCGCTCTGATCGCGGTACGGCAGGGCGTCCGCATCGCTTCGCCCATCGTCGGCGCCGCCGTCTACCAGGGCTACGGCGGAGGAACGCTCGCCGTCGTGACAGCGGCGACCATCGTGGCGGGGATCGCGTTCCTCCTGCCGATCAAGGTCGTCGAGTCCGAGCCCGAGCCCGCGGGCCGGCCCTTCCTCGCCGCCGTCACCGCAGGATTCAGGTACCTGTGGAGCGTGCCGCTCCTGCTCAGGCTGACGCTCGCCGAGACGATCTTCATGGCGACGGCGGGCCTGATGGACACCGCGGTGTTCGCGGCCATCGACCGCGGCCTCGGACAGCCCGCCGCCTTCTTCGGGATCCTCACCACCGTCCAGGGCGCGGGCTCGGTCGTCGGCGGCGCGCTGGCGGGCCTGCTGGTCAACCGGCTCGGCGAGGCTCGTGGCTCGAGTGTCGGCTACGCCATCTTCGCCGTGGGCGCCATGGCCTTCCTGGTGCCGTCTCTTCCCCTCTTCCTGGCCGGAGCCATGATCTACGGCCTGGCCATCCCCCTCTTCAGCGTCGCCCTCGGCACCGCCCAGCACCTGTACGTCCCCGCCAGGCTCCAGGGGCGCGTCGGCGCGGCCTGCGGCATGCTCTCCAACCTGACCCAATCCGTCTCCATCACCACCGGCGCGGCCCTGGCCGGCGTCGTCGACTACCGCGTGATGTACGGGGTCATCGTCGCGACGGGGCTGGCGTGCGCCGCGTTCATCGTCCTGCGCCCCGCGCCGACGCCCGACGTCACCCCTTCCGTCGCCGACGCGGCCCTCGCTGCTGCATGATCGTGTCCATGACCGAACAGGACCTCCTCGACGCGACCCGCGCCGCCTACGACGCCGTCGCCGCGCGATACGCCGAGTCCATCCCTGAGCGTTACCGTTCCAGCCCGCTGAACCACGCGATGATCGGCGTCTTCGCCGAGCTGGTCACGGCCTTCGGCGACGGCGACGGTCTGGTGGCGGACGTGGGGTGCGGCCCCGGCCACGTCACCGCGCACCTGCGCTCCCTCGGCGTCACCGCGTTCGGCGTCGACCTGTCGCCCGAGATGATCGCGATCGCCCGCGACGCCCACCCCGAGCTGCGTTTCGAGGTCGGGCTGATGGAGGCGCTCCAGGTGGAGGACGCCTCCCTGGCCGGGGTGCTCGCCAACTACTCGATCATCCACACCCCGCCCGAGCGGCTCCCGGTCATGCTCGCCGAGTTCGGCCGCGTGCTGTCGCCCGGTGCCTATCTGCTGCTCGGCTTCCCTGCCTACGACGGCCCGGTCGAGCCGGCCGAGGCCTACGATCACGCCACATTCCCCGCCTACCGGTACTCACCCGACCGCGTGGCCGAGCTGCTTCTCGCGGCCGGGCTCACCGAGGTGGCGCGGCTGGTCGTCGCGCCGGGGGAGGACCCCAAGCGGGGCTTTCCCGGGGCCTTTCTCCTCGCCCGCAGGGTGTGAAGGGGCGGCTGGTGCCGGGCGCCCTCAGATGCGGGGCCGAAGGGTGCGCCGGACGGCGACGCCGCCGAGCGCGAAGGCGGGAAGCAGCAGGATTCCCGCTTCGGTCCATTGGAAGCGCCAGAACCTGCTCTCGGGATGGAACAGCTGAACCTGCCGATAGCCGTGGTCGAAGGAGCACGCGGCGTACGCCTTGGTCGTCTCGTCTATGCCACAGGGGACGGCGAGCGCGAGCTGCCGATCGGCGGAGGTGCGCTCCCTGCCGTCCCCGTCGGTCCAGTAGCTCTCCACCACCATGGCGGTGTCCGGTACGAGATCACTTCCGGCGACGGTGGTCTGCGTGAACCGCTCAGGCGTCGCGTAGAGGCGCGGGGCCGAGAGGAGCCCGAAGAACGCCAGCGCGCACACCGCCAGGGTCACCGCCATCGCCGGCAGCGTCCGCCTGATCAGCGCGCCCGCGGCCACGCCGAGCACGAACGCCGACAGCCACCACGCCGCGGGGCCGATGCCGACCAGGCGGAACCAGTTCTTGTCGAAGAAGTTGACGGGAAAGGCGGAGCTGTCGAAAACGGCCAGCCACGCGTCGACGATGCCGCCCAGCGCCAGCCCGCCCAGCGTGACCGCGGCGCCGAGCCCGCCCACCTTGGCGATCAGCCAGCGCCGCCGCGTCACCGACTGCGTCCAGGTCAGCTGATCCGTACCGTGCTCGAACTCCCTGGCCAGCAGGGGAGCGCCCCAGAAGGCGCCGATCATCGCCGGAGCCAGCAGCGGAAGCCACCCGACGAGATTACCCACCGCCCACATCCACTCCATCATCCCCGCGGTGTAACCAGCGCAGGCGGCGCCATAGTCCGACACGCAGTCGGCCGGCGGAGGGTTCCTGGCGTCGAATCCGGCCGCGCCCAGACCGTTCACCAGCAGGAGCGCGCCGAGTACGGCCAGCAGTGCCACGGTGACCAGCAATTGCATGCGATGCTGCCGCCACGTGAGCCACAACATGTCGATGTCTCCTCAGTGATCAGGAACGGGTCAGGGTCGGGCGGGGCAGCACGGCGGCGTCGGGGCGGCGCAGGTAGGCCAGCACCAGTTCCTCCAGACCCACCCCGCGGGCCTCCCATCGCGGGTCGAGCAGCGGCGCTCCCGTACCGGTGCGGGCCAGCAGGGCCGCGTGCCGTTCGGTACGGCTGTCGCTGATCACCGGCATCCTGGCCGCCATCCCGTCGGCGAGCCCGACGGGACCGGACAGCAGGTGGTGGGTGGAGAGCAGCTCGTCGATCTCGCCGCTGACCTGCACCTGACCGCGATTGAGCACCACCAGCCAGTCGCAGGTGTCGTTCAGGTCGGACACCACGTGGGAGGAGAGCACGACGGTCATCCGGGTCTCGGCGACCGCCGTCATCAAGGAGCGCATGATGTCGTGCCTGGCCACCGGATCGAGGTTGGCCAGGGGCTCGTCCATGACCAGCAGGTCAGGTCGCTTGGCCACGGCGACGGTCAGGGCGACCTGCGCCTGCTGGCCTCCCGAGAGCCTGCCGACCTTGCGGCGCAACGGAATGTCGAGCTCCGCCAGCCGCTGCCGGGCCAGGGCGTCGTCCCACCCGGGGTTGAGCCGCCGTCCGAAGCGGAGCATCTCGGCGACGGTGAAGCCGTCGTAGAGGGGTTTGTCCTGAGCGAGGAACGCCACCCGCGCGAGGGCCGCCGCCCGTTGCCCGACCGGTTCGCCGAAGACGCGCACGCTCCCGTGAGTGGCCTCGATCAGGCCGACGGCCAGACGCAGGAACGTGGACTTGCCCGCGCCGTTCGGTCCGACCAGCGCGACCACCCGGCCCGCGGGGATGGACAGCGAGCAGTCGCGTAACGCCCAGGTGCCCCGGTACCGCTTGGCCAGCCCTGTGGCCTCCAGGGCGGTCCCGCCCTGCGGGGGCGCGGTGAACTCACCTGTCATGCGATGTCCTCCCGGAGGGAATCGGTGAGCACGGAGGTGAACAGCGCCTGCATGTCCTCGTGGTCGAGGCCCGCCTCGCGGCAGCCGCGCACCCATCGGGCGAGATCGCGGCGGTGCGCGGTGTGGTCGGCCGTGACCCCGCCGCCCAGGGACCGCTGCACGAACGTGCCGAGCCCGGGCCGGCCGGCGACCAGGCCCTCACGCTCCAGCTCGCGGTAGGCCTTGGCCACCGTGTTCGGATTGATCGCGAGGTCGGCGACGACCTCTTTGATCGTCGGAAGCTGATCGCCCGGCATGAGCACGCCCAGCCGCAGCGCCTGTTTGACCTGATGCACGAGCTGGAGGTAGGTCGCCACACCAGAGCCCGGATCGAGGCGAAGGTTGATCACCACCATACCCTTTCACTATTAGAATAGTAAAAGGGTATGAGCGTGAGCGATCTTCGTCAACCTGGCGCGGATGATCGACCGTGGTGCGGGGCCGCAGGTGGATCACCGTCGACAGGGCCTACGGCACGGCCTGCCCCTCGTTCAGGCAGGTGGCCTCATCTGCACGCCGTACTTGCCGGCTGCCGCGATGAGCCTGTCCACATCGGGCGGCGAGTCGGACGGAGGCGGCAGTTCCCGCGACGGCGCCCGCTCGCCCACCTCGGCGAAGAATTCGTCGAGCCCGCCGGGCAGGTACACGAACAGCACGCGGGCCGTGCTGGTGGGCTCGAAGGTCTCCAGCGTGCCTTCGGGAATGTAGACGAAGGTGTCAGGGCCTGCCTCCACCGACTCTTCGCCGATCTGCAGGCGCACCGTCCCCTCCAGGACATAGGCGATCTCGCCGCCCGCGTGCGTGTGCAGGGGCGGGCCCGACCCCGGAGGGAGGGTCATGTGCATGACCGTGACGCTGCCGTTCGTTTCGCTGCTTGCCGCTTTGACCTCGTAGAGGCCGCCGAGTACCCAGAAGGCGTCACCTTCGCCCGGCTTGCGCACGACTACCTTGTTCGCCATCGCCAGCCCCCTTTGTCCAGCTATCCCCTCTCTCCACCTGACCAGGCAAAACGCGTCCCCGTCAAGGTGTGGACCCCTCACTTTGCCTGAGCGCCTGCCTTCCAGATGAGAGGGGTTACTCATGCCTGGGGGCGAGGGGCAGGTGCTTCAGTCCCTCGGCAGCAGGGTCCCGAGCGGTCCGAGGTCGAGGTTCAGGTCGGCTGGAGACAGGTCGAACCGCTCACACAGCTCGGTCATGGCCTCTTCCAGCCGCATCAGCGTCAGGCCGAGCGTCTCGATCTGCTCGTCGGTCAGGTCTCCCTGCTCCATCCGCCGCACGCACTGGCGCTCCACCAGCTGGCGGACGAGCTCGACGAGGGTGAGCACCAGCCGGGAGAGGTCACGCTCCATGGCCTCGGTGTCGGTCTCGATGCGCAGCCTGCTCGGCCGCGTGCTTCTCGGTGGTTCGAGGGCGTCCATGGCGTCTCACCTCCTGATGCCGTCGCCGATCGTGTCGCCGTCCCGCACGGACGTGATCAACGCCCGTACGGAGATCCGTACGAGGTCGATGTCCGCGATCGACAGCACGAGATCGCCGCTCACGACGACCCCGCCGGCCAGCAGCCGATCCAGGAGGTCGACGAGGGCCACCCGTTCCGAGGGAAGGCGGCCCTCCCTGGCCAGTGCGGCGCCGCGTGGTTCCTCAATCGTCATCGGTCACCCCCGGTTCGTCGGGCTCTGCCAGCTCCGCGAAGGAATAGGGCGCCCAAGGGCCGGTGAGCTCGATGTCGACGCCCTCTCCACGCAGCCCCTCTGCCAGGCGGGCGAACTCTTCGGCGCGGGAGAGGTCGACGAGGTAGGCGCCGTTGAGGATCATGAGCTCCTTCCTGCCCGACAGCTCGGGGTCCTGCGCTCTGTGACGGTGGCTCGCGCTCGCGAAGGACGAGAGGACGTCATGGATCTGCTCCGCACGTGAGGCGGCCTGACGCCATGCCTCCTCGCGTCCGCGCAGGCTCGCCTGGCGTCGCTTGAGGTATGCCGCTCCTGGGCCTCCCCCTTCGGCGCGCTCCTCGACCGGAGGCGCGCCGGCGAGGTCCATGTAGACCTTGACCCCCCATTCCTGGCGGTCGGTGATGCGGGAGAGCACCTCGACGAAGTCGTCATGTCTCCGGCTCAGCAGGTTCCTGACGTGATCGTCATCGGTGTAGACGGTGACGAGCCGGACCGGCGCGGTAGGGCTCCCCTCGGCGACCGCTTCCACGACGGCGTGGTGAGCCCTGGCTGTGTCACCGAGCCAGTCGAGATCCTCCATCGACCTCTGCAGCGGCTGGGAGCCGAACTGATCCAGGGGGACGGTGCTCACATAGGCGACGAGACCGGCATGGGTGATCGCCCGCACGGGCGTGCCGCCGACACCCGCCAGGCCCTCGGCTCGATTGCGGCCGACGCCACGCGTGACCGCGTACAGGTAGGTCCCCGTGTCATTCATTCCTCGTCCGATCGTTCCGCCTCCAGAGATTGGCGCTCCTCCATCGCCGACAGCCGGGCGCGAAGCCTGCGGTTCTCCTCCAGCAGGCCACGGTTGTCGCCCGTGAGCCACGGATCGTGCTCCCACCAGTCGATGCCCATCTCTCTGGCGGTGTCGACCGAGGCGATCACCAGCCGCAGCTTGATCGTCAGCAGTTCGATGTCGAGGAGGTTCACCCGGATGTCTCCCGCGATCACCACTCCTCTGTCGAGAACCCTCTCCAGGATGTCGCCGAGGTTGGCGGGCTCACGGCCTGCCGTCGCGGGCGACGAGGACTGGCGTACGGCAGGCATGGGGCGTGAGGCGTCGGTCATCTCACGACCTCTCGTAGGGATTGTCGCTGCTGCTGCGCCTGTAACGGCCCTTCCTGCGGTAGGACATCAGGTTGCCCTCCGCGTCAAGATCGGCCTCGTACAGCGCCAGGACGTCCCCAGAGGAGGGGATGCGACGATCCTCGACCACCTCGACCACCACCACCCATCCGTCTTCCGTGGGTTCCACGAGCGTGACGCCCTCCGCCTCCCTGGCGGTCAGGTCGATGACGTGGCGCAGTCCCACCTCGCCGGCGGTGGCGGCGGTGAGAGCGCGGGGGCGACGCTCGCGAGGTCTGTCGCCCTGCTCCTCCGGACGTACGACCCTGCGCTTGGCAGGCACGAGGTCACCTCCTTTCCGTGTCACCCACAGGGCCGGCGGGTTGGCCGGTCATCCGCTGAAGAATCAGATTCATGGCCTCCTCCGCCTCCTCCTCGGACATCACGCCTGTCGCTCTCGCCGTCTCGATCTCTTCCAGCTCCCGCCTCACCACGGCCGGGTCCCGCAACTGACGCTCGGCCTCGTCCTGTATCAACTCCGCCAGCCTGATCAGGCCCTTGAGGGGAGCGAGCGGCAGGCCCAGGAGGGAAGTGATCAGTCCCATCCCTCATCACCCTGTCTCGTCATGACGAAGTCGTACGCCGCCAGCGGTCCGAGCAGGCGCAGTGCGATCCGGTCGGCCCATCGCCGGCCGAGTTCCTCCATCACCTGCTCCAGCTCGGCCTGCCTGCTCGTGTCGATGAGCAGGGCCACATGGACGGCGTCCTGCTCGTGCGAAGGCTGGCGCACGACCGACAGCAGGCTGAGCTGATCGACCTGTTCGATCAGCTCAGCGGTGTCTGCTTCTCTCTTGGCCGTGATCGCCTCATTGATCATCTCGCCGAGCTGGATGCGCTCGTTCCTGGTGGCGTCCTCGGGCAGATCGCGGATCTCGTCACGCAGCCGGGCGGCCTCGGGGTTCTCCTCGAGAATCTCCATGAACACCGCGTCCTCGATGTATCGCCCCTTGACCACGTACTGGGCGCGCCCTTCCAGCTCCTCGAGAGCGGCGACGAATTCGTCGTGGTTCGGGCGGAGAAACTCCTCGACCACCGCGTCGTCGTCGGTGATCACCGCCCCGAAGCGGAGGGGCAGCACGGGCACCTCCGCCGCGGCCGCGTCAAGCAGCTCTTCGTGCGCGAGCAGATCGTGGGGCGTGCCGAGCGGGCGATCGAGACTGATGTCGCTCACCAGAGCGGCGATCCTGCCGTGCTGCAGGGACCGCACCTGGGTGGGCGGATCACCCACACCACGAGCCTCCGCGTCGACCTCGATCTCCGCCGGCACGACGCCGTAGACATAGCACCCGGTGGTCTGTTCCTCCGGCACACTCTCCGAGGTGGCGGAGGTCTCAGTCGATCGGACCATGTCAGCCCTCCTCCGGTCGCTCCGTTCGGCGGAGTTTCTTTCGGCGCCCGTCGTCCCGTTCGTCGGTGAGGTCGCCGAGCCTCTCGCCGGCGCTCTCCAGCGAACCCTGGATGACGGTCTTGGGCTTCTGCAGCTTCTGGGGCTCCGGGGGCTCCGGGGGCGCCTGGTCGTCGCCCTTCACGCTCTGCACGAGCTCCGGCAGCCCCGGCTTGCTCTTGTCCGTGAGATCCAACCGGTTCACCGCCTCGGCGAAGCGCAGATAGGTGTCCACGCTGGCCACGGTGATCCGCGCGTCGATGCTCAGGAGCTCGATGCCGACCAGTGAGATCCCGACGTAGGCGTCGATGACGAGCCCCTTGTCGAGGATCGAGTCGATGACATCCGCCAGACCGGACCCGCTGCGACGTTCAGCCGCCCCGCCTCCCGCGGGCTGTACCGTCATGCCTTGCCTCTCCTTGCTGTTGACTCTCGGCTCGTCACTTGCGCGTAGCGCTCGCCCTCCTCCGGGTGGGGCGGGCAGGCGGCTCCTCGGTTTCTTCCGCCTCCTGCGTGCGCCGCCGCCGTACTGGGCGTGCCGCGCCCGGCCTCTTCGGCCGCTCCCTGGCGACCACGGGCTGTGGCTCCTCTTCTTCTTCCTCCTCTTCTTCCTCTTCCTCTACGGCTTGGGGCTCTTCCTCCTCCTCTTCTTCTTCTTCCTCCTCCGGCTCCTCCTCTTCCTCCTCCTCCTCTTCCGCTTCCTCTACGTCCTGGGGCCCTTCCTCCTCTTCCTCCTCTTCCTCCTCTTCTTCCTCTTCCTCTTCCTCTACGTCCTGGGGCCCTTTCTCCTCTTCCTCCTCCTCCTCTTCGCCCTCCTCCACGTCCTGGGGCTCCTCTTCCTCGGTCAGCTGGTCCTCCTCCTCGGAAGGCTGTTCGGTCTCTTCTTCCTCCTCCTGCTCCTCCGTGAGGGCCGTCTCGTGATCCTTGGTGACCTTGCCCTCGTGTATCTCTCCGCGCCAGCCGTCGGCGGTCGCCTCGTCGAGGTTCAGCAACGTCTGCGTCATGACATGACGCGCGAAGTGCTTGAGCTCCAGACGGGCTCGCCTTCCCTGCAGACGCCCGAGGTTGCCGACCCGTTCGAACAGGCCCTGCGGGTGGTACTCCAGCACCAGCACCACGCGGGTGAGGTCGGGAGTGAGGGCATGGAAGGTCACCGCGCCGTCGACGTGCCCCTTGGCTCCCTTGGAGCTCCAGACGATCCGTTGGTCTGGCACCTGTTCCAGGATCGTGGACTCCCAGGTGCGATGAGACCAGACGATCTGCGCCTTCCACGAGAGCTTCTCGTCGGATTGCTGGTCGACGTTCTCCACCTTCTTCATGAAGGAGGGGAAGTCCCTGAACTGGGTCCACTGGTTGTAGACGGCCCGCACGGGAGCGCCGACATCGATCACTTCGACGATGTTGGTCACGCGCAGCTTGGCGCCCTTCTTGCCACCCTGTCCTCCGTCCTTCTTGCCGAAAAGGCCGCCGACCACGCTGCCGGCAAGGCCGGCCACGCCCTTGACGGTGTCCGCCACCTTCCCGAGCCCTGAGCCGCCGGACTCCTCGTCCGACTGATCCGCCCCCGTGATGGCGCTCAGCAGACCTGTGCCGCCGCCTTCAGCGACGTCGGTCAGCCGCCCTGTCATCGCCTCGACCTTGTTCGTCGCCGAGAGCAGCGCGCGTTCGGCGACGGCCTGGAGAAGACCCTGCAGTTCCTGGGTGAGCTTGTCCGTCGGCAGTTCCTTGGTGACCTCGTCAGTGGCCGGGGCCTTGGGCATGTTCATCGCGATCCCCTCGTCGTTTTTGCGACGGGTCGCGCAGGACGCTCACGCCGGGTTCTCGCCGCCGCCTTGGGCGGTTCCTTCTTCGGCGGTTCCTTCTTCGGTGGCGCCTTCTTCGGTGGTGCCTTGGGAGGCTCCTCCTCGTGGGCCTCGTCCGCGAACACGTCGTCTTCGTAGGTCTCCTCTTCCTCCGGGGAGGAGGCGGCGCCTGGCTGGCGGAGGGACTCGGTGCGATCGAGAAGTCGCGAGCTCAGAGCCTGGATCTGCCTACTGGTCGCGGCCACAGCGGCCGCCTTCCCCGCCTCCATCAACTCGCCGCGCAGGCTCTTGGTCAGCTCCTGCAGCTCCGGCGAGGAACCGATCAACTTGGTTCCCTGCTGCAGGAGGCCACCTTCGCCCCGTTTGATACGGCTCGCCAGTCCGGCGGCCGCCAGCGCTGTCGCCACCCGCAGCTTGTGACGCCGTCCTAGGTAGTACCCGGCTGCGACTGCCATTGCTATTCGAGCTCGATCGTTCATGATGCGCCCTCGCCGTTCCTGTGCCGACCTCGACCACCACTCCGGCCTTCGCCGGGAGTCGCGATCCCGTCCCGCGAGTCCTTGAACCCGCTCACCCCTTCCCCTTAAAACGGATAAAGAAGCGTGTATCGGAAAAACGGGCACAAACTTGACGTTGTGGACTTGGGGGGCGGCGGCCCGCCGCGGCGAGCGGTGCTCTCGCTTCGCGTCCACGGGGGAAGAACAACCCTTCGGGTTCGTGCGCGCATCGCGGGGTAGCAGGGCAGGAGGAGACTCAAGGCTGAGGCGACGCCGTTTTTCGCGGCGCCTGCCGCGTGTGGCGAGGGGGAGGCGTGCTTGGACACCCGGCGACCGTACTGAACGCCGGGCTCGCGGCGGCCTTCGGCGCGGCGGCGTGGGTACGTCACGGGCGACCGCTGCACCCCGACGGGCTGGTCCTCAACGCCGCCCTCAGCCTGCACGGGACGCCCCAGCCCAGAGGGGTCGCCTTCCTGGACGAGCCGGCCGAACTTCGAGGAGTCGCACGGCTGTCCCGCTCCCTCGGCCTGCCCGCTCCGCTCCCTGACGTCCTGGGGCTGGCCCTGCGATGGCCGCAGCCCGTGGCCGGCGCCACCGCAGCCCGGCTCACCTCGGATCTGCTGCTGGCCACCACCGGTCACACCGTGGCTGGCCGCCGCCTGCTGCGGCCCGCGACGAGGTGGGCGCCGGGCATGTACGGCTCCCTGTTCGCGTTCGCGACCGGCAGCGGCACGGTCCTGCTCGGCGCGGTCGCCCGACGATCCTGGTCGTTGCCCGCGAACTTCGACGCACTCGCCCGCTCCGTCGAGCAGCGACCGCTGCTGTTCGATCTCGTGGTGGCATCGCCGTCCGGCCCATGGGAGCGCTTCGGCGTACTCCGACTCGAAGGCCCGGCTCAGCAGGACCTCGCCGAGCCCATGCGGTTCAATCCGATCAGGCGTCCGATCCCCGGCCTGAACCCCGCCGCCTGGCACCGCCGGCTGCGCGAACCGGCCTATGTGGCCGCGCAGCGAACACCCCACCGCACCGGCGTCCAACTCCACACCCGGGCAGGCGGGCGCTGAGCGGGTCGCTGCCCCGATCGTCAGGCACCCCGCCTGGCATCTCCTCCAGAGTCTCTGGCGGGACGTGCGTTCTCCTCGCAAGGTGGGCGACGGCCGTACTGCGGGTGATCCCATGGGGGGACCCACCTCTGCCCCGTTCGGGACGGCCTCGCCGTCCCCCACCCCGACCGCGCTGACCCCGACCGCGCTGACCTCGACGGTCAGCCCGACCCCGACCCCGACCGTCTCCACCCCGGCGGTGCGCAAGCCTCGGCTGCCCCGAGTGAAACCCCCACAGCGCCCCGAGCCGAAGCCCACCGCGACCAAGCGCCGTCCGCCTCCCGCTCCCGCACGCACACGCCGGCCGCCGGCTCCGGCACGGATCGTGCACCCAGGCTCGTTCTGCTCACCGCCCGGGGCCGTCGGCCGCACGAGAAGCGGCACCCGCATGGTGTGCGGCTCGCGCGGCGGCGACAGGGCCCGGTGGCGCAGCGGGTGACCGTGACCCCGCGTGAGCCCGGCACACGATGGCGGGCGGCCAGGCCACCGCCGCGCGGGCCGGGGCGTCGCCGATTATGAGCTTCCGTCGGCAGCGTTCCGCCGTCCTACTCCCAGTGGTCGCCGACCGTGCCGCACTCTCCCGACCAGATCACCCAGTTGAACTCCTTCGTACGGCAGCGGCGGCACGAGCGTGAGCGCGAAGCTTTCTACTTACCGTGCTGTCTGCGTACCATCTCGGTGATCCAGATGGGCGCGAACGGAGATGTGCAGCCGGGGGGAGTCGGATAGTCCTTGAGGACCTGCAGGCGCTCACCGATGTCGATCGCGCGGGCGCGGTGCTCGGCGCGCTCGATCCCGATCTGGGCCAGGCAGTGGTTCATCGCCCACTGCAGGCGAGCCGGGGCGTCTTTCATCTCCGCCTCGACGAGGTCGAGCAGTCCCGCGAGGTCGAGGCCCTCGGGCTTCTTCGCCACGCGTTCGGTGGTCAGCGCCCAGCCGGCGCTCGCGACCACTGGATCCGGATCGGCGGACCAGGCCAGGCGCAGGCCTTCGGCGTGCGGGTTCTTCTTGACCACGTAGTTCACGAGCCAGTCGTGCACCTTGGGTGTGCGCGCCTCGCGCAACATGACGTCCAACTCGTCACGCTCGAACGCCTTCGGGCGGCAGATCAGGATCGCCAGCAGCCTCGCCGCGGTGTCATCCGTCCCCCAGAGCCGGCATGCGAGTTCCTGCTGGGTCTTCAGCCGTTTGGCGAGCGCGCGCAGCTTGCTGAGGTTCACACCGTGATCGTCACCGTGTCTCTCGTTCACCTCGCGTATCTTCGGGTCCTCGAGCTCGGCCAGCTCGGCCATCACCTCGGCCACCGTCGTCTCGGTCAGCGTCGTCTCGGCCACCCCAGCCTCCTGTCCATCGCGTAGGAGTCAGCCTAGGACGGTAGCCGGCCTCCTGCCATGCACGCCGGTTCGGCGGCAACCACCGACACGAGATTCCGCGCCTTCGCCACGTGCAGCAGTTCACCGACCCTTGGTGACGGAAGTCGGCAGCTGGTAGGTCACAGGTCCCGACTGCGGGTGGATGTGCCTGGCTACCAGCCCGGCCAGCCGCTCGACATGGACGGCGTCACCGAAGGCATCATCAGGAGGGCCAACGCCCTCAAGACGGCTGGTGGCGGCGTCGGCCTGACCGCGTCTTACCGGCTGCCGTTCCCGCACGAGCTGCTCATCAACGACTCGTCGTCGGGTACGGAGGGCACCCGGGCGTGGTCCTCGCCGCGGACCAGTCCCGTCTGCCCGCCAACCCCTCCACCGGGCAGCGGAACATCGTCGCGTCCGGCGGCTGGTGCGCGCCGTCGCAGACGGTGTCTGGCTGGCCATTCTCTAGGAGGAGCGTCATGGTCGAAATCTATTTCCGCCGCGCCGGAGTCCTCGGCTACTGGCAGGGGCCCGAGGAATCCGGCTTCCTCCTACCGGAGGGCACCACCCGCTCGAGAAGGCCGACTACGATGCCCAGCTCGCCGCGCTGAAGGAGCAGCACGCGGCCTACGTCGAGCAGTTGCGGGCCGCCGACCGCGAGGGCGCCATGGCGGACCTGGTCGCGGTGCGGCAGCTCGGCGTGCCCGAGGCCACCGCGTGTCGGCTGGCCGGCTGGGACGTCGACCGGTTCGGCGAGCCGGACGATCCGCCAGAACAAGACCGAGCAGCGGAAGCCGGTGACGAGAGGGCGGGCCTGGGACCTGACGTACGGGATGCGTCCCAGGCTCACTTCGTCCCGCCGTCCGGCTGCACTACGGGGATCTCGGCAGTCGGCACCAACCTGGAGAGGGCGGTTCGCGAGTTGATGTTCCTTTAGTCGTCGCTTGCTCAGCGCAGAAGGCGCTCAGGCAGTCGCTTCCGCACGCCCACGCAAGCCGACGTCAAGCACCGTGCAAACAGCCACATATAGAAACGCTCCTGACAAGAAACGGAATTACACCCCAGGAGCACCAATGTTCGGCCTCATCATCAGCGTCGCCGTCACCGCCATCGTCTTAGTCGTGATGGGCGTCGTCTTCCTGCCTGTCATCAAGAACATGCAGGCGGGCAAGCGCATCCTGCATACCGGAGTGCCCGCCCAGGCCATGATCGAGCACCTTGGCGAGACCGGCATCACGGTCAACGACCAGCCCATGGTCGAGTTCGGCCTCCGCGTCCGGCACGCGGACGGCCGCGAGTACGTCGTCACCCACCGGCAGATCCTGCCGCGCCTGATGATGGGCATGGTCTCCATCGGCGCCGTGGTCCCCGTCAAGGTGGACGTGGCCCAGCCGGAGAAGGTCGTCATCGACTGGTCGGCCGCGCGCCCCGCCCACTCTCCCGTCTGGCCGAAGGGCTGATCGGTCCTGCGACCGGAGAGCCCGCC
This sequence comes from Nonomuraea recticatena, assembly GCF_039533245.1. Taxonomy (NCBI): domain Bacteria; kingdom Bacillati; phylum Actinomycetota; class Actinomycetes; order Streptosporangiales; family Streptosporangiaceae; genus Nonomuraea; species Nonomuraea recticatena. Next base: position 63,574 of record NZ_BAAATE010000006.1, on the reverse strand, counting down.
GGCGCCACCGGCTCGGGCGGGAAACCACCCTTCTGGCCGCGTTCCGGCCGCCATCCCGGTGCAGCGCTGACCTCCCCGATGCCCGGCGCGGACCGCAGAAACGTCCGTCAGGCGCTCAACTACGTGTGGACCGAGGCAGTCAACGCCCGGACCACCACCACCAGTGAGCCGGACGAGCTGTGCCTGAAGTATCTGTCGTGGGCGGTCGAAGCCGCCACGCACCTGCGCAGCCAGGTCAGCAGTCGCGACATCGACCGGCTCGTCCTCACCCGCCGGTACTGGGCGCTGCAGCGCGTGATCTCCACGGCACCGCACCTCCATGGGAAGCAGGCAGTCCATATTGCGCAACTGGTTCGGATGGAACTCGAGGAGCGCGCGGCGGACCTGAAGCGGGCCATCGACAATTTCGAGGACCGCGTTCAGCGGTGGAGCAACCTGGCGGTCTACGTGGTCGCCGACACCAGCTTCTACATCCGTCCGCGTCGACGGCGGATGCTGGCCGGAGTGCGCGGATCTGACGGCGCCGCTCGACGACGTCGACGGGCATGCCTTCGCCGTCACCTACACGCGCGGCCTGCCGCTGGACGAGGCGGCGATGCACGCCTACTCCACCTACGCGTGCGAGTTGCCGAACGCCTGCAACGGCGACGACTGCTGCCGCCTGCCCGAGCGGGTGACCACCGTCACCCGGTAGGGCGTGAGCGTGGGCTTCGTCGACCCGATGACGTTCCTGGAGGAGGGCCGGACCGGGATCACCGAAGTCGGCCAGTGGCTCGCCGCCGTCAACCCGTACCGGCTGCGGCAGCGTTCCCGCGTCCTGTCGCCGGACCGGCCGCGCCTGCGGAGGACGTCGTGGCCGTGAACATCGACCGGACCGCCTACGGCCTGGCGGAGGAGCTGCTCGCCTAGCCCGTGCAACGGGCTGGACCTGGACGACGCCCGCCACGCGTGGATCGATGGGAACCGGCTGCTGGCGGCAAGCTGGGGTTGCTGCTCGGGCCGGGTGAGGATCCGTGCACGGAGCCGGTGCTGTTGCGGGCGGCGTACGGGCTGGGCTGGTACCGGCTGGACGTCGAACGGCGGAGCGGCGTGGGTCGGGGCGACACCCTGGTTGTGTGCGGGAAAGGCCGAAGCCCCGGGATTCGTATTCGAATCCCGGGGCTTTCGTTTTGTGCGGCCGCTATTCGCGCAGCTCAGGTCGAGCTGCCCCCGACCGTTCTGCTGTCAGCCCATGTGCGGGTAGCGGTGGTCCGTCGGCGGCTCGATCGTCAAACCACCATATAGCTGCGACGTGCCCGTACGCTGGCGTGGGACCGGCGGCGGGCCGTGTTCGTCCGGTGTGGGGACATTGCCCGACTGGCCTCCTGTTGGCTGTGGTCGTATTCTCGGCGCCAGGTCGGCGGGAATGTCTCCCCTATATGAGGTGCTGATAATCGAGTCACCGAATATCCCGCCGTCGTATAAGTGGGGGGCGCTCGGGTGCCCGGGTGCGCGGCCCCGGGTGGGGCCGCCGGTCAGGAAGGGACGTCGCGGATGTGGTGTGTGGCTGACGTCGGTCCTCTGCCGTCGCGCGGACGACAGGCTGCCTCCAACCATCAGGGGGACAGATGACCCGCAATGCTGATGGCCTCCACACGGCTCTGAGTGCGCCGGAGAGCGGCGAAGCCCGGTCTCCGGGCCCGCTGCCTCATGACGGCGTCCGATGGGCGCTGTACGCGCGATCTGGGGGCGGCGACGGTGAGGCGGTGGCGGACCAGTTCGCGTTCATGTCGGCGAGCGTCGCCCGCTTCGGCGGCGAAGTCGTCGCCTGCTTCTCCGATCTGGGCCGGCCCGGCGACGGCCTCCTGGCGCTGACGCAGGCCGCCGCGCGCGGCCGGATGGACCGCGTCATGGTGTGGGGACTGGAGCCGCTCGGGCGGCAGAACGCCGACCTGGTCGCGGCGTTGACGGGGCTGCACGACCACGGGGTGCGCGTCACCCTGGCCGGGACCGGCGAGGAGGTCACCGGCGCGTTCGTCGCCGCCTCGGTCAGTCTTGAGGCCGCAGGCCTCGACGCGGCCCGCGCGCGGGCAGCTCGCCGTCGTCGCGGCGAGGCTCCATGAGTCTGCTGCCGTATGCGTCGCTGGAGCTCGGCTACACCGGGCGGGTGTGGGGCATCTATGTGCGCATCTCCCTGGACCGGTTCGGGGCGGGGATGGGTGTGCTGCGGCAGGAGACCGAGGTCCGCGAGATGATCGCGCGGCTTGATCCGGCCGCCCGGATCCTCTGCGTCTACAACGACAACGACATGTCCGCCAGCAACCGGCGCAAGAAGCGCAAGGACTACGAGCGGATGACGGCCGATATCGAATCAGGCGTCATCAACGCGGTCGGCTGCTGGCATTTGGACCGGGTCACCCGGCGAAACATGGAGTTGGAATACCTCTGCGAATACGCGGAGCTGAAAGGCACCCTCTTCGCGGCCGTCCACGGCGACATCGACCTGCGCACCTCCACCGGCCGGATGTCCGCGCGGATGCACGCGGCAGCCGCGCGGCGGGAGGTCGAGGGAAAAGCCGAAAGGCAAAAAGCGGCGAACAGGCAAAGGGCACTACGAGGCGAGAGTTGGTACGGCGGGATGCGTCCCTACGGCTATGACAAAGACCGCAAATCCGTTGTGGAAGAAGAGGCGCAGGTCCTGCGTGATGCCGCCCAGCGAGTCATCAACGGCGACAGCCTCCGCTCGATCGTGGTCGACCTTGACCGGCGCGGCATCCTGACGTCGACCGGGAAACCGTGGCAGGCGGTCACCCTGCGCAGGGCGCTGCAGAACCCGCGGATCGCCGGCTGGCGCACCTCCGACGGCGAGAAGGTCGCCCGAGGCGACTGGGACCCGATCATCAGCGACGAAACCCAGGCCAAGCTGGTGGCGATCCTGGGTGACCCGGAGCGGAAGAAGGGCGGCGGCGGCGGGACCGCCGCCCGCAAGTACCTGCTGTCGGGCGGGTTCGTGGTGTGCGGCAACCCCGGCTGCGGCAAGCCGCTGCAGTCGCAGCCGTCCAACGCGGGCTCGCGCGGCTACGTCTGCCGCAAGGCTCCGCCGGTCGGCGGGTGCGGCCGTATCCGGGTGGCCGCCGAGGCGCTGGAGCAGGAGGTCGCCGCCCGCGTCCTGTCCCGGTTCGCCTCGCCGGCGGTGGCGCGACGGCTGAAGGAGGCCATGACCGCCCAGTCGGAGACGGCGATCCTCGACCAGATCCGCGAGTACGAACAGCGGATCGAAGAGGCCGCCGCCGACTACGCGCGCGGCGAGCTGTCGAAGATGGCGCTGAAGTCGGCCGAGCGGACCGCCGACGAAGAGATCAAGAAGCTGCGCGGGCAGATCTCGCACACCAACCGCATGTCGAACCTGCCGGAAGGGCTCCTCCCGAAAGAGCTGGCCGAATGGTGGATGCACGCTCCGCTGGACCGGCGGCGCGACCTGATCGGCGCGGTCCTGGACCACGTCGCGGTCGGCCCGGTCACCCGGCCAGGCTTCCGCGAACTGGACCAGGACCGGCTCAACTGGGTGTGGAAATGACGGCACGAATCCGTCCCGGCTGCCGCGAATCCGCCGTTTCCGCTGCACGCCCGTAATCGTTCGTTTACTCTGGGCGACGTCGATCCTGGGAGATCGCCCATAGGGTTGCCCTCACCGCACCATGCTTTACGGGGGTTCCTTTGCAAGACGTCGAGCGCCTCGCCGACCGTATCGCCGAGCTGGTGGCCAGCGAGCCGGTCGAGGAGATGAGCGACCAGCAGGTGGAGGAGGCGGCTCGCGTCTTCGCATCCGAAGACGGGCCAGAGCCCGCCTACCCCGCCGTGGCGTAACCCGTAAGGGGACGCCGCCGATCGGTTCCCTCACGGGTGCCGGAGCACGACACGCTGAAGGCCGCAGAATCCGCGCAGGGATTCTGCGGCCTTCCGCATGTCCAGCCCCAGACGGTCGCCGACGTCGCTGTCCTGTACGGCAACTCTTGTCACTGTTCGACATCGAGGCGTACGGTAAAAATTGCGGAGACTGTGCTGGAACACCGGACAGCACGCAGCGTGACGCGCTGAAATGACCCGACGCCACGGCCGGCCGCGCCGCAGCCAGGCCCCGCCCACTCCACGGGTTCGTGGGCCGTCTGCCCCGGCCGCTGGCGCTCCCCCCGCCCATCGAACAGGAGGCCGACGTGCCGGACCGCCCCCCGCACCGCCCGCCCGTCACCCACCCCTTCCTGGCCCGGTGACCAGCCGCGCCGACCGCCGCCGACGTCCCGCCTGGACGATCCGGCAGGGCGACGTCATCCACGACACTCTCGCCCCGATGCGCGTCACCGGCTGGCACTCCCTGCAGCTGTGCGGCGTCACCCCCTCACGCGTGCCGATGCGGGTCACGCACCCGCTCGGCCGCCAGCTGGACGTCACACGGCTGATCGACGTCGACGACCCTGACGAGAAAGACACGCTGATGACCAACCCCAACCTCGCGTTCATCGCGATGAGCACCACCGGCAGCTCAGCCGACTCGCACGAAATCTGGGAGCTTTCGGTGCAGCTGCGCCTCGACGTGCCCGGCAGCCGCGACGTCGTCTGCCACTGGCAGCTGCCCGTCGCCGAACTGCAACGGGCCGACGGCCGCGCCCTGCACGAACTGCGCTTCTACGAGCGGTACCGTGGCCAGCCCCAACCTGTCGCCCTGGACGTCGAGCTCGGCAGCCACCGCCCCATGGTCATGGCCGACATCGCCCGGCAGCTCGCCGCCTTCCTCCTGGACGCCCACCCCGTCATGCTGCACCCCGAGCACGACCAGCCGTTCCTGGCGGCGTTCCTGCGCCGCCAGGGCCAGCCGGCCGCGTGGAAGCCGGCGGTGCCGGTCACCGCGCTGGCGGCCGGAGCCGCCTACGGGTACGCCGCCGGCTGGAACCGCCACGTCGAAGTCGTCCAGCCGGACCTGTTCGGCGACGACGGCGCCGTCTCCGCCTTCACCCGCCGCATCGACACCAGCGGCTACGGCATGCCGTGGCGGCCCGTCGACCTGGCCAAGGACATGGGCTTGTCGCCGTCGGCTTACGCCGACCCCGTCTCGGCCGCCGGCCGCCTCGACTTGACGGTGCAGCTGTGGGACGCCGTCGTCCAGCCGCTCGCGCCGCTCGCCGCCCCGTCGGCGGCGGCCGTCGCCGAGGCCTCGACCGCGGTGATCTCGCTGGCGTCCTAACCCGGTCTCAGGCGGAGAGAGGGGCGCAGTCCGACCAGTCGGGGGCGGCCTGCGCCCCTCTCCTTCCCCGAATCACATTGCGAAAAGTCACCACGCATGTACCGTGTGTAGCCAGCTACGCGCAGGGAGACAATGCCCAACCGGCTCCCTGTACCTCAATGCGCGCCTGCGCCAGCTCCGCCCCCACGGACCGTGGCCACGCGGATGACATATAGACAGGGGAAGTCGAGGAGAAATGCTCATGATCCCGTGGACGGTGAAGTTCCGCGACCTGGACGTCCGCCCCGAAGAAGTCCGGGCGGTCAGCTACAAGCTCACCCACGAAGGACGCATCCTGTCGTTCTTCGACGAGCGGGGCGGCGAAGTGTTCGCATGCCCGCTGGAAGCCGCGATCTGCTGGCTGCCCACCCTCCCGCAAGCCTCTGACCTGCGCGGGCCCGTCTCGTCCGTGCCGTCGGCGCCCTCCGGGCCGCCTCACGCCGGCGGCGACTCCCGCCCCAGCATCGAGCAGCAGGCCATGGCCGCCGCCGCCAGAAGCGGCCAGCTGGAAGGCAGGCTGGTCGCCTCCGCCTGACCGGCTGAGGCTCACGTCTCGAAGGCCCCGCGTTCCCGCGCCGGAACGACGGGGCCTTCTGCGTGCAGAGCTTACGACCGCGAACAGTCGATCTCCATCAAGTAGGTGTGTAGTATGCTGCAGGCCTAGGAGGAGACAGTGATGACTGAATCCCATGATGGTTATGCGATAGGGGAGCCTCCAGAAGGGGCTACGGTCCGCCTGCCCCGCAAGTCCCGACCCTCATCCGAGCGGGCGACAGCGCCCCAGCCCCAGCCCCCGCCTCCGCCGAACCCGCCCGCCGACTCGCCCGGCGGCGACATCGTCGAGGTGCCGCACTTCGACTACCCCGACGACTACGAGCCCGCAGACGACCTGCCCGACGGCGAGGTCATCGAAGTCGACGACGACGACGACGAGCCCGGCCTGCCCATGGGCCAGCTCGCCATCGTCGGCGCATCCACGGTCGTCCTCGGCGGCTGGGCCGTGGTGGAGTACCTCGGCGCCGCCGCCCTCCTGTGGGGCGGCGCCGGCACGGCGGGCGCGGCGGGCGCCTACGGCTACTACCGCTACCGGCGTGACCACCCGCAGCCCTACCGCAGCCGCAGCCGCAACGGCGGCAGCTACAGCGGTCGACGCCGCGGCGCGGGCATGTCCGGGCTCACCTTCGGCACCGGCGGCACCGGTCGAGGCACCCGGCGCCGCATGCAGCTGGGCGGCAGCGGCGGCGGACGCCGCAACACCGGCAGCTCAGGCGGCGGCCGCAGCCGCAGCCGCACCGGCCCTTCGCCGCTGCTGTCGGCGCTCGGCTCCTCCGGCCGGCGGGGAACGCGTTCGGGGCTGTTCGGCGGCCGCCGCCCCGGCGGCACCGCAGGCACGCGCTCCCGCACCGGACGCAACCGTGGCGGCGGCGGGGGCGGTGGCGGTGGTCGGGGAGCTTTCCGGCCCCGAGCAGGAGCCGGAGGGCGCGGCACACGGTTCGGCTTTCCTCGAGGCGGCGGCGGCACCCGCGACCGTCGCAGCAGACACGGCGGCGACGGTCGGGGCGGCGGTCGGGGCGGCGGGCAGGCGGGGGATCGCCGCTCCTCGTCCAGGCGCTGGCGCAGAACTCGCCGCGCCGGTCGCCGCCTGCGCTCCACCGGACAGCGAGCCCGCGCCTACGGCCGCGCCCTGAACGCCGAGTGGACCCAGGCCGCCGGACACGTCGGCCGCCGCGCGGCTGTCATGGCTGGCAGGCGCGGCCGTCGTCTCGCCCGCTGGGGCGCCAGCCGAGGCCGCCGCCTCGTCCGCTGGGGTGCAAGCCGAGGCCGCCGCCTGGCCCTCTGGGTCGACCGGCGTACAGGCCAGCGCGTCAGCAGCACCTGGCAGGCGGTCCTGGCCGGCGGCTGGCGCAACGCCCGAGACGGGCTGCGCGGCCGCTACCGCGGCTGGGAAGCCGACCTGCTGGCCGCGCTGATCGGCGCCATCGCCTGGGCTTCGGGCCCCGCCCGCCGCTGGCATGCCTCCCGGCACCAGTCCGAGACGGCCGCCGACGAGCACGACCCCAAGCCGGGCGAGGAGCAGCCCGCCCCGCGCCCCACCCCGCTTCCGGTTCCGGCGAACCCGCCGGCACCGCTTCGCCTGACCCGGAGGTACAGCATGAACACCCGCGTCCGCGGCGGCCAGTCCCCGCTCGCCGCGATCTCCCAGGAAATGATCGCTGCGATGGCCTCCTACTGGCCCGTCGACATGTGGGACGTCCACGAGGACCTCAAGCAGCTCGACCAGGTCCCGCTCAACATCGCCGCCGCCTTCCAGCTGTACACGAAGAACCTGCAGGGGCATTACCCGATCAACCCGCAGATCACGGCCATGTTGTTCGAGCTCTTCCAGTCCCTCGCCAAGACGTCGGCCATGGCCACCCAGATCGCCGTGGCCTTCCGCACGCTCCACGAGAAGGACATCGAGCGCGACGAGAACCCTCGCGTCAACGAGGCCGCCTGGAACGTTCGCCGCTGACCTGCCGCACAGCGAGACCGAAGGGGGGCCAGTGGCCGCCAGCTCAACCAAGCGCAGGACCAACTGGTCCCCAACGCCCAAGGGGCCGATCGCCGGATCGGCCATGGGTTTCCTCGGGATCGCCGCGCTGTCAGTCATCGGCCAGAAGGTGCCCTTCGAGCCGCTCATCCCCGCGGTGGCAACCGGCGTGTGCTGTGTCGGCAGCATCCTGCACTCGGCTGACATCGGCGCGCACACCCCCACCCTGCTGTACCGGCTGCTGTGCGTGCTGGGTGCCGGCAGCTGGCTCACCTACACGATCTCCATGGCGGAGGGGCTGCCCAAGACCAGCGTCACCTGGCTGGGCCTGGGCGTCCTGACGGCCGCCGTCACCTCGCCGTTGTTCCGGCACAAGGGCACCACCGCCAGGGCGGGCCGCGGACCCAAGGGCGCCGTGCTGCACCGCAAGACGGCGGCGCTGGCCGCCGAGTGGGAGCAGCGCGTCTGGGCGATCGCACGCATCCAGATGCAGGTGCTGTCGATCCGCTGGTGGGACAGCAAGGCGGGCTACAGCATCACCGGCTTCATGTACGGCGGCGCCACCCGGAGCCAGCTCTCCCAGTTCCAGGACAGCCTGGCCTCCGACGCCGGACTGCCCGACGGATGCGGTGTCGAGGTCGACAAGCGCGAACGGGAGGGCCGCCGCAACGAGGTCATCCTTCACGTCTCCACGGTCAACAAGCTGACCGAGGACGTGGAGTGGGACCACAAGCTCGAAATGACCTCCTTCCACGAGCCGAAGAAGCTGGGCAGCTTCCGCGACGGCTCCCCGGTCCTGATCAGGATGCGGTCAACCTCTGGCCTGGTCATCGGCCAACGCGACTCGGGCAAGACGACCGTCCTGCAGGGCATGACCTACCGGGCGATCATGTGTTACGACGCGCTCGGCTACCACCTCGACCTCAACGGCGGCAGCCTCTCCCAGCCCTGGCTGCAGCCCTGGCTCGAGGGCGTCACCGACCGGCCCGCCATCGACTGGGCCGCGTCCAACCTCGACGAGGGCCTCGCGCTGGTGTCGTGGCTGCTGGACGTCGCCAAGGACCGCAAGCACACCTACCGCCACCTGAAGATCAAGCACAGCACCTCGCGGATGCCGATCGGCACGGGCGCCGCCGGCGAGGGACCGCCCGCTCTCACCCTGTTCCTCGACGAGGGCGCCGAAGTGCTCGCGCCCGGCATCCGCGACCCTGACCTGCGCGAGCTCCGCGAAATGATCGAGGAGCTGCAGCGGGTCGGCCGCGACGCCGCGGTGAACGTCATCGCCTCGGCGCTCCGCGCGACCCAGGACACCATCGCCCCCAACATCAAGCTGCAGTCGACGTTCCGCGCCGGCATGTTCGTGATGGACGAATCCGAGCTGAACTACTTGTTCGGCTGGAAGGCTGCCATCTCCACCGACGACCTGTACGGCGCCGGCACCGGCTTCGTCCAGTCCAAGGAGTTCGGCACCCGGGCGTGGAAGGCCGGCAATCTGTTCCCGGAGGGCCTGGAGCCGCACGACCCGCGCTTCAACATGGTCGGCAAGGCCGCGATCTACGTCGCCAACCACAGGCCGGACGTCGACGCGCCCGCCGCCGCCATCGGCGGCCGCAACTACGCCGAACGGCTGGAGCGCATGCGGGCCGCCTTCACCCGCTCCAGCGAGGTCGCGCTGCGCGACGACGAGCAGCCCCGCGCCGAAGGCACCGCGGCTTCGCCGGTCGCCCCGCCAGAGCGGCCCAGCGTGACGCTGACGGCCGCAGCTGCGGCACCGGGCGGGCGGCCGCACCTGACCGTCGTACCCGACAACCCCGACCAGTGGCCCAGCCCGGCCGACATCGCCGCCCAGGCCGCCGGCACCCGCATGTTCATCACCGACCCCAGACAGTCGCCCGAGACGACGTGGACGGCCGAACAGGTGCCCTCCCTGGCCGCCGTCACCGGCGGCGGCCAGGGCTTGCCGCCCGTCCTGGTGCGCTGCCTGGAGGCGTTCGCCCAGGCGCGCGACGACCGCATGCACTCGGCCACGCTCGCCGCGGTGCTCGGCATCAGCCAGGAAGTCCTGGCCGAACTGCTGCGCCCGCTCGGCATCCGCACCCTGCCCAACGCCTTCTCCCGGTCGGGCGTCAAGTTGCGCGGCTACGCGCTCGAAGACTTCGAGACGGCTACGGAACGTATCCGATCCGGGCAGCTGCAGGTCCCCGAGGAGGTGGCCGGATGGGGCGCCGCGTGACTGCCACGGGGGTCCATGGGTCCACGTGGCACGTCCACGGGGGTCCATGGCACCCCGTGGCCGTCCCCACCAGCGGAAACGCTGCAGGTGTGGGAGGTGTGGCAGTCCACGACACCCCTCGGGTACGGCCCGCGAACCCCCGGGACCCCCCACCCCTCCCCGCCTGCCACGTGGATCCACGCCTGCCACGCCGAGCCAACCGCCCGGCCATCACCACCCCCGCGCTACCTGTCACAGACCGTCACCGGAAGGGGCTCCCGCGATGAGCCGCACGATCCCGAACCACCCCGAACTGAGCGGCCGCCACCTGGCCGCAGCCTGGCTGGAAACCGTCCTGGCCGTGGCAGCGACCGTCGCCTCCGCGATCACCGCTGTCCGGGCAGACGGCATGCTCGCGCTGCTCCTGGCGCTCCTGCTCGTGATGGCCGCCCTCACCGTGGCGATCACGTCGGTGCTCTACGCCGTCACCCGTTCGCCCACCCCGCGCATGCTGCGCCTTCTCCGATACGCGTGCGCCGCATGTGCGTGCGTCGCTTTCATGGCCCTCTGACCTACCCCCGAGGATCGAGATGCTCATACGCAAGATCACGCCTGAGGAAGCCGAAGCGCGTCGGTTGCGTGCGCTTGCCGACGCCGCCGAGGCGCAAGCCCGCATCGACCGGGCGAACGCCGACGCTGCCGCCGAGCGGGCGCGTGCGCACGCCGCCGAGACGCATGCGCACGCCGAGGCAGAGAAGGCGAACGCTGTCGCCGAGAAGCGGCGGCTCCGTGCCGAACTGGAGCTGGCACCGCTGCGGGATGCGCACGCCAAGCTGCAGGCCGAACGCGCGCAGGAGGACCGTGCGCAGGCCGAGGATCGGCGTGCGCATCAGCACGAGCTGATGCGCCGGGCGCGTGCGGCCCTGACCGGCCGCACGTTCGTCACCCTCGCCTTCGCCGGCGTGAACGGGGTGGCGATCTGGGGCCAAGGCAAGGCGTACGGCGACACCTGGGACGCCTGGTTCAAGGCCGGCGTGCTGGAGTGCATCGCCCTGGCCGTCGGCTGGATCGGCCACCAGGCGCTTATCAACGGCCGTCCAGCGCGCGGCAAGCGCATCGCCAGCTACGTCATCGGCCTGTACATGGCCGTGGTCAACTACAGCGCGTTCGCCGAAGGGTGGATGCCTACGGCGCAGGCCGCGGGCGTGGCGCTGTGCAGCCTGGTCTCGCCCTGGCTGTGGGGCATGTACTCCCGCCACGTACATGCGGACAAACTGGATGATGCGGGCGTGGTTCCGCAGCGCGCACCCGACTTCCCGCCCTTGCGCTGGGCTTTCTGGTACAGGCAAACACTGGCCGAATATCGCTGGGGCGTGCGCGTCGGTGAGAGCGACTGGCGAAAGTGCGTTGCGGGCTGGGCGCACGAGCAGGAGGAGATGCGCACGGCGGCTCAGGCCGAGGCCGAACGCGTGCGCCTGGCGGCCGAGTCCGAGCAGGACCGCGTGCGCATGACAGCGGAGCGGGTGCGCACGGTCGAGGAGCGGCAGTGCACGGGTGCGCTCCTGGACGACGTTCGCGCCGACCTCATGCGCGCCTACGGCCACCTGGCGACCGCGGACGTGATCGCGAATGCGCTCCTGGGGCCGCCCACCCCCGCACGTTCGCTCGGCCCTGCGAACGGGGAGCAGCCCAGCGGCCGGCACCATGCGCCCGATCCGCACGACCACCCGCGGGACCCGCACGACCCCCACCCGAAGGATCCGCGCGGCGGCGAGTCCGACCCGCCCAACGAAGACGATGGCGATGACGACAAGCTCCCCGCGCTGCCGGGGCTGCCCGCACCGGAGGAGCTGGAGCACCTCGACGATCGGGAGAAGCTGGTGCGCGCACGGTTCACGGTGTGGCTGGCGCGCCAGCAAGGCATCGACTTGCGCGGCCGCGGTGCGGAGCTGGCGCGGGCCTACGTCATGTCGCCCCGCTGGGGCCAGAAGAGGGTGGCAGAGGAGACAACGCCGCTGTTCGCCCTGAAGGGCCAGGTCGTCAAGGAAGGGGAGGACGAGCGCGAGGACGAGGAAGAGTACGACGACGAGGACTACGACGGCTCCGAGCGCCAGGAGGCCACGCAATGACGCCCCCCGAGACGTACGCCCGCGGAGCTGCCGGGACCTCCACCCGCCCGGCCGGCACCGCCGCCAGCTGGGCGGCCGGTGAACGCTCCAGCTGGAGCGGGCGGCAAACGGCCGTTCTTGCCTCAGTCATGGAGCGGTGACGGGGCGTGGTCGCAGTGCAACCCTTCCCCTACACTTCGATCATGTCGCAGCCGCATCACGAGCCGTCACCGGCCGACTGGGCCGAGGCTCTGGCATCTCTCCGGCGGCGCTTGGACAGCCGCGACGCGGCCGACCTGGACTTGGCCGACCTCTACGAGAAGGTCCGCCGGCTGCTGCTCACACCCGACGGCAGATACCGGGAGGGCTCGCGCGGCGAGGTCGAGCGGCGGCTGGGCATCGGCAGGTCGGCGCTGCGCTACATCGAGAAGAGCAACCCGGAGCGGATGCGCAGAGAAGTCCACGAACGCCGCCAGCGCGAGGAGCAGGAGCTCGCCCAGCACTTCGTGCCGCGCGAGCACGGCGAGTCGTAGACGCCAGCTGAGACGGTCGTGCGTAGAGTCTGCTCGTCAGTCGCCACGACACCCCGAAAAGTGGCCCGGGGCCTGGGACAACGCCCGCAAGCGTCACCACCACGCTGGTTCCCGGCCCCGGGCCGTCGCCGTGCTCAGAGGTCTGGGAATGCGTACGGCCCGGCGTCCACCAACCCCCTAGCTGGTCGATGCCGGGCCGTACGCGGCGATCCTGACCAGGAGCGCTCAACCCTCCCGCACGGGACGTGGGGATGGCCTCAGGGTAACTGCCGTCACTGACACCCGGAAGCCGCCGATCGCGCTCTCGCAGGGCCTGCCGGCGCTGCTGCTGGCCGCGGGCGGGTAAGAATTTCGTGACCGACCCCGAGACTGAATGAGCCCCGCACCTTAGCCTGAGATTGTCTACGTCACAGGAAAGGGCGGGGCTATGCCCGAAAGTAGCACGACGGATGACCTTCCGGCACGTGTGCGCGAGGTGAGGAAGAGGCGCGGTCTCAGTCAGCAGGAACTCGCCGATTTGGCTGGTGTGTCGAAGAGTCTGGTGACCAAGCTGGAGCGCGGCATCTACCCGGAGGTACGGCTGCACACCGTCCGTAAGATCGCGTCCGCGTTGCATGTCACCACCGGCTACCTGGTCGGCGGCAAGGGAGACACCGAGCACGAGGCCGAGCCCGACCGCGCGCCCTGGGCGCAGACCTACCGCGCGCTGCTGGGCCTGCTGCCGCAGCCGGAGGAGGAGCCCACCGTAGACGGCGTCCTCGGCAGCTTGACGGCGTTGCGTCCGCTGCTGGCCGACAACCGCTACAGCGACATCGCCGAGCTGCTGCCGCCGCTGCTGCGCGACGCCCAGGCGCTCAACGGCATTGGGCGGGCGGCGCACTCCCGGGTTCTCAACACGACCGGCTGGGTGCTCACCCAGACGCGCCAGTTCAGCATGGCCGAGCCGACCTTGCACCGGGCGATCGACCTGGCCGACGACCGGATGGACGCGGCCGCCGCCGTCAACACGCTGGTGTGGCTGCACCTGCGGCAGGGCCACCTCGAGGAGGCCCGCAGCTTGGCGACCCGGTGGGCTGACGACATCGAGCCGCGCTTCTCGCGGGCGACCACCGTCGAGCTGACGGTGTGGGGCCGGCTGCTGCTCGGCATCTCCAACGCCGCCGTCCGCGACAACCGGCCGGGCGAGGCTGATGACGCCATCAAGCTGGCGCGCGCCGCCGCCACGCGCATCGGTCACGAGACGCTGTCGGACACCTCGACGACCCGCACGTTCGGCCCCATCACCGTCAGCATGATCGCGGCCGAGAACGCGGCCATCATGGACAAGCCCGACCGCGTCCTGGCGATCGCCGAACGCATCCCCGCCCAGGTGCCCTACGCGCATTCGGCTTCGCGCAACCGGCACCGGCTCGACGTCGCCGCGGCGTTGTCGGCGACCAAGCAGTACGACGAATCGTTCACGGTCGTGCAGGATCTCAACCGGATCGCCCCGGAGTGGTTGCGGACCCAGCGGTACGGCAGGGACATCGTCGCCGGGCTCGTGCAGCGGCGCCGCACCCTGTCGCCCAGCATGCGGCAGCTCGCCGACGCGGTTGGCCTCTCCTACTGACACCCCCTGTGACCAGGGGGCCATCACAGCAAATGTCACTTCCGGTGATCGCCAACTCAAAGTGACAGTGACGTGCGGTTTCTCGCGGCCTACGGTCGGAATGTGTTTCACATCACAGACCGGCCGCCCGCGGTGGGGCTTCCCCCGCCGGCCCGTGGCGCAGGCCGGGGGACCTCCGCGGTCCTGACTAGTCACCGTACGGAAGCCGACACGATGCCAACTTCACAGCAGCAGCCCGACCTCGCGCCGGAGGGACCCCCTAACCCTGCGGACCTGGTCGAGCAGCTCATCGTCGCCGCCGAGAAGCGCGGCCTGAAGGTCACGCGGATCGCGTCTGCGGTTCTGCAGTTCCGGCAGCTGCCCGACTACAGCCACCTCGACGACACCGAACGCGTGCTGGCCGAGCAGATGTTCAAGGGCCTCATGCAGTACGTGGTCCTGCTGCCCGACTCGGATAAGAGCCAGGAGAACGGCAAGCCGCTGCACCTGGCCTGGTACTGGTGGTGGCGTGGAGAGCGCCTGTCACGCCGGACCGACGAGATGGAGCGGCTGGCCGACGCGAGCGCGATCGACGAAGCCGCCGACAGGATCGCTCGTGTGCTCGCGCTGCTGCCGTCCGAGGTGTGAACGTCGCGTTCCTGCCGCGTCCGGGAGCACACGGTAGGGGCGTGATGAGCGAGGGGGCGGCGCCCTGGGGATCTCCCAGATCCATTCCGTGGTGCGGGCAGGGCGTCGCCCCCTCTTGCTTGCTATTCGTGACAGGCGCCGACTCCGGTTGCCACCGGAATCGGGAAATCTCCTTCATCTCCATTCGTGCAAGGCCTGTGCTGCCAGCGGAGAGCGCCCAGGTCTTGCAGGGCCCAGGCGGTGCCGGCGCCGCAATGCCACCGGGCCCAGGCCCCCACCGGATGCCGGTGGGGGCCTTGCCACGTCCACGCATCCGGGCGCGTCCGCAGGCTTCGCCTGGCACCCCCACGACGCTTACGTTCAAGAGGTGACAAGGTCGTGACGTGCGCCGTGTCGCGGGCATGCTCGGTCGGGTGAAGCGGATCAGCCGGGGGTCACCACCTGTAGATAGCGCGCGATGACCGCCGCCTTCGTATTGCGCACCAGGTGAAACAAACGGGCATGCACCGATGATGACGGCTTGTACCCTGATCAACTGTTCGAGCCAAGCGCGATGGCGGGAGACGGGGCATGACTTCGAGGCTGGCCGGTGATGTGGTCGGCGGTCGCTACCGGCTGGCCGCCGAGCTGGGGTCCGGTGGTTTCGGGCGGGTCTGGCGGGCCCGCGACGAGACCCTCGACGTGGACGTTGCGATCAAGGAACTGCAGCTGCCGACAGGATTGCCGGAAACCGAACGAGCCGAGCGGCTGGCGCGCGCCACGCGCGAGGCCCGCAATGCCGCCCGGTTGCGCAAGCACGACGGCATCGTCGCGATCCACGACGTCGTTATCGACGACGGCCTTCCTTGGATCGTCATGGAACTGGTCGACGGCTGCTCGCTGAGCGAGCACGTCATGCAGCACGGACCTCTTCCGGTGGGCAGGGCCATCGCAGTCGCCGTGGCACTGCTGAAGGCGATCGGCGCAGCACACCGGGAAGGTGTCGTGCACCGCGACATCAAACCGGCCAACGTCATGCTCACCGAGAACGGGAAGGTTCTGCTCACCGACTTCGGGACCGCGATCCACATCACCGACACCGCACTGACCGCCACCGGGATGTTCATCGGCTCGGCCGAGTACACGGCGCCCGAGCGGTTGCGCGGCAGCGACGGCCTTCCCCCCGGGGATCTGTTCTCCCTCGGCGTGACCCTGTACCAGGCCGTCGAGGGCGTCTCACCGTTCCGCCGCGATACCCAGGAAGCGACGTTGGCCGCAGTGCTACTGGAGGAGGCCCCGGCGCCGCGACGAACCGGGCCGCTCACGCAGCTCATCATCCGGCTACTGGACAAGGACCCGGGCCGCAGGCCGACGGTGGACGAAGCATTAGCCATGGCAGGGGGTATTGCAGGTGAGCAGCCCGCAACCACGGTCCGCGTGCGGCGCGACACCAAGATCCTGCCGACCCGGTCGAAGAAGTGGCCGCCCGTTGGTGTTGCCGCGCCGATGGTGTTCATGTTGGCGATTGCGGTCATGACGGCGCTCGGCGTCGCCGGACTCCCCGATGCCGGCGAAACGTGGGAGCACTTTGAGAAATACGCGGACAATGACGTGCTCGGCCTCGCCGTAATGATCGCCGCCGTTGCCGATGTCGTTCTCGTTGGCTTGGGGTGCGCCAGTTTCGCGCGGTTCCTGCCGGCGAACGTCGGCAAGATCGTCACTGCTGTCGTCGGTGTCGCTGGGCTCGTCTTCGGCTGTGGCGCGACCGCTTTCGCCTTCCACGGCGCTGGCGAGATCTTGGGGAACGCGACGGAGCTCTCCGGGCGCGAGTCCGCGACGGTGCCGCTGGCCTTGATCAGCATCGTCGTCCTCGTCGCTGTCGGGTCGGCCTGGAGCTCGCAACTCCTCGTTCGACGCGAAACGATCAAAGGTCGAACACGATCATGATCGCTCGCACGATCCGATCAGCGTCGGATGGCCAGGCGGCGCAGAGCCATCGACGCGTCGTACCGGTTGGAGACACCGCCCCACCATGGGTGTCTGTGGATCTGCTCCACGATCCGCAGCCTCTCGGAGCGCGCCTCGAGGAGATCTGCCTGTCCTTCAGGGTCAGGATCCGCTTTTCCCTCCAGGACAGCGAGGGGAGAGGGGAGGGCGGCGGAGATCTTCCCGCAGCGATCGTCGAGCTGTAGGAAGTCGCGCTCGAGTTCCAGCAAATCGGCAGGCACGTCAAAATCAGCCATCATTCCCCCAGGTCGCGGCATCTGAGCTGATTTTACGATTCGCCCGATGCGGTGCAGAACCTTGGCCGCGCAAAGGAAGCGTCCTTCCTGTGCGCGGCTGGGGTTGCTCAGAGGCAGATGTCGACGTCGAGGATCGGAAGGTCTACGCCCACGTCGACCAGGTCGCAGTCGCGGCTGGCTGGGCTGTTGCTCGGTGTCGGTTGCGGCGCGGGAGGCCGCGTCGACTGGGGTGTGGGCGACTCCTGCGAGGCGGGCGGCCTGTCAGTGCGGGACGGTGTGGAGTCGGGCGGGGAAGCGCGGGAGGGGGACTGCGACCAGTTCGGCTCGCTGGGTCGCGCCGACCGAGTCGGCCGGCTCTCCTCGCGATCTTTGCTGGGGGACGCTGTCGGCTTGTCGGGCGACGATGACGGGGGCGGGGAGCGTCTCGGCGGCCGGGTGGGCCGGGTGTCGTCGTCGGCGGGCTTCGCGCCCTGCGTCGCGAGGGGCGACGTCTTCAGGTCCTGGGGTGTGTGCGGGGGCGCTGAGGAGCGCCGTTCGGAGATGCTCGGCGTTGGGTTCGGCGTCCAGGCCGTTAAGGAGGCGTCGCCGCCGGTGGGCAGAGCGGCCGCGCTGGGATTGTCGGCCTGCGGGGGCCGGTGAGGTTCTGCGGCGGAGGTGAGCGTCATCGCTGTCGCCGCGATGGCGCCGATGACCACGACAGCGGCCGCGACTTGCGCCGGGCCGCGCCGGGTTCGCTGCCACAACAGCCCCAGGGGGAGGGGCAGTACCGCGCCGCTGCGTAGCATGCGCATCGCCGCGCGGACGGCGGTTCGTGAATGCTCGGTGTTGATCACTAGGGTGGCTGCGCTCACCTGGACGGCCAGCAGGGTGGGGTCCATCCGTCGTAGCTGCTCGCCCGGCTGGGTACAGGTGTCGGCGGCGTCGAGGAGCTCCCGCCAGACGGCGATTTCTCGTGCCGGGTCGGCGCGGCCGAGCGGTTGTATGACCGCGGTGAGCTTGTGGGCGCCGATCCGCAGGTCGACCACGTGCATGTCGGTGGCGGGGGAGCGCATCGTGTGGCACAGCTCGATCGGGATTTGGTGAAGGCTGAGGGCCGCGTCGAGGGCTCGTTGCAACCCTTCGATCTCGTCGTGGAGGTCGAGGCGCCTGGTCAGGTCGCTGACGGGCTTGGAGTCGTGGCGAAGGGCCTGGAGACGGCTGCTGACCTCTCGAATGAGTTCGCGCAGGGTTTTCCTGTCGTCACTTTCTGTCACCGAAGGACCGCCTGATGTTTGCAGAGAACGCGGAGGGATTAAGGGGGGGTCCGTTTACCTCACCGTTCAAATGCTCACCCGGACAAGCGCTTGGCAGGATGTGAGATGAAACGGTTACATTGCGCTACGAATCGTCCTTACGTGAGCATGACTCGCACTGTCGAGACTCGGTCGGTCGGCGGTCCTTTTCACTGCCAGGTACAGCTGGACGATGGCCATGCGCTGCTCGTCAGTCAGCGTCGGGTCGGGCGTGTCCCACAGATGCTGCAGGACCGGGTCGTCGGGGAAACGCTGTCGCGGTGACGGCTCCGGCGCGCGCTCGTCGCCGTCGCTCTGCTCTCGGACCGGGCCCTCTGTCGAGGCAAGGGTGGGCTGCCCGCCGGCGAGGACCGCGGCGGCGCTGTCGGAGTTCCAGCCGAGCACACGCTCAACCGCGGCGTAGGTGAGCTCGCGCACGTGCTTGCCGGCCTCGACGCGGCTCCACGTGATCGGGCTCATGTGCGCCGCCTTGGCGGCGGCGTTGATCGACAGCCCGAGCGTGAGACGCCGCTCTCTGGTGGCTTTCGCCAGCGCGGCGTAGTCGGGGTGCGCGTCACGGTCCACGCGCCCAGCATGACAGACCATAGGTCGCCATAGGTACATGCCGAAGCATTGCGGATCGGCGACAAAGCCGTGGCTGTCACAATAGAAGACGCTATTTCTATATCGACCTATAGCGTTCTATGGGGATGGCTGGCATACTCGCCCCAGTGCGCCGCCGTGGATCTCCCAGGATTCGCCCGGTGCGGACGGCGGCGCACCCAAGCACCCCGGCCGCCCCCCCCAGGCGGCCGTGAACGGCCTCGCCGGCCGGGCCCCCAAGGAGGGGGAGGGCTCGGCCGGCGAGGCGCGGCGCCCACGCCCGCCACGCCGACGGCGAGGACGCCGCCCCTGCGCCGCAGCCTCCAGGGGCGGGCTGCGCAGCGCGGAGAGAAGGTGTCGAACGGCCGGACCCGGGGGTCCGGGCGTTCGACATTCCCGCCTCTGACGTGCGTTTTCAGGCCGAACCCTCCAGTCGTCATGCATGGAAACGCTTGCAACTGTACCCCTATATGTGTAGCGTAAGAATTGCAAGATCGTGAAGCTCGGCAAAGGGGCACGCCAGCCGCAGCCGTCCACGCCGCCACGCAGAAAGGGCAGCATGCACGCCACCGAAAAGCTCACCCCGACCATCGGCGACGCCGTCACCATCGACGGCCAGCCTGGCGTCCACCTGGTCATCCTCACCGGCGCAGACCTCGCCACCGACAGCCCCGCCCACGCGGGCTGGATCCGCGTCCAGCAGATCTGGGACGGCGCCGGCCCCAGCCACCAGTCCTCAACCGTTCACGTCGACGCCACCGCCCTCGTCCTCGGCGGCTACATCGACGCCCAGCCGGACGGCGACCCGCCCGCCACCGCTGGCTGCCGCCTCACCGCAGGCCGCGGCAGCGACATCGTCATCCCGCGCAACGCGGCCGCCCACGCCTCCGACGACGAGATCCTCGACGCCGCCCGCATGCTGCAGGCCGCTGCCGGGTTGAAGCCGGATGCCCGCCTCGTCGAGCGGATCCCGACGGGCTGGCGGCCGGCCGAGGCGGACCGCTGACATGAGCGCCGTCGAACCGTCCCAGCTCCGGGAGCTGAGCGTCCGGGCCGCCGCGCTGGCCGACGACATCGCCGCGACCGTCGGCCGCCTGCCGGAAGACGAGCGGACTTGGCGCTACGACGACGCGCTCACCGACGCGTACGTGCTCCAGCACCACCTGGACAAGGCCGCCGCCGAGCTGGCCGAGCAGCGCCAGCCGCCCCCGGCCGCCGACCGGAACCCCACCCGCTGACCTGTGGAGAGGACCAGCGCATGATCGACACCGCCAGCATCCATGTCCCCCTGTACGCGGCCGACCGCTACCAGCTGGAGGTCGCCGTCATGGGCGACCGCCGCTACCGGCTCGCCCTGCTCGACACCACCGGCAAGGTGCTGAAGATCACGATGGGCGTCCACGCCGTCGACCTGGACGAGGCCGTGAAGACCCTCGTCGCCCGCCAAGACGCCGAAGGCCCCGACGACCACCCGGCAACCCATGCCGCACGCGTGGCTCTCGCCCTGACCCGCCTGCGCTCCAGCATCGGCAGCGACATCAGCCACGACGGCACCGCCGACTACGCCACCGTAATCGGCCACCTGGCATACGGCTCCGATGTGCTCACCAGCGCACTCGCGGACCTCTCCACGGTCGCGCGAGCCCGCGGCGACCACGCCAAATCCGGCCCGTGGGGCGTGGCCGCCCACCGGGTAGGCCACGCCCACCAGCACCTCGCCGCCGCCTCCGGCTGTATGGACACCGCCGCACAGCAGGCAGCCGCCGGCCGGGCCGACCGCCCACAGCCCGACCGCGTCGAGGCCACTGACAGGCGTCGGCCGTGACCACCCGTACACCTCCGCGGCTGCGGCGGCTCCTCCTGGCCCCCACGCTCGTCCTCGCCGGAATCGGCCTCATCGCCGCGGTCCTCGCCACGACAGCCGTCGCCGGTGCCGCCCTGCTCGCCTACCTGCGCATGTCCGAACCCGCCGGCCTGATCGTCGCGGTCGGCGTCATGTTCGCCGGACTCGACCTCATCCGCTCCGGCGTGAAGAACACCCGCCCCAACCCCGAGACCCTGGCCATCCTCGCCTGGGTTCTGGCCGCAGGCGTCCTCGTCCTCGTCTCCCTGTAAGGAGCCCCCGATGGCGGTCACCGTCAACGAAGCGACCATGACCAGCGACATCACCGACACCACAGCCGCCAGGATCTCCGCGCCCGGCGAGCCGGACCTGTGGACGGTGACCGGGCGGCACAGCCTGTTCACCCGCAACCAGGCGATCACCGCCATGATGATCGCCGAGCATCGGGCCGCAGACGGAGACGACGACAGCCCGCACGTCGCCCAGTGGGAGCAGGAACTGCTCGTCCCCATCATCCCTACCGACCGCTGGGCGCTGCTCCAGACGCTCAAACTGGCGACGGCAGCGGTGAACGAACTCCCGCGCTACCCCGAGGTCGTCGACGTCGACGCCGCCATCAGTCATGCGGGCCAGAGCCGTGAGCTGCTGGCCGCGCTCGCCGAAGCCGCCGACAACCTGACCCGCGCCGCCCGGCGCGTCGCAGACGTCACCGAGGAACTGGTCGACGCCGACGCCGGCGAGTGCGGCCGGTGGTGGGAGCACCTCGAGCGGCAGGCGCGTGAAGGCGCTGGGCAGGTCCAGGGCGGCGTGAGCACCTGGCGTCGCGCCAGCCGAACCGCCGAAGACGCCCAGGACCGCCTCATCCGCCTGCGCGGGCAGCGCAAGCCCACACGCTAACCGGCGGCACCCGCTGCCGGTTCCGTCCGACCCGGGAGGAGGTGATCCGGATGATCCGTACCCGCAGCACCGAGCAGGAGTTCGGCACGGGTGAGTAGGTAGCGCAACGCATGCCCTCGGCCTCCCCACGGCCGAGGGCATCGCCATGTCCGGAACAAACTCCTTGAGGAGGGGTGGCGACCGACGGTCACCTCACCCCCGGCGAGGGGCCCCTGCAGGGTTGCGGATAGCGATGAAGTCATGGCGAGTCATAGGGCGGACAGTGGGGATCGTCTCCCGCTGGCTCGATAGGGTTTCAGGTACCGCCACCAGGGAATTCGGGGAGTCCTCCATGCCTCAAGCCATGCCTGAAAACGTTCGGCCGCCACGCCGTCCCGCCCTGCCGCCGCGACCCACCGGGCGCACCCGTCTGCTCCTCCTGGTCGCCGTGGCGGCGGCCTCCGCGGCCGTGCTGGTCTACTCCATCTACGTCACCGTCTCCGAGATCGTCGCCGGCTACACGGCGCTGTTCGCGCTGGCGCTCCTGGCCAACTGCAGCATGCCCGCAGACGGCGGCTTCTACGGCGGATGACCGGCCCGCACGCGAAGTATCTGGCGCCGTGCACCTACGTGACCGTGGTGGACGGCGCCGCCCGCCGCTGCGGCGACACCCCGACGCGCCGCTTCCTCAACGGCTGGTACTGCAAGGCCTGCGCCCGCCGCTGGCAGCACGTCGTCGCATCCTGGACCAACCCGGCCCCGCCGCATCCCCAGGACACGGCAAAGCAGCCCTGACCTGCGCTTTGTAGCCGTATGGCTACAGTCGATAACTGTGCCCATACCTCTTGTGCTCGCCGTCCTCGCGATCGTGTTCCGGGTCACGAGGTTCCTGAACGCCGACTATCTGGCCACGCCGCTGCGCGAGTGGGCCGACCGCCGGTACGGCCCCGAGTCGCGCGTCGCCTACCTGCTGGGCTGCGGCTGGTGCGCCTCCATCTGGGTGGCCGCCATCGTCGTGCCGGTCGCCTACCGCTACGGCGAACGCCGCTGGTTCCAGGCGGCCGCAGCCATCGCCGGCGCCTCGTGGCTGTACGGCATCGCCGCCACCCAGCTGGACGACTACTGAGCCGCCAGCCGATGCCGCCGACCCCGCCGCCGGCACCGCCTTCGCCGCCGCTGTCGGCCGAGGCCGACGACCCGGCGTGCGTCGCCCTGGCCGCCAACGTGGCCGTGATGCGCGCCCTCGAAGTCGCCGGGAAGCGCCTGCTGACGCGGGACCGGCGCTCGCAATACCAGCACCTGCCCGCCTGGCGGCTGCACACCGAGATCCCGGCCCGCGAAGACGACCTGGACAGGCTGCTCGTCGACGCCTGGACCTGCCTGCAGCAGGTGCTGCCGCACCGGCACGACCTGATCCGCGTCGTCGACGAGTACGTCCGCGACCTGCTGCGCTCCGGCCTCGCCCACGAGCCGCACTGGCTGCTGCGGGCCCTGCAGAGAGGAGACCACCGTGGACCCCGGTAGCGTGCCCGCGCAGCCGCTGTACACGCTCGGCGGTGCGCAAGCGGAACTGGACCGGCTCGAATGCGCCCGCCACGGCCACGACATCGAGCACATCGTGGGCGGGTTCTTCCTGCAGCCGAAGGCGGCCTTCTGTGCCCGCCGGTGCGGGCATCCCGGCTGGGCGATGATCCCGGCCGACCAGCCGAACCGGTGGCGGGACCTGGCCCCGGTCATCGCCCGCGCGCTCGCGCCGTTCCCGTCGGCGCTGGACGCCGTCAACGCCGCCGTCGAGCTGGCTCTGACCGCCCCCAGCGGAGAGTCTGGGAGTGCCTTGTGACCGACTCCCAGCGGCGGGTCCAGCGTCGCCTGCATGACCTGCTCCGCGAGGAGCTGCTGGAGCTGTGGCACGACCTGGCGGCCGCCCACCGGCGCAGCCGCGCCAGGCCGCCGCGGCAGTCGCTGGAGTGCCGCCGCCTGATCCGCCGCATCAAGGCGATCACCCGCGTCAGCGGGGCGACCGCGCCCGGCAACATCGGCTTCGCGTTCCTGCTGACCGGCCTCTACCAGGAGATCCACGAAGAGCTCGGGTTGAACGTCGCCGTCGACGAAGGGCTGTTGCAGCACGCCCGCGACTTCGTCGCTGGCGGACGGCTCGCGCTCGGCTACCCCGAAGGGCTCCTGGAGGAGAACCGCGACCAGCGGATCTACTTCCTGCGCAAGGGCGAGCGCATCTTCTACCGGATCGCCAACCGGACCGGGACGCTGCCCGGCCGCTTCGACCGGCTCGAAGACGCGCGCGCCGTCCTGGAGGACCTCGCCGATGAATGACGAGCCGCCCGCCGCGCCGGAACCAGGCGACACGCTGCCACTCGGCCACAGCGAGTCGGCGCACCGGCTGCTCGGCTGGTGCTCGCACTGCCCAGGCCGGTCAGCGGCCGCGGAGGTCGTCGCCTGGCGCTCCTGGGCCATCACCTTGCTGCACACGGTCGACGAAGGGGTGTGCAGCGGCGCGTGACCCGCCGACGAACCAGACCACTCGCGCGGCCAGCCGGCCGCAGCCAGCAGAAAGTGAGGAACCGCCATGGGATGCGGCTGCAACAAGAGGAAGCAGAACGTCAACAAGTACGTCGTCGTCTACAACGACGGCCGCGAGAGCGAGCCGTACACCACGGCGCACGAGGCCGACGCCGAGCGGCGCCGCTCCGGCGCCGCCGCGCCGGTCAAGGTCGTGACGGGGCAGTGACGACCAAGCCCTACCTGCTGCCCCTGATCGGTACGGCACGGCTGCCGATCTATCTCGGCATCGGCGGCCAGGTGCCGCCGACGCATGTCGCCGACGTAGAGATAGGCGTCGACAGCGAGGGCCAGCCGACGACGCCGCTGCTGGAACAGATCCCGGGCGTCCTGCGCGACCTCGCCGACCGTTACGAAGACCTGAAGGAGCCTCGGTGACAGACCTCCACGACCAGATCGACAGCTGGTTCACCTTCCACCCGCCGGCTTCGGAGAAGCGGCGGCAGGCGCACATCGCCGTCCGGTCGGGATGCCGTGATCTGGCGCATCTGCTGGCGGACACGGTCCCGCCCGGCGACGAGCTGCTCGCCGCCGTCAAGGGGCTGCGGCAGGTCGCCATGTGGGCGAACGCGGGCCTGGCGCTCGCCGCCGACCCCGACGCCCCGCCGGAGGGCGGCGACCGCCGACCCGGCGTCGCCGCTGCCGCCCCCGGAGCGAACCTGCTGGCCGACCCTGTTGTGAAGTGCCCGGCCGTATGTCCGTGCAGGCCGCCTGGCGGGCCGACGTGACGGCCGGGGAACGGCGGTGACCCGGTGGGCGCGGGCGTGGCTGTTCGTCCAGCTGTACCTCGTGCCGGGCAACGAACTGCGGTGCGGCTGCCACTGGCATCACCGCTACGGCGTCGTGCGCGCCATGGGGTGTCCCAAGCATGACCAGTGATCCGGGCGGCGACGTGTCGCGTCCCGCATGGCGACGGCCGGGAAGCTGGTCGACACAGGCACCCCGTCAGTTGCTATCCGACACATAGTGTGTGATGGTATTGCTATGAGTGCGGATGGGAAGACGAAGGCGCTGAACGCCCTGCGGGCCGCGCACCAGGCCAAGATCGAGGCCGAGGACGGTGTGACGCAGGCGGTGGTCGACGCCCGGCACGTGAAAGCCGCCTGGCAGCGCATCGCCGACGAGCTCGGCGTCGCGCAGCCCAACGCGGTGCGCAAGTACAAGCCGCACCTCGCCGAGCGCGCCGCACTCCAGAAGTGGGAGGGCGAGGCCGACCCGGCGACGCCGGCGTTGGTCGCGATACGGCACGCCGTGCGGGCGCTCGAGGACGCCGAGGAGGCGGAGCTGAAGGCGGTGGCCGAGGCCCGCAGTGCGGAAGTCACCTGGAGCGACATCGCCGACGCGGTCGGCATGAAGCAGCCGAACGCCGTAGCCAAGTACCGGCCGAAGCTGACGGTAACCGTCCAGGTGGAGGTGGCGGCGAAGTAGCTGCGGCATTGTCGCGCCCCCAATCCCGGCAAGGGGGCGGGGTGCTCTGCCGGCCCGAGTACAGAAAACCCCACCCTGATAGAGGGTGGGGTTTAGCCACACCAAGACAGCGGCGCACTGACCCTTTATGTCCGCTCTCTGTGTCGAGCATGTGTTTCGTCCGATTGAGATCGTCCATAACGTCAGATTGGAGGCCTTTCATGAAGGAGGACCGCCATGCGCCGTACCTCACACCTTCAACTAGCCGCCATCACCGCAGCCAGCTCCCTTGCGTTTAGCGCGCCTGCAGCTCAGTCCTCAGCGCAGGCACCAGCTTCAGCGGCTGCACGCCTAACACCGGCAGGGACTCAACAGCAGTGCGAGCACGAGAACCTAATCCTCAGGCCCATGTCAGAGTTCCCGAACACGCCCATAGGGCGCGCCAACTCCCGAAGACAGGCAACGCACATCGAGTATGCGCTCTTGTGCATGGTCAACGCTGAACGCGCCCGCCTCGCCAAAGCCATGGGCTGGCTCATACCGCAGGCGCGGATACCGAAATCCATAGGACGACCAGGAAGACCAAGCAAGCCGGGCCTCGGCGGTGCCGCGGCTCGCCACCTCAGGGACTCGCTCGCTCTGCGCTGGTGGGGGAGAGTCACACCAGGCAAGAACTGCATCCCCCAGAAGGAGAAGCCTGAGCTGTGCGACTCGCATATCAATCCACAGAACAACTCGACCCCGCACGGCCGTGCGGCGGAAACGACCTTCCCGGGCGGCTGCAAGGGGTGGAGTGTCGCCGAGAACACCTACGTGGGGTGGGGTCAACAACATGTGACGCCCAGAGCGGCATTCGAGGCCTGGCGCAAAAGCTTTCCTCACTACAAGAACATGATTCAAGGGGGAGAGTACATGGTCGTCTCGGTGGCCTTGGGAAGCGCTGATCCTGACGCCGGCTCCACTGTCCCAGCCGTGACGTACGTCCAAATGTTTGGCTCCTGCTGGTGACGCCAAGTCCGTCCAACCATCAACTTCCTCACGAGTAGCAGTGCCTCGGCTACTGCTCCCCTGGTGCGCCGATCCACCCAGTGGCGCGGGCCGAGCAGGGGGCCACCGATGCTCGGCTGCCGATTTCTCGGCGAATTTGCGCGAGAACATGATGCTATCAAAAAGATAGTAGACTATGATGAAGTTATAAGAACAAGTCGCCACCAATCACCACAGGAGGACCACATGACCACCGCCACTCTCCCCGACATCAGCGTCTGCCTCGACGTCAACACCGTCCCCTTCAACAGGCCCGCCAAGGCCGAGCGCCTCAAGTCGGGCGACGTTGTCGTGATCCCGGGCGAGCCCGCCGAGCCCGGCGAGGAGGCCGACAGCTTCCCCGCGGTCGTCCGCGCCGTCACCGCCGGCGCCCCTGGCCGCTACACCGTCCACGTCCACTACCTCGAAGACGCCTTCGACTACTACGGCCACCCCATGACCGACGCCGACACCATCTACGTGATCAGCGCCGCCACCGCCGCCTGACACGCCCCCCGGCCGGCGCGCGCCCCGCGCCGGCCCCCTGTCTCCAGTCAAACGAGAGGACCACCATGGACGCCACCATCACCTACGTCTGCTCCCGCAGGGCCGCCGAGAAGCTCGTCGCCCAGCTGGCCGAGACCTACCGCGCCCAGCCTGAATACGGCCCCGAGCTGATGGAAGAGGGCTTCGATGACCGTCAGTGGACGATCGTCTGGGAAGGAGGCCCCGAGGAGTGGGCGTATCACGCGAGCGAGCGCATCCCTGCCCCGGCCGGGACGTTCCTTGAGCCGGTCAACTACTGCGTGCTGGCGATCCACCGGGTCTGACCGGCGCGGCACAGAAAGGAGTTTCCCGTGAGAAGAAGGCATAGCCCGCTGGCCACCATCGCCGCCATCGTCGTCGTCGGAGCGTTCATCTGCCTCGCGCTGGCCGTGAACGCCGCCAGCAAGGCGGCTGATCGCCCGACGTTCGCCCCCGGTGGATGCCACCACCTGCGGGAAATTTTCGCAGGTCATCAAGCCGTGAACTGAATGCTATCTGAATCGTAGATAACTATGATAAAGATATAAGTTTCGTGATTCCAGGAGGCAGCATGATCGGCAGCATCGAGCAGGCCAGCATCGCCGGACGCCGCCAGGCGGTCGCTGACACGATCAACGACTTCAGCGACTGCGTCCACGCCTACGTCCAGGGCGCGGGCGCCTTGGTCGCCGTCGACGAGGCCCGCGCCGTCGCCACTGCCGCCGCCGGCCGCTACATGCTCGACCTCGCCGAGCTCATCGACGCCGACCGCGCCGACGACGCCGCGACCATGCGCGCCATGGCCGCACTCCTTGCCACCAGGACGCGGATCAGCCCATTCCAGGTCGCCCAGCAGACCGGCCTCGCCGAACGTCTCGCCCGCCTCGCCTGACCCCTGCCGACACCGAGAGGACACTGACATGACCGTCCGCCACCTCCGAGCCGTCCCCGACCCGGCCCCCGACGCCGCGAACGCCGCCCCGGCCGTACCGGACGGCTTCGACGCGGCCGCCGCCGCGGAGAGCCTGCGCCGACGCATCCGTGCCAGCATCGCCCGGCACGTGGCCGACGGCCACGACATCCGAGCCGCCACCATCCGGGCGGCCAAGGACGCTCAGGCTGAATCCATGGCGAAGGGGTGGGCGCCCGCGCTGGCTCGGAGGGTCGCCCTGTTCACCATCGAGGTCGGCGCCGAGTGGGCCGCCGAGATCGCAGGCAAGGAGGCCCGCCGATGAGCGCGCGGATCATCATCACGTGCACGGAGCACCCCACTCTGGCTATGTGCGACGACGACCTGTCCTTCAAGGTCGAGACTGCCGCCGCCGCCCGCGCCCTCTACGCCACCCTGCACCCGCAGGCGGCCGCCAGTAAGACCGCCCGCGTCGTCATCGGCTGCGAGGTGGACCGCTGCATGACGCTCATGTCGATACCGCTCGACAGCGTCGCCGAGGCTCGCGCCTTCCTCTCCGGCCACAACTACGGCTGGTACCTGGCCCGCCGCGCCGGCGGCCGCCTGGTCGACGGCTGCCAGCTGCACCTGGGCACCTGCTGCGTCAACTGCGCCCGCCGCCCCAGCTACACCCTGGACCCCGCAGCAGTCCTGCCCAGCGACGCCGACCACCCGGCCGCGAACGGCCGCGCCGCCCAGCTCGACCTGTTCGCCGCCGGGGAGGCGGCGTGAACGCCCGTCCCGAACCCCGCTGCCGAAGGAGCCCGAACGTGAACGCCGAGCAGGAGAGCAAGCTCCGCCTGCTGCAGGAGGCCGCCGGCCGCGCCCTGGCCGATCTGGCGGGCCGCGGCCTGCCCGTCTGCCGCTGGGAGATCAGCGACAAGGGCAAGCATGCCGGAACGCTGCTCGGATGCTACGAGCGGCTGTCGGCCACCCCCGAGCAGCGCGTGAACGCGATCCGCGAGTGGGCCACGCTCCTGCAGGCCGAACCGAGGTGGGAGCTGTCGCTGGACGCTCCGGGCGGCTGGTACCAGGTGCGACGCCGACACCTGGGCGCTCGGGTCGTGGTCCGCGCCTGGCTGCAGCACGAGCCCCGCCAGGGGCGGGCGTGAAGGCCGGGACCGCCGAGCGCCGCCTAGCGCTCCGCGGTGTAGGGCAGGCGAGGAGGAAGATCCTCGATGCGGAAAACGAGGAGGTCCGCGCGGTGGCTGCCGCTCGGGCCGCCGGAGCGACCTGGAAGGAGGTATCGACTACGGGCCTACGCAAAAACGATGGGAGGCGGCGCAGAAGGCCGCCGAGAAGATATGCGGGCACGACCTGCCCGACCTCGACCAATAAGAGAAATCCCAGCTCGGGCGCACCGTTTCCGGGACGGCCATCGACCGGTGCTGACGGCGCCGGCGAGGCCTCGGTGGCGGCCGACGTGACGACCGTCGTAGCGATGGTGGCGGGCATCTCCTTCGCCTGCTGCTTGGCCCTGGCGGCGGCCTGCTTGACCCACAGCGCGTGACCGGCATGGGATTCGCCACCGCGACAGGTAAGGACCTGGTGTCCGTTGCAGTTCGACTTTGCGGGCGTGCCCGCCGACTACCTCAGTGACGAACGTTCGGGCTGTGGGTGGCCGGGACGTTGTGTGAAAGTCGATCTTGCGCATTCCGTGCGCGGAAGGTGACACAGCCAGGAGAGGGGACTTAGGCGTTGGCTTTCCTCACCAGGTCGTCGATGCCTTGGCGCCGGAAGTTGAGGCCGCAGTCGGGGCACCAGACCGTGGGTGGGATGCGAATGGCTCGGCCGCACCCCGTGCACGACAGGAACGCCCCCTGTCGCGGGAAGTCGTCCTGCGCGAAGACCAGTTCTTCGGGGCAGTGCGGGCACTCCACGACCTGCTCCATGTCCGGGGTCTGTTCCTTTAATCCGCAGCCGATGCAGGGCAGTCCCTCGGTGCTCCCGGGCCCGTGCACGCCGAACCGCTTCCGCAGCCGCTCGTTGAGGTCGGGCAGTAGGCGGAGGCAGTCCGAGCAGACCATGTCCGGTTCGAAGACGAACGTCACCTGCCGGCATCCGAGGCAGTGCGTGGCGAAGGACCCATCCCGCAGCACATCCCTGGCCACAGCGCCCTCGACGAGTCCGTGGTCCTTCGTCCCGCAGGCCGGGCACGTCGGTACGGGTTTTGTCCCACGAGCGGTCCTGGCGCACCCGGTGCACGCGGCCTCCCCGGCGCCGCGCCCCTCCTGTCTCGGGCCGGACGGCAACCGGGCGAGATCGGACGAGGATTTGCGGCGACGGAGCCAACGGAAAACCATGGCACAAGGATCGTGTCGCACGCCTGGGATGTCGACCCCCGGGTTTTGCAGGTTCATCGCGCGGTGGGTGCGCGGCCGGGAGCGGTGGGGTGCCCCGGGCTGCACCGACCGTGGGGTACCTGCCTCTCCGAGGCTACTCGCGAGGCGCGGCCGGGCCTCTGCGGGACGCGTGAACGCCAGGGTTCGGGTCGCCCCGGTTCCGCTGTCATCTTGGTGGCAGACGACACCCTGCCGAACGCCGGGCAGGACCTCTAACGCACGGACCGCGTTTGTCTAACCCCACCCATCGCCGGAACCCTGCAACGCCAAGCCGAACGGATTTTGCACCTGCTTGGCTGAGCACGTCCCCGCGCCTTCCTACGGGCTCAGCGCAGCTGATGGGAAGCGGCGATCACCTCGTGATGTCCTCCGCAGCCGGCGGACGAAGCGGACGCCAGCCGCCGACATCCAGCTTGGCCAGCTCCGCTTCCACGTCCACGGTGATGACCCCGAAGAAGTTGACGTTCTCGCTGTGCGCGGGGGAGATGTGGGCCAGCAGCTCATCGGGAACGTCGCGACCGGTGGCGCGCAGCTGCCGGACGGCGAGCGAGTAGTACTCGGTCGTCCAGGTGATGACGGCGTTGGTCAGCACGGTCAAGCACCACGCCTGGTCGGTCTGGTCGGCCAGAGCCGGCTTGGTGACGGCGCCCTGCTGGGCGTAGTGCAGATCGCGGCGCAGCGCGTGCAGGCTCTCGCCTTTGTTCAGCTGACGGGCGATCTTCCTGCGGTAGGACGGGTCCGACAGATACTTCGCCGCGTGCAAGGTGCGGCGCAGCATGCCCCACTCCTTCAAGGCGGCGGCCAGGGTGTTCTGCCGGGAGGCGGCCGACCACTTGCCCACCACGAGCGAGGCGGTGGCCTGGCCGTACTTCAGCGACCCGGCCATGCGCAGCAGGTCCGGCCAGCACTCGGTGATCAGGTCTTCGTTCCAGCGTGCGCCCAGCAGCGGGCCAGCGTGCGGATAGCGCTTGACCGTCTCCGTGGGTGTCTCGTCCCGGATCAGAGTGATCTTGCCCAGGTCGCGAATGCGCGGGGAGAGCAGCTTGCCCACCAGGTCGAACAGGGCAAAGTTGATAAGCGTCACGCCATGTGTATCGGTCGCGTGTTCGAACAGGGGTAGATCGGTGGCGTTGCCCAGGAAGTCGTCCAGCCCGAAGTGCGCCTCGCGGGCGTTCGGCACGATGATTTTGCGGGCGGCAGGCGGCTGACATGCACATTCTCTGCGATTCCTTCACGCATTCCGTGTACTATGGATGTGATAGTAAGCTATGATAAAGATATAGAAATTGATCCACTCCACCAAGAAGGACGGTCGCCATGCTGAACCTCATCGACTCCCTGCCTGCCACGCTGCGCGGCCAGCTGGCTGCCAACCCCTACGCTCTGCTTCGCGCCCAGGCTGAGCGTCTCCACGAGAGGATCCCGGCCGGCGCCGTCCACGAGTTCATCGAGTTCGGCCTGCGCGGCTACGGCGAGGCCACTGATGCGGCGGCGTGGAAGACGGAAATCTGCAGGGAGGCCGACCGGCTCCTGGCCGCCGACTCCGACGAGCTCGAGGCGCTCCTGATGGCTTGAACAGCTGCTGGTCGGGGCCGCGGCCCCGACCAGCCGTCACCTCATCCCGAACCGAGAAGGAGCAGTGTGAACATCGTCACGCCCGACCACGTCCACTGGATCGGCCGCCCGGCCGAGCGCTTCGCCCTCCTCTACGTCAAGCCCGCCGCCGCGACCGCGCGTATCGAATCCACCGCCGGCGTCTACCTGCCGCACCTGCGCGACCTGGAGGTCTGCCGCCTCGGCGCCTGCTCCGCTCAGACGTCCGACGTGATCTCCGAGGCGAGGGCGCTGGAGGAGATGCTGGGCGAACTGGAGGACGACGGCGACCCCGAAAGCGCCGCCCTGCGCGACGAGCTCGCGGCCCGCCTCGCCTTCGTCTCCGCCCCCGCCTCCTGATCCTGCGACGGACGTAGGCCTAGAGTCATCGGCCGGTCGCCGGTGATATTTCCGCAGCTCAGGCGGCCTACCAGTGTACTATCAGAGTCACTGTTTGCTACTATAGAGATATAGAAATCAGGTCCTCCCGTAACTGCCTGGCGGCCGCCGAACCGGCGGCCGCCACCCCGTTCCGTTCCGTTCCGTTCTGTTTCGTTCGATGAAGGAGACCGCATGTCCGCCACCACCGGCAGCAAGTCCAAGGCCAAGGCCGCGCAGAGCCCCGCCGCCACGAAGACCGCCACGAAGACCATCGCGAAGGGCGCCACGAAAGCCGCAGCTAGCACCAAGCCGGCGACCCGGCGCAAGCCCAAGGCTGCCGACCATGCGGCGCCCGCGGCCGACGTTCAGGCCGACGTCCAGGCCGTGGTCCAGGCCAACGTCCAGGCTGTGGCTCAGGCGGTGGTCCAGGCTGAGGCCCAGGACGCGACGCAGACTGAGCAGGCCCAGATTCGAGAGGACGCGACGTCGGCGCCCGAGGCGCAGCCGGAGAAGAGCGAGCCGCCGCAGGACACCCTCACCGGGTTCCGCGTCGATCGCAACGAGTTCGCCCGCGCGGTCGCCTGGACTGCGCGATCCCTGCCCGCAGTGGCCTCGGTCCCCGTCCTGACGGGTATCCGCCTCGACCTCGCCGACGGCCAGTTGCGCCTGTCGGCCTTCGATTACGAGGTGTCCGCCCAGGCCGTCATCCCGGCGACGTTCGAGGGCTCCGCGCAGCTGCTGCTGCCGGGCAAGGTCCTGGCCGAGATCGTGCGCGCGCTACCCGCACACCCTGTCGACGTCGCCGTGAAGGGAGCCAAGGTCGTCGTCACCTGCGGGCCTGCCCGCTTCACTCTGCTGACCATGCCGGTCGAGGACTACCCGAACCTGCCCCAGACGCCGCCCGTCATCGGACGGATCGACGGGGCCATCCTCGCGACAGCGGCCGCGCAGGCGGCTGTCGCGGCGGGCCGCGACGACACGCTGCCCATGCTGACCGGTATCCGCATGGAAGTCTCCGGCGACGCGGTCACGCTGCGTCCACGGATCGCTACCGGCTCGCCGTCCGCGACCTGACGTGGAAGGCGGAGCCGACGAAGTCGGGAACCTTCACCGCCGAAGTGCTGGTCCCGGCGAAGGTGCTGGCCGCGGCCGCCAAGGCGTTCGCCGGCGTCGCCGAGGTGGAGATCTCGATGACGGGCCAGGACGAGAAGTTCGGCGGCGGACTGCTCGGCCTGTCCGGCGGCGGCCTCTCCACCACGACCCGCCTGCTCGACCCCCAGTTCCCCAACTTCCGGGCGCTGATGCCGAAGGAGTTCGAGGCGCACGCCGACCTGCAGGCCGGGTCGTTCCTCGAGGCGGTCAAGCGGGTCGGGCTGGTCGCCGAGCGCGACACCCCGGTCAAGCTGACCTTCGCTGACGGCCAGGTCACCATCGAGGCCGGCACCGGCGACGAGGCGCACGGGGTGGAGGTGCTGCCGGTGAAGTGGACCGGCGAGCCGATGACGATCGCGTTCAACCACACCTTCCTGCTGGAGGGCATCGCCGCCACAGGTTCGCCGGCAGCCCGGCTCAAGGTGGTGAGCGAGATCCGCCCGGCGATCGTCGTCGGCCTGGCAGGCGACGGGGAGCCGGTCCCCGGCTACGAGTACCTGATCATGCCGATCCGGCTGTCGAGCTGACATCGGCGGGCCGCCCGCCCGGCGTACGCGCCTCGGCGGGCGGCCCCTTCGCTCCAGGCGTTTCC
Organism: Nonomuraea recticatena; assembly: GCF_039533245.1. NCBI lineage: Bacteria > Bacillati > Actinomycetota > Actinomycetes > Streptosporangiales > Streptosporangiaceae > Nonomuraea > Nonomuraea recticatena. Next base: position 29,339 of record NZ_BAAATE010000006.1, on the reverse strand, counting down.
GCAGGTCAACAGCGCTGTTCCGATGTACGTCAAGATCCATAAATGATATGATTTTGATATAAGAAATTGCTCTGCACATCACTCCCCAAGGAGGGCTACCGCATGGCCGTCAAGACCGCGACCACCGCACCCAAGGGCGCCAAGCCTCGCAAGACCGCCCCGACCGGCGCGCCCCAGAGCCCGACATCGGACAAGTCGGCCGCGACCGCGACGGCCAAGATCGTCGCGAAGACCGTCCCGATCGACCGGATCGACCGCGACCCCACCCAGCCGCGCGAGCACTTCGACGAGGGCAAGCTGCAGGAGCTGGCGCTGTCGATGAAGGAGCTCGGCCAGCTGCAGCCCGTCAGCGTCCGATACAACGCCGCCACCCGCCGGTACATCCTCATCATGGGCGAGCGCCGGTGGAGGGCTGCACAGATCGCCGGTCTGACCGAGCTGCGCACGCTCGTCCACCACGGCATCGAGGACGGCGACCCGGAGACGCTCGCAAAGGCCGTCGCCGAGAACGTCGGCCGCGCCGACATGACGCCGATGGAGGAGGCCAAAGGCTTCCAGCGGCTCGTCGAGTTCGGCTACGACATCGAGAAGGTGGCCGCCATGTGCGGCAAGTCCGCCTCCTACGTCGGCTGGCGGATCGACCTGCTGAAGCTGTCGCTCCCCCTCCAGGAGGCGCTGATCAAGGGGCACGTCCCGATCGGGCTCGCCTGGTACGTCGCCAACCTGCACCACGACAACCAGGCCCGCTTCCTGGGCCGCTGGGTGCGCGGCGACTTCGCCACCGCCCGAGACGCCGAGGCGTTCGCGCAGGCGTGCCGCGTCGAGGAGGAGCGCCAGTCGACGCAGGGCTCGTTCTTCGTCCTGGCCGAAGGCGTCGACGAGGCCGGCGCGGCCGGGGCGCAGGGCGGCCTGTTCGGCGAACTGGAGCTGCCCGCCGAGGAGCGTGAGCGCATCGTCTCCGAGCGCAAGAAGCTCGTCCGCAAGATCGAGCAGCTCGGCACCGCCGGAACGATCCTGGCGGAGATCGCGACGATGGACCCGGGCGAGCTGGCCCTGCTCCTGGGCGGCGCCCAGGGCGGCGTCGGCGGCCAGCGGATGCGCATCGACCACCTGAAGGACGTCGCGGGCAAGGCCGTCGCCACCCTGCGCCAGGCCCAGGCCGTCGCCTCCGTCCGCGCGGGCGCCCTGCAGATCGCCCCCGACGCGGCAGCCGACACCGCCTCCAACGCCGCCTAGAGGGCTATCAGATTCATAGTGACCCGTGTGGCTGGGAGGCCGGCCACACGGGTCTGATCAGGGAGACCGCTGTGACCTTCACGACTCTGCGGGCGACGCGCTTCTACCGCGTCGACTACATCGGCGAAACCTGGACGCTGCGCGCCGACCTGCTCGGCAACGCGCGCGTGGCCAGCCTGCTGCGCGCCTCGCGCGGCTGGAACCTGCCCATCCGCATCACACCGTTCGTCCGCCTCTCGCCGGTGCGCGTCTGCTCCTGGTGCCGCGCCCGGCCCCGCGCCTGGGATTGGGCGTGCGAGGTGCGCCGCGAACTGACCACCTGCGACTCCGCCCAATGCCGCGCCGCCCGCGACGCCGCCGCGACCGGACAGGCGCGGCCACCGTCGTACGCGGCCGGGCCGGAGGCCCTCAATCCCGCCTCAGCGGCGATCGGCGGATCCTCCACCTCCACCATCCACCCGCGGGCAACGAGGAGGTCACAGACGTGATCAGCGCCTTCCCTGGCCGGGCCGCAGGACCCCGGCCGATCGCCTACCAGCTGGGCGAGCAGCGGGTGTTGTGTGCGCCCAACTGCCTGCCGGAGCGGCGGGCGCAGCAGATGACCGACGCCGGCCGGCACGTCGGTGACGTCCACCCGTGGACGGTCGATCTGTCGCTGGGCGATGAGGATCTCCGCTGTGACGGGTGCGGCCGCGTCCTGGTCCAGGCGCCCGCCCTCATCGAGGAGACCGACGAGCCGGCGGGCGGCGGCGCCGCCCAGCCCACCGGCTGAACTTCCGCGATTTTACGGCTCCCACCTGCGCAAACAACGGAATATCACAGTAGCAGTAAGCTATGATAGTGATATATCTACTCCTACTCCGCCAGGAGGCGTCAGCATGCTCGACACCACCGCCACCACCCGGGTCGACGTCACCCTGTCCCGCGCCCAGTGGGAGCTCGTCATCGACGGACTCCTGGCCGCCGGACTCGACCTCGGCGGGCCAGGCTGGTGCTTCTGCCCCGATGCCGGCGACAACGACATCTGCGACTCCTGCAGCGACAACCTGCAGCGCGCCTACGAGGCCCGCGAACTCGCCGGAGAGATCAACATCAAGATCGGCGACCGCGACGCCCGCACAACGCTGGTGTTCTCCGCCTACACCTGGAACATGGCGGCCGCCGCTCTGCTGGACGGCGCCGCCTTCACTCTCGACAGCCTCGGCGGCGACTGCATCCACGTCGGACAGGAAGGCCTGTGCGGCGAGTGCGCGGCCGAAGCCAAGAGGACGCGCGGCATGCTCCGCCTGGCCGTCCACATCGCCCGCCGCGCCCGCCGCGCCCACACCCGCGCCACCCGCCGCCAGGAGGTCGCCGCCCAGCTGACCCGGCGGCCGCGCCGCCAGCGCGGCAGTCGCGCCCGCGGCCGCCGCGCCTGACCCCGACCGACCTGCGACGCAAGGAGAGGAACCGCATGCCCGCCAACGCGCCGGCCATCGTGCCCGCCAGTGCTGGAACGCCCCGGACGGAAGTCGGCTACACCGACCTGCCCGAGCAGCCGCAAGGCCACTGCCGCGTCCACGTCGGCTACTGGCACAAGAAAGCCGACGAGGTCGACCCGCCCACGGTCGACAACCCCGGATACCACCTTCGCTACCGGTCGACCTGCGGTGGCTGCGGCCACGCCGGGCCCGTCCGCAGCAGCGAGAACCGCGCGGCCGAGGACGGCTGCGACCACGCCTACCCGGGCTGGCGCACCATGCCGGTCATGGCGGAGCGGCCGTACGGCAGCCAGGCGGCGATCGCCCGATGGGAGGCCGCCGCCAGGGCCGCCTACCCGGCCGGCTGGTTCGACCGGCAGGGCCCCGTCCGCGCGTACCGCACGCCGGGCGGCACCCGCCACGTTCCCGGCTACGCGCCCGGAGGCGGCCTGTCCATGGCCGTCCTGCGCAGCCGCCAGCCCGCGGCCCCGAAGGCGAAGCCCGTCCAGGAGGGCCTGTTCGGCTGACCAGCCCCGCCGTCGGCTACATCGTTCCGCGAGATGGCGAAGAGCACGAAGGAGAACGTCATGTCCGTCCAGGCCGAACCGCCCAGTGGCGAATGCCGGGCCAGCATCACGTCGTGGCGCGTCGAAGCGGGGGAGCAGGCCCCGCCCACCGTGAGCCGCCCCGGCTACCGAATCCGCCTCCGGGCGCGCTGCCCCGGCTGCGGCCATGAGGGGCCGCTGCGCAGCGAAGAGGAAGAGGCTGTCGAGGACGCCTGCGATCACGCCTTCCCCGACTGGCGGGACATGCCCGTGATGGAGCCGCGCCCCTACGAGGACGCGCGGAGAGAGCGCTGGTATGCGGCGGCCCGCGCCGTCTACCCGCGTGGCTGGTTCGAGCGCGAGGGGCCCGTGCGGGAGTACCGGCCGCATGGCGGGATGCGCCCCCTGCTCGGAGCGGCCCCCGGAGGCGGCTACAGCGTGGGCGTCGCCTGCGAGCCCCCCGCCAGCCCGCCCGCGCCGGCGCTCCAGCAGAGCCTGTTCGGCTGATCGGCTCCCATCAGGGCTTTCCCGCCGATTCCCCCAGCGATCAGAGTGATATCGAGATCGACAAATGCTATGATAGTGATATAGACATTGAGAGAACGGAGCCCGCCCCATGGCCATCCTCGCCAAGCTCGCCACCCCCGCCCAGGCCGTGCACATCCAGCTCGGGCGCGTGATCCACCCCGAAGCCTCCTACCGCAGCAGCGACGGCTACGTCGCCCACCGCGCCCCCGGCGACAGCGCCACCTACTGGCTGTTCTGGCCGGGCCACGACCGCCCCACCTGCCATGCGACCCTCGCCGACGCCGAAGAGGCGGTCACGCAGGGACGCCGCCGGGCCGGCTAACCCTCCGCCCCTCCATGGGTGCAGGGCTCAACCCTGCACTCGTGGCTATCAGATTCATAGTTTGCGGTGGCGGAGATATGCGCCTCCTGGTTCACGGCCACCGGAAGAAAGGACACCGCTTTGAAGATCCCCAGCGACGTGCTCGACGTCCTCGCCGACCCGCGCACCCTCATCGAGGGCGACCGTCTGCACATCCCGTTCGAGCTCGACCGGCCGCTGTACGAACGCGTCAACAAGCTTCTGAAGGAGGCGGGCGGCAAGTGGGACGGCAGGAAGGCGGTACGCGCCCACGTTTTCCCGCACCCGATAGAAGACTTCATGCAGCAGGCGATCCTCGCCGGCGAGTTCATGTCCCGCTTGGACCTCGGCTGGTACCCCACCCCGCCCAACGTGGTCCACGAGATTCTTGAGCAGGCGTCCATTCGACCCGGCATGACCGTGCTGGAGCCGTCGGCCGGGACCGGCGCCATCGCCGGGCCGGCAGCCGGACGCGGCGGCGTCGTCGACTGCGTCGAGATCGACGAGCGGCGCGCCGCCGTCCTCGAGGAACGCTGCGGAGCCCGCATGGTCCTGCACGGCGACTTCCTGACCGACCTCAACCCGCTCGACTACGCCGAAGGCTTCCGGCGCGTCCTCATGAACCCGCCGTTCACCAACGCGGTCGACCACGTCAACCACGCGCTCGGCTTCCTCGGCGACGACGCCCTCCTCGTCTCCGTCATGCCCGACAGCATCACCTGGCGCAACGACCGCGCCCACACCCAGCTGCGCGACCTGGTCGAGCGCAACGGCGGCGAGTTCATCCCGCTGCCGCCCGACGCGTTCAAGCCGTCCGGAGCTGACGTCTACACGGTGCTCGCCGTCGTCCCCACCGGCCAGGACGGCTGCACCATCCGCAACCACACCTGGCACGTCAACCGGCCGCGCCAGCTCGACCTGTTCACCGTCTGACCAGCGAAGGAGCACCCGACCATGACCCGATTCGACCTCGAACCGCTGCGCGAGCGCATCACCACCTGGCGGACCGAACGCGGCGCCATGTCCGACCGGGAGGCCGCCGGCCAGCCGGTCCTGCCCGGTGACTGGCACCGCTCCGACGTTGAAGCCACCACCATCCTCGTCGACCTCGCCGAGCTGATGGGCATCGGCTGCGACAACGTGTGGACCGTCACCGTCGCCGACCACACCCGCTACGACGGCGAAGACTCGCACACGTACGCGGTACACGCCGGCAGCGCCGCCCAGGCGACCGCGTGGACGCTCGCCTGGCACGCCCACGACCATGACGCGACCGACGTCGCCGTCGACGCCTGCGAGCCCGGCATGCCCCTGGCCTACGTGTGGGACGACGTCCGCGCCCAGTCCCGCAACCAGCCCGACCCGGCCGCCTTCACCACCCCCGCCCAGACCGTCCAGACCGAGACCGAGGAGTCCGCGTGACCACCGACCAGACATCGACCGCCGCCCCCGCCGACAGCGGCAAGCCCGCCATCCGCATCGTCCACACCCGCGCCGATGGCACGCTCCTGGAGGGCAGCCGGAAAGGCGACGGCGTGTGGGAGCTCGTCCGACCCTGGTTCCGCTGGTCCCGGCACGTCGGCATCTACATCCGCAACTCGCAGGACAAGGCCGCCGACAACTGGAAGATCAACGCGGCCGCCGAGGCGCTCCGGAAGGCCGGCTTCACCGTCGAGATCGACATCGACGACGTCACCCTGGGCCGCTCCTTCGCCGAAGCCGAAGCCGAGCGCAACGAGCGGGCCGAAGGCCGCGCCGACCGGTACGGCGAGCGCGCCGCCCGCAACACCCGGGCCGGCGATGCCCGCTGGGACGCTGTGCGAGAGCGAATGAGTCACGTCCCGCCAGGCCAGCCGATCCTGGTCGGCCACCACAGCGAGGGCAGGCACCGCCGGCTGCTGGACTGGGCGCACGCTCAGGAAGGCGCAGCCGTGCAGGAGCACAAGAAGGGCCGCTACTGGGCGGGCCGGGAGCAGGCGGCAGCCCGCTACCGCGACCACCGCGAGGATGTCGGCACCACCCGCCGCCGCCTCGACAAGCTGGCCGCCGAGCGGCGCCGGCAGGCCGACGTCATCGAGAACGGGTGGACGAAGGAGTTCTACGCCGGCGAGGAGCTGCCCGAAGGCGCCGAGCTGGTGCGCTCCTACGACGACGGCACCCGCGTGGCCAGGGTGCGGCCGACCGGCGAGCGGCTGGCCGTCCGCCAGGCCGACCTCGCCCACCTCGACGACGAGATCGGCTACTGGCAGGACGTGCTCGCCCAGGCCGCCGAACGCGGCGTGAAGATCTGGAGCCGCGACGACTTCGACAAGGGCGACTTCGTGATCTATTTCGAGACGGCCGTCGAGATCGTCCGGGTCAACGCGCGCAGCCTCACGATCCCGTGGGCCCACCTGTGGATCACGCGCGGCCAGGTCGCGACCGTCGCCATGTGCGCCAGCAGGGCGCACGGCAAGATGTCGACCGACACGCTGCCCTACGACAAGGTGCAGGGCAAGGTGACCGCCGCCGAGCTGGAAGGCCTGAACGCCCAGCAGGTGCGGGACCTGATCGCCGCCAGGCGGCGCGAGGCGCGCGGCGTGAGCGGCAGCGAGTAACAGGCAGGGGAGGGCAGGTAAAACTGCTGGTCATAGGCCGATTCCTGCCCTCTATACGTACGGTATCAATTGCAACTGTCGCCCCATAAGTGTAGTGTGAGAATTGCACACCACTTCTCCACCCAGCCAGCCAGGAGCGCCCACATGACCACAGCCACCGACCTCCGCGAGCAGGCCGCCCAGCACGACCGCGAGGCATACCGCTCCTTCGAGCAGAGCGGCAACGACGGCTTCATGAGTCAGTGGGCGTCCGGGCTGATGGCCGCCGAGAAGCGCCTCCAGGCCGACATCGACGACAACGGCGGCCGCGCCATGTTCCCCGCCCTGTTCGACACCGACGGCAACCTGGTGCCCGCCATCCGAGTCCTGGGGGAGTGGGGCTACTACTGGGCCCTGCTGGCCACCGACGACCCCAACGGCCGGCGCCGCGGCTGGTTCGGCCCCTCCAAGGCCAAGAAGGCACAGACCGCCCGCGCCAACGACGCCGCCAAGGGCTACTACGTCGGCTACGTCATGGCCCCCGCCAAAGCCGAGCTGCGCGGCGGCAACGCCTCCAGCCTCAGCGCGGTGCCCGTCCGCACCGACGGCGGCTTCTCCCGCGACGTGATCGTCGTCGACGACGGCCAGCACAACGAGTACGGCGAGACCCTCGGCCGCTGGTACGCGATCCACGGCGGACTCATCTGACCCCTATGGCCCCCCGGCGCGGCTCGCGCCGGGGGCGCCCGCCCCACCACAGGAAGGACCAGCAAGTGCCCAACCCAGAACCGGACGCCCCGCGCCCGGCCTCCGCGCAGACCGTGACCCTGGCAACCTGCACCTACCAGGAGTTCGTGCCCGCCATGGGCCACCCGGTGCGCACCACCGTGGGCCACCCGCGGTTCTTTCGCTACGAGCTCGCCGGCCACGCGAAGCTCATCACCCCGCGTCGCGAGTTCCTTCAACGGCCCTTCGACGCATACACGCTTCTCTACCGGCGCCACCTGGACGGCACCGGCCTCGACGCCATCCTTGCCGAGTTCGCCGACATGGCCGCTCGGCACGAGCCAGGCCGGCCGCTCGTTCTCCTCTGCTTCGACAAGCTCGACGAGGAAGGGTCCTGGTGCCATCGGAGCATGTTCCGGCAGTGGTACCAGGAGCAGACCGGAGAGACCATTCCGGAGCTCGGCGCAATGATGAGGCCGCGCCCCTGGGTCCAGAGCGAGCTGCTGTGAGCCCGCGCCAACTTGAGCTGCTGACGATCGTGCCGGCAAGCAAGGTGTGCAAGCGGTGCGGTGAGGACAGGCCGCCCGACGACTACTTTCCGGGCAGCGGACGGTATGGACGTGTGGGGCGATGCAGGCCCTGCAACGCCGCAGTGGCCAAAGAGCAGCGCCTGCAGGACCTGGACAAAGCCAGAGCCAGAGATCGTGCCTACCGGGCGCGCAACCTCGAAAAGGCCCGAGCCGCAGCTCGTGCGAACTACTGGAAGAACCGCCGAGTGCAGAACTGAAGCCAACCGCGCACGCCGGGCTCGCTACCGTGCACGCCTGCAGCGCGCTGACGGTCCTGGCGTCACCGAAAGCGAGTGGATGGCTCTTCGTGATGCCTACGACTGCTGCTTGGCCCGCCTCGCCACCGATCGGCCGTTGGAGCCCGATCACATCATCGCGCTGAGTCGTGGTGGCCCCCCCGCGATTGACAACATTCAGCCGCTCTGCCGTTCGTGCAACGCGAGCAAGAAGGCGCGCTTCATCGACTACCGCATCTACCACGAAGCCGCCTAACCAACGTCATCACCCCGGGGCGGCCAAGCCGTCCCGGGGCTCATCCGCCCAGCACCTAGCAGTCGCCACCATGACCAACCAGTCGCGAGCCGACCAGATCCGCGCCCGAGCGGCCACCATCAAGGAAGAAGCGCTCAAGCTCGACACCAGCGGTACCTCGACCCCCGTCTGCAGGCAGTGCGCGTCTCGGTCACCCTGGACGACCCGCGCTCGGCGCTCCTCCGTGACTACTCCACAGTCCCTCTCCGTGTCGAAGTCGGCCAGGTGACTGTCTTCGACGACAGCGACCAGGCGCGGGCCGCCCACACAACCCCTCGCACGCTACTGGCCCAGCTCGTCGACAGCGAGTACGGGGCGACGCCCCCAAAACGCTGATGGCCGACATCGGCCAGATCGCTGTGGACTACCTCGACCGCGAGTGGTTCGCCAGCTACCTCGACGAGCACCACGACGTCACGCTCGACGACCCAGGCTGGGAAGCGATCGCCTCGCAGCTGGACTCCTACGACGAGCACGTGGGCGACTATACGTCCCCAGCGTGTAGACCGACTTCGCCTACAAGGCGTCAAGACTGCTGGCCTGCTCGACGACGTGTCCGGCTTCGTCTGACCGGCCCGCCTCACCAAGTCTGCCTGCCGATGGCCGTCGACCCGACCAGCAGATCGGCGGCCGAGTTGAGCTTCGGTGCGGCTCCAGTAGGACTTTGGGACATGGGCGCTGAACGCAGCCTGCCCAAGCTCGTCGGTGTGGCTACGTGTCGGTCACAGCAAGAGGCGAGGTTCGCAGGAACGTCTTCCCCAGCCTGTAGCCGTACTACGAGATTCAGCCGCTCGCGTCGCGTGTCATCTCGCGCATCCAATTTCTCGTTTCGGGCCACTGCTCAGCCAACGCGAACCTGGCGTAGGTCACCCCGTCAAGATAGCTCGCGCCTTCGTTCAGGGAACGCAGGGTGTGGCGGACGGCGTTCGCTGCTACCCACCGGTGCCAGGCGTCCTCGTCCTCCGCTCTGACAGCGAAGCCGCGGCCTGCCCAAGGTCTTCCTAGGCTCTCCCACTCGACCCGTACCTCCTCCAGTAGTTTGGGGTTGAGCGGCAGGTGGTCGTTCGCCGACCGCACAGCCTGGATGATCGGCTGTCCAAGGTCGAAACGTTCGATTAAGGCATTGGCCAGTCGCAGCAGTATCGCCTGCCGGATCTCCTGGGACGTGAGTTGCACTCTGGCGGCCAAATCGGGTTCGTAGTGCCAGAGGGCGATCGGCGGGCATTCATCTGAAATCAGCGGGTCAACGATGGCTACCGGGTGGGGATGGTCCCACCAATCCATGGGTAGGCGCGCACCAGTGCGTAGTTCGATGATCGCCATTGCGGTCGCTTTCTGCGTCGGCCAGGGAGCACTGGCGACCTCTTGGAGCGCTGCCGCCTCCTTCTCCAGCGCAGAGGGGTCGGCGCCGTGCAGCATCTCTAGATCTAGTTCGGGTGCCCGGGCGAGCCATTGTCCATGCGCTGCGTACTCCAGGACTGTCATGCCCTTGACATTCCACGACAGGTGCCAGACTTGCGCGTCTCGGCTGAGCCAGGCCATGACCTGCGGTCTGCGGACGTAGCTGAACCCGCCCGGTTCAACCATCATGGTTGCCGCCCCTGCTCGTCCCAGATAGACGGCCTTGCCCTCCAAGAACTCGGCCTCCTCCGTGAATTCCTCGTCGGACTCCACCAGCTCTGGATGTCCTCCTCCGATCAGCCGTGTGGCGGCGTCTTCAAGCGGCAGGGGATCCCCGAGAGGACGGATGACGGTCCAAGCCAGTGCTGCCCCAAAACCGACGCCGGACTGCATGAGCTCCGTGTAGTAGGCGACGGCGTCTTCGAAGTTCATTTCAGTTAGCCTTTCCGTGTTGAGAGGCAAGCCTGGCCGCCGTGGAAGCAGCAGACGCTTCCACGGCGGCCAGGGCGATCAACTGCTAGGGGCCGGTTGTGCCGGTGTAGTAGCCGGAGGCCTTTCTGATGTGTCCTGGCCAGCAGTGTTCTTCCATTTTCGGAAGAGGGTCCGGTCTACCGGAGAACCTGTTGAAGAACACGTCCTCGTGCAGGATTCTGTCGTTGTTGAAGAGGCGGCCTAGAAGATTTCCCGCAGTTTCATTCGGGGCTGCCGGCATAGCGCAGACAGAGAAGTTTCCTGCTTGATCTTCAGCAACGGTGCGGTTGCCTGCAGATTGGAAAGGATACTCATCGCATTGCTGGCCGTTCGTTCCGTAACTCGGCCACAGGCTCCTGCACCTCGTGACTGCACGGCCATTGCTGTTTCCTTTTCGAGGCTCTCCTACTCGCCAGAGAAACTGGCTATTGGCGGGGCGTTCGGTCTCATTCACTGCACAGCCGGGAATTGTCTTCCCTATATTTTTCGGGAAAGTGTCGGCCTTGTCGTAGCAGGCCTTCCAGTAATGGATGTAGGCCTCATTGTATCCCCTGTCCATTTGCCACCGAATGGAGGGTGTTACTGGAAGGGTGCAGCCGCCAGTGGTGCGCGAAACCTGCTCCTTGTTGGCAGAGTCACATCTAACAGCTATGTCCTTGCTGGACTGGCCATGTGTCCACTTCACGCGCTCTGCGTCTGGTGCGTAGGTGATTGTCGCGTACCGGTTGAAGACGCAGTCTGAAATTCTGTCGCCCACGCCGGCGACGTTGTTGTCGACGGTTTCGTCTTCGCGATTCTTTCGTGTTGCTGGTGCGTTTGCTGCGGGGGCTCGGAAGCGGAATGTGCCGACGTGCGGAATTTCGTTGGAGTTGGGGTCGTAAAGAACGTCCCAGTCTTTGATCTTTTTCGAGATATGGTTCTGCTGCGGGCTGCCGCCGAAGGTCGTGACATGTTGGCAGGAAGTCTGATTCGCGGGCGGGTTCATGCCTACAGTGAGCTCGACATCTTCCACGTTACCCAATGGATCATTGCCGCCATACTCGAAGCCGAGGTATACGTCGAACCATATGTCGCGAGTTGTGGTGCCACCGGTGTCCAGTCCTCGGCGGCCGGAGTACGTCTTGGCGATGTAAAGGAAATCGAGTGTCCAACTTCCTTCCGGGTCGATTACGTCTTGAGGGTCGCTTTCGTCATCCGGTTGAAAGACGAAGGCGGTACTGCGGAGGCAGCCGCTGAACCGATTCTTCAACAAACCATAGGTACGCTTGCCCGTGTATTCCTTCTTGCAGGTCTTTGCGTCTATCCGGTCGTAGGTGAAGGGGGTACTGGCGGCCTGGGCCCTTGCGGTGGATCCGTCGTCAGATGCAGTCGGGGTCGTCGCGGAGCTACTGTCCATGAGAGCGAAGATCTCATCGGGGACGAGTTCTCTGCCGTAGACCCAGACCTCGTCCAAGGTGCCAGTGATCGCGGTCCCCAGCGTCATTGCGCTGGGGGCGTTCCATGGCGAGAAGTTGAGGGAGGCACTGCCGATGCTCTCCCCGTTGAGATAGAGGCTTGCGGTGCGGGAATAGCTTGTGTAGGTCGCAGCCAGGTGGAACCATTCGTCGACCGGTGGCTCTACGTTGGACCGCAGCCCCTCGACGGTCGCTCCTGGGTCGTCAGCGCTCGTAAATGTGAATATCAGACCGTGTTCGGGGTCATTACCAAGCCGGAAAGGTGCTTGGTGGGCGCCTCGTTGCTCAAGGATTGTGTAGGCGCCGTCCTTGTCGCTCAGACGTAGCCAAGCGGCTACGGTGAAGTCCGAGCTTGGGGGGAGAACCGCGCCGCTCGTTTGTGCGAACGGTCCTCCTTGTAGGAGGGTTGTCTTGACGGTGGCCTGTTTCCACATTGACCAAGCTGACGAGTGCTGAGCGGCTTCCGCCCTGACGCGCCAGCGAATCTTCCATCCGTGGACGAGTTTGCCTGATGGTATGGCGATCTGACCGAGGGTGTCGGAAGCTATGTCCTCCAGGGCTCCGGTCCAGATCTGGCCGGTGCCCTGGCCGGGGGCGGCCGGATCGTGCTCGACCTCGAACTCGCCCCGCATAGGTTGATCACTGGGATGTGTGAAGGTGGCCTTCAGGGTCGGGGTAAGCGTGGTTGTGACCGTACCGTCAATCACCACCGAGGGCGTGATTGAAATATTGGTCACGGTGGCGTTGGGAACGTCGACAGTGAAGTGCTGCCAATCTGACCAGGCGGAGGCCGCGGTGGTCGAAACGGCGCGTGCTCGCCAACGCACCAGCCATCCGTCGGTGAGCTTGTCTCCGGGGATAGCGATGCTGGCCTGCGTTCCCGCTGGGACGTTGTCGCTTCCTCCAGCCCAGATTTGGCCGGTGCCCTGGCCAGGGGCGGCTGGATCGTGCTCGACTTCGAACTCGCCCCGCAGGCTGCCACCGACTGGGTCGATTACCTGCGCCAACAGGGTTGGAGTGAGCGTGTCGGTGACGGTCTTACCTTCGACCTGAGAGGACGGAGTGATCTGTAGCGCCGTGACCGCTGGCTCGGAGCCCGGGTCGGGAACGTCGATCGTCAGGCTCTGCCACTCCGACCAGGGTGAACTAATTGAGGTTGCCGTGTTGCTTGCGCGAGCGCGCCAGCGGATCCGCCAGCCGTCGTTCAGTTTGCCGGCAGGTACGGTGAGGCTGGCCTGGGCTCCAGAGGCCACGTTGTCGACAGCTCCGGCCCAGATCTGCCCACTGCCTTGCCCGGTCGCCGCCGGATCGTGCTCGACCTCGAACTCCGCTCGCACTGGCTGCGCGGCCGGGTCCGTCACGGTGGTATGCAGGGTAGGCGTCAAGCTGGTGGTGACCGTCTGACCGTCAACCAGTTGCGACGGCGTGACCTGGAACAGGCCGACAGTTGGGTTCGGCACGTCCACCGTTGCAGTCTGCCAGTCCGACCATGCCGAGGCGGTTCCCGCGGTTGCATTGGCAGCACGGACTCGCCAGCGGATCTTCCAACCGTCGGCGAGCTTCCCGGCCGGTAAGGTAACCGTGGCGGGGTTGCCGGAGGCCACCGCAGTGGAGCTGCCGGTCCAGATCTGGCCGGTTCCTTGCCCGGTGGTGGCCGGGTCGTGTTCGACCTCGAATTCGCCGGTCAGGTTGCCGCCGACGGTGTCGGCGACGGTCGCAGCCAGTTGCGGGGTGAGTGAGGTGGTCACGATCGTGCCAGCGACATCCTGCGCTGGGGTGATCGTGAGATTAGCGATCGTGGGGGACGATGCCGGTGCGCTGGTCGTGACGACAATCTTGGGCGGGGCGTTCCATTCGGTGCCCTCGGAGGAGGCGTAGTGTCGATTTTCGATGACGGTGTTTTCGGTTGGCGCCTTCAGTACCAGGCCGTGGTTGGCCGCGCCGGCGGCCCAGTCCTGGCTGATGCCGGTGATGTTCCATTCCGTCGGGGTCTGAGCGCCTGTGCAATCGATGGAGGCTTTGTTGATTTGGGCGTCTTCTGTGGTGAAGGCGGGCTTGTTCGCCCAATAGAGGTTGTTCTCATCCCAGGCGCCGGTCACGCGGGCCGCTTGTACACCCTGCCCGACTGCCGCTCCGCAGGTATTGGCATCGATGATCGACATCGACAGCTTGGCATCGGTGACGGTCTTGCCCACCAGCGAAGAGGTGTCGAAGCGCAGCAGGGCGCGCCCCTTCTGACCATTCTGTACACCGACGAACATGGCATTGCTGCTCGGGTAGGCGGGCGAGCTGGCTGTGTCGGTAGTGAAGACGGTGAGGTCGTTGTTGACCGGTAGCGTCGTGGTTGGGTCCACCCGGACCGGGTACACGGTCTTCGGGTCCGAGAGGAACGCGTGGTCGGGCTTGAGCACCAGTTCGGTGCGCCCGGTCTTGGACACGACTTGGGTGTCGATGACCGCGTGCTTGGCAAGCGGCAGGCGGCCCTTAGCGCTGCCATCCCACATGATCGGCTGCGGTGCCGACGCTACCAACTTCTCGTCTTTACCCGTCAGCAAGAGGCGCCCGCCCTTGCCCTCGGACAAGGTGAGATCACCGGCTTCCACGCCGATGCGCAGTTCCAGCGGCTTGGCGGGCCGCTCGCGCAGCATCACGTCGTGCCGGAACCCGGTCGGCAGCACGGTCACCACCAGGTCCGCACCCCGACCGGCGGCATCGGCGAACGTGACGACGTTCTTGGCAACGGTCGGCTTGGGCAACTCGGTCGGCCAGCGGAGGGCGTAGCGCTGCCCCTCCGCGGTGGTCATTGTCACGAACGCGCCCGTGCCACCCGTAGAGACCTCCACGCTGGCACCAGCCGCGAGAGCCTTCGCCTTCAGCGCCCCGCCTTGCTCGATCAGCGAGGTGTCGATCGGAATCCATCTGCCGTTACGTTGAGTCCGTACCGGGCCTGTGGTGATCTCAGTGGTGAACGACTTACCATCAGGTTCGGCGTAGGTGACGCTGGTCTCGGTTGTTTCCTCGTTGACCTCCACTCGAACTTTGTCGGCCGCAGCCTTGCGGGACGCGGTGACCCGACCCGGCAGTGCATTCTGGGCGACAGGGCCGGCAACGCCCGAAGTGCTGACACCGACATTGGTAAGCGCAGAGGTGCCGATGCCAGGAGTCCATGAGATGCCACTGTTGACAGTTGCATGGTGTTCATTACCTGAACTGTCAGCGGCAGTCGTGCCGGAACCCTCATCGAACGACCAATGTGCCGCTACATCGGCCTCCGGCGCGGGGAGCGGTACTTCTAGCTCCTCGTGCGGAACGGTGTAGTCCTGGTCACTGTTGTCTCTGTACTCCTGAGCCTGCTCGAAGGTAATAGGGTCAGGTTCCGGAAGTGTGTTAGTCACCCGTCCGTCGGCAATCAGTTGATCGAGTTCCCCATATGTCTTGGGGGACGACTCTCCCTCCTCCAACATGACCACGCCGAGGCGGGGCTTAGCGGGTGGCTCGAAGTCGACGGTGAGCCTGGGACCGTGGGCGGGATAGCCGCTGGTCTGCTCGCGGGTGCGGTAGCGGCGCCAGTTCCGTAGCTCGGATTCGTCGCCGGCGGTGAGCTGGAAGCCATAGTTCGGCTCTCCGTCAGCCCACTCTTGCACGATCGGGTTGACGTAGTGGATGAGGTCGTGCTCGTAGTTCATCGAACCGGAGCAGTCGGGACTGTAGGCCCCGTACTCGGTGTCCGCGCCCACGTTGGTGACCGACGGCTGGTCGCCCCACTGCAGGGTTAGATGGTCCCAGTCGGACGTGATTCGCCGGGCGGTGATTCCGGACCCGACGAACAAGCCGCAGTCGTTGGACAGGTAGTTCCACAGCTCCAGGTCGGCGTTCTGAATCCTGGAGCCCCAGAACGGGTCGCTTGACCTGGGAAGCGGGAACTGGATGTAGGCGCGCCAGCGCTTGGCGATGCTGCTGGCGTAGGACTTGCCGACCCACATCTGGTCGCGAGCGTGCATGTCCCAGCTGTCGGTGAGGTCCACGTCATTGATGTACGTGTCCATCGGATCGCCGACACCGTCGGGGCAGTTCCCGAGAGTGCATTCCCACCAGTCGTCGTTGACAGCGGCCATTGTCACCGGGAACGTCGTCGCTGGATCGGCGAGGAAGGCCGGGTCGGGACTGTACACCAGCGCCGAGCTGTCCAGGTTCACCTGCGCCCTGCCGACCCGGACGGCACCCAGGTCGGCGTTCGCGTCGGCCGCGGCCGCATCCAGCAGCGCCGCGGGCCGGAGGTCGAGGCTGTGCTTGCCGTCGGCGCTCTTCAGCGTCGGCTGCCCCTTGGCGTTCTTGCCGAAGGAGATGCCCTTGGGCAGATCCACGGGGACGCGGAAGGTCACCGGTCCAGTGGGGCGTTGCCGGATGACGATCTGCTGGCGGAACCCGGTCGGGGTGGCCGTGACGACCAGGTCGATGCCCTTGCCGTAAGTGGATGCGTAGGTGGCGGTGCTGCCGTTGAGCGTGGGCTTGGGCAACGTGTGCGGAGCGTCGATCTGGGCGGCGATGTCGCCGCTCTTGCTCTTGATCGCTTCGGTGTTGCCGCCAGGGGACAGCGTCAGGCTGCCTTTGGCTGCCTTCGGCTTGATGACTCCGTCTGCCTCGACGAGGGTGGTGTCGATCGGGGTTAAGCCGTCGCCGTTGGCGTTCTTGACCCGGATGGGCTCCAGGTACAGCTCCATCCGCAAGGTCTTGCCGTCGGGGTTGGCGTAGAGCGTTGTCGTCTCGGTGTTGCGTTCGGGGATCTCGACTCGCTTGTTGGACTTCTTGGCTTCTTGCCGTGCAATCCCAACGGGGTCGGATGTGCCCGTTGAGGTGGCAGCGGGAACCGGAGGAGTGGTGGTTGCGGAAGTCGAGGGAGTCGAGTGTGCCGAAGCTGGTGCTGTGATGAGTGAGGCGGTCAGCCCGACGGCTGCGAGCACTGAGGTACGACGGTAACCACTGGTTAACCCGCGGGGCCTCGGTCGGTGTGTTGTCACGCCGGCCTTTCTTGATCGATTACAAACTGCATGATCGTCACATAAGCCCCAGCTAAAAGTAAAGAAGCTTGTTGATAACAAATGGGACATAGCAGACGCCGTGGAGTCTGGTGTCGCAGCAGGGATCGTGTGCCCGCTCGCTGGCGACTGTGCACCTCCGCCGGAGTCCCGAGGCCGATCGGGCGCTGCCGCTGCTCATGGAGCACACTGCGGTGGCGCTCAACCCGCGGCATGGCATGCTTGCCGCCGAACAGGCAGCGCGGCCGCTGCTGCGCCAGTTCGCCCGCCACCTCGCCGAGCAGGAAGGGGCGCTGTACGAAGTGCGGCGGGCGTTCCGAGCCAAGAAGGGCAAGCCGACGAAGATGGGCAACGCGGTGCGCTCCCTCGTCCGTGTCGCCGACGGCGGCCGCACCGAGGCGCTCGACGAGCTGTCGCGGCGGGCCCGCGCGCTCGAGGCGACAGTCGAACGCGACGGCCCCCATCGACGGGCCTGGACCCACCGCCGCAACCGCTACTTCCCGTGCGTGGAGGAGATACTGACGATCGGGCCGGCCCTCACCTCCGACAAGGTCGGCCCCGGCTTCGCGAAGGCGTGGGAGAAGGGCCTGCGCGGCCCTCGCCAGCTGGATTTCCTCACAGCCGCCCCGCAGGCCTGCCCGCCCGCTGACCCGCCACGGCCAGATCCCGCATCAACCAGTGCGGGCTCTCACCATGCCCCCGCGTCGTCAATGCCGGACGCCCCGGTGCCCTGCCGCTAGGCTGCCTCCAAGCAAGAAGGGCCGACGCGAGGCCCGACCCGCCACAGTCGACATGGCGGCAAGGTTGCTCGGCACCACGCGACGCGAGCCCCGCACCGGCGCCGGTGCGGGGCTCACGCACTTCCCGGCCACATCCCTGTCGTCCCGCCGGCGTGCGGGGAGCAGCGCGCGCTGACTCCCCGCGGGCGGTCGACGCTAGACCTGCAGCTCGATCACGCAGGACATCGCCGTCTGCCGCAGCACGAGCAGGACGACGATCACGATGATGAGCGCGCTGGCGTAGACCCACATGGGTCGCTCGCGGTCCCCCAGCACAGGAAGTTGGAAGGTCAGTGGCAGCTGGAACGACACGGGCAACGGGAACGGAATCTCGATCATGGTGCACCTTTCTGTCGGTGCTCCCAGACAGGGCGTACCATGAAGGCACCACACCGAGGTGCGCCCTGTCTGGGAGCGATCTTCGCCAACGACCGCCGTCCGAATATTCGGGGGCGGTCTTTGGCGTTTCTGTAGGAGAACTCTACGCCGCATCTGCGCCCTTTGGTTGTCCGTCCGCGCGCTCTGTGGAGCGCACCCGCCAAGATCAATGTCCGGTTTAGTGCATGCCGCTGAGCTGGTGCTTCGCTTAGTACATGCCAACTGAGTAAGCACTTGCAGTACGCCAGTCGGCGGAAAAGTCGCACGCTGGGAATTGCCGCGGCAATGGCGTTGAAGCCAATGCGTGAGGCAAATCAATAGTGATTGTGTTTGCCTATTACTGCAGGCTGCAGGCGCGGATATATTCGGCACTCGCCACCCTTCTCGTGGCTCTCCAGCTTGGCCGGAGGGTCTGGCTCGGGCGCGAAAGTCGGGCGCTCGGCGACGTCTGGCCGAACCGCGGCGCGCTAGAACTGTGACGCTTCGCGCCATGAGCGTCCGTTTCGCGGGTCCTGTCGCACCCAGCCCGAACTGGCGCAAGCCGCCCAGTATCGTTACCGTTCTGTTACTTTGTGGGTGGGGGGAGAGGGCGGAAACGGATCCTGTGGAGCACGGCGCGCGGCCGATCAACTCGCGCGCTGTTACTCGATCGGCAGCACGTCGGCCGGGCGCACATCGGTACGCAGCCCCCTCCACGACGGATGCCGCAACCGGCCGTCCACCGTCCACTCGCTGAAGTGGACTTCGCCCACCAGGGCCGGCCGCACCCACCTGCCGCCCCGCGCATCCTCGACCGGGACCCGCCCCGCGAACGGACTGGCCTGCTGCTCGAGCGGCTTCAACCGGGCCGCCATGTCGGCCCGCATCACATCGGTGAACCCCGTCCCGACGTGCCCCACATACGCCAGGCCGCCCCGACCGTCGGGGACACCGAGCAGCAGCGACCCCGCCAGGCCCGACTGGCGGCCCCCGCCAGCCCTCCACCCGCCGATGACGACCTCCGCCACCAGGTGGTGCTTCACCTTTCGTAGGGGTCGGAGATGTGTCGCGCACTGTCGCAGGGAGACTGTTCGATCACTAGTGCGCGACACCTTCCGTCGGGGATGCAGCAGATGGCGGGGTTGTCGGGCTAAGTTGATCGCCTCCTGACTGGAGGTGATCTTGTGCGAGCGTTTGTGGTGTGTCTGCCCTCGGGGGTTCGGTACTGGACGGTGGTGGATGAGCAGCTGAGGGTGCATCCCGCCGCAGACGCGTTCTTGCAGCATCTCCGGCTCGGTGCGGGCCGGGCCGAGGGCACGACACAGGCCTATGCCACGGCGGTGGCGCTGTATCTGGTGTGGTGTGGTCAGGCGCAGGACGATTGGCGGGAGGCGGTCGACCGGTTGGGCGGGTTCATGCTGTGGCTGCGCCACGCGCCAGGGCCATCAACCCTGCGTCGGATGGACGGTGAGCCGGTGGCGCTGGTGGTGCGGCAACCGAGGCGGATCAACGCCGTGCTGGTGGCTGTGCGGGAGTTCTTCAAGCACGCCGTCGCTGTCGGGCTGGCTCCCTCCTCTGTATTGGCGGGGTTGTATGAGGTAGGGGACGACCGGTGGCTACCGGCCGAGCTGCGCGCTGAGGGGATGGGCCTGCGCCATATCGCGCGGCCGCGGCATCGATTGTCAGTGGGTGAGCGACAGGTGGTGCGGGCCAGCGATGAGGAGGCGCTGGCGTTGCTACACGCGTGCCGGTCGGCCCGCGACCGGTTAATCGTGCTGTTGCTGGCCAGAGCGGGATTGCGGCGCGGCGAGGTAGCCGGGCTACGACGAGCCGATGTGCATCTGGCGCTGGACTCGACCGGAGCCGGTTGTCAGGTGCCGGGAGAGCACGTGCACGTGGTACGTCGGGAGGAGTCGCCGCGAGGGGCGTGGGCCAAATCGGGGCGTTCGCGGGCCGTTCCGGTGGACTTCCTGCTGGTGCAGGCTTTTGACGCCTACGCGTGGGAGCGCCAGGCCTGCCAGCAGGCCGAGGGCTGCGACTTTGTGCTGGTCAACCTGTTCCGTGCGCCGTTGGGTGTGCCGATGCGGCCAGGGGCGCTGAATGAGGTGCTGGCGGCCTTGTCCCGCCGGGCCGGGCTCGATCGTCAGATACACCCCCACCAGCTTCGGCACGCCTTCGCCGACAACGTGCTGGCGGCGGGCGGGACAGTGGATGAGGTCCAGGCACTGTTGGGGCATGCGAGTCCGGCCTCGACCCAGCCGTACTTGAACCCGTCGACCGAGCGGTTGCGCACGGCTGTCGAGCGGGTGGCGCGAACGCAGGCAGTCCGATGACGGCCGCAGCGCACGCGTCAGGCCTGCCGCCGGAGCTGGTTGGAGACCGGCTGCGGAGGCTGCTGGACGGGGCGTTCCTGGCCGAGATCGGCTGGGAGGAAGAGACGGGGTTGCTGCGTCCGCCGCCGGAACATCCGCTGCTGGGCTGGAACCAGTGCACGGTATCGGGGTGTGCGGTCGATGCCACAGCACCTGGGTGGATGTGCACGGGGTGCCGGGCGCGGTGGCCGGCCAGCGGGCTGAGCCGGGCACAGTTCGAGGCCGATCCGCCGCCGAAGGTGTCCGGCTTCGCGTACAAATGGTTGATCGACGAGCGGTTGTGCGGGGTGCTGGGCTGCCAGCGACCGCTGGCCTGGCGGGCCAAGGAGCTGTGCAACACCCATCTGCGGCGCTGCCGTGAGGTCTGCCCCGTATTGGATGAGGAGGCGGTGGCCGCCTTCATGCGTCGGCCGGATGTGCACGGCTTGCCCGGCTATGGCCCGTGCCAGGTGGCTGCTTGCCTGCGAGTCGCCTGCAACGCTGATCGCTTGTGCCTGATGCATGCTCGACGGTGGGCGGAGCGGAAGGAATCTGCGGCGGGCCAGGCCCACGAGCGGTGGTGCCGGACCGATCCAGGCATCACCGTCTCCGGCGTGGTGAACTTGCGAGGTCTGGCGCCCCTGGTTGTAACCGAGTTGCTGGCCAGTCTCCAGCAGCGAGCCGCTCGCGGGGTCAAAACCCGCTACAGCGCGGTGCACCTGCTGGCCCGTGAACTGCGATCGCAGCAGGCGGCGACCGTGTTCGCCCTGAACGGCTCAGCCCTGTCGCACCATGTGTCCGTGCTGTGGAACTCCTGCAAGCTCGAGATCGTGCGCGCTACCACAACGCCGGAGGAGGAGCAGCGCAAGGACATCTGGGACCTGGCCGTCCTGGGTCGCCGCGGCCGCCTAGACTTCACAGAGATCTCTCAGCCGTGGCTACGGGAGATCACCAAACGGTGGGCGGCCGAAGACCTGCCGCGCCGCCGCGGTGAGGCCTCCGGCAGAGTCGTGGCCGACTACATCCACTCGCTCGCCGAGCTGTCGGCCGTACTGCGCGTGTCGCGCCCGGACGCCGGCGTGGACCCCACCACGGTGGGCCGTCCGGACATTGTGCAGCTGCTCAACCGGCTCGCACACCAGGCATCCATCGGCGAGCTCAGCAGCGTACGGCACGCCCGCGTGCTGCGCCATACCCGCACCGTCCTGCGCCAAGCCCGCGATCTCGGGCTGACCCGGCCAGGACAATGCGCCGCCGGGCTGGCCGGGGAGTTCGCGATCCGGGCCGGTGAGATCCCCAAGACCGACTACCTATCCGGGCCCGGCCGCGCACTGCCTGCCGAGGTCATGACCGCACTGGATGCCGCCCTGCCCCTCTTGGAAGCCGCCTCCGGTCGAACGGTACGGGTGGCGGTGGAGCTGCTGATGGACACCGGCCGCCGTCCTGATGAAGTCTGCCGGCTGCCGTGGAACTGCCTAGATCGCGACGGCGACGGCAAGTACGTGCTCGTCTACGACGACTTCAAGGAAGATCGGCTAGGCCGTCGGCTGCCGATCTCCGATGCCTGCGCCCAGCTCGTCCGCGCCCAGCAGGCGGCCGTCCGGGCCGCTTTCCCCAGCACTGATGAGCAGAAGCTGGCGCTATTTCCGGCGGTCACGCGCAACCCCGACGGCACGCGATCGCTGCGCGGGGCGGTGCTGACCGGTATCCACCGCGCTTGGGTCGACGCGCTGCCGCCCTTCGTCCTGGCCGACGGCGGCTTCTTCCCGCACAGCGAGGTGGTGGCCTACGCCTATCGTCACAGCTACGCCCAACGCCATGCCGACGTCGGCACCCCGATCGACGTGCTGCGCGAGCTGATGGGGCACCGCACCGCCCATTCCACCCAGGGTTACTACCGAATCACCGAAAAGCGCAGCCGCGCCGCCGTCGAACGCGTCACCGCCCACCAATTCGACGGCTCAGGCCAACGGATCTGGCGTCAAGCCGCCGCACTTTTGGACAGCGAACGGGCCAGGATGCGCATCGGACAGGTGTCCGTCCCCTACGGCACCTGCGTCGAGCCCTCCAACGTCCAAGCCGGCGGCGGCGCCTGCCCCTACCGCTTCCGCTGCCTGGGCTGCGGCCACTTCCGTACGGACGTGTCCTATCTGCCCGAATTGCGCGCTCACCTCGACCAGCTCTTGGCCGACCGCGAACGTGTCCTGGCCACCAGCGACCTTCAAGACTGGGCCCGTGCCGAAGCGACCCCAAGCGACATCGAGATCAACAAGATGCGGACGCTGATCCGCCGCGTCGAAGACCACCTGGATGAGCTGCCGGAGCAGGAGCGGCAGCAACTCCGCGACGCGACCAAGGTCCTGCGCAGCGCCCGGCAAACCGTCAATCTCGGAATGCCTGCCATCCGGGCGGCCAATGTGCGAGAGATCGGCCGCACTTCATGACCTCCAATCGCGCGGCCACGCCGCCCGTGGACGACCACGCCGCCACCACGAGTCCGCTGGTCCAGGCCCGTCGCCGCGACACCCTGGTCCGCACCCAGCGCGTCCATGACGCGCTATCTAGCCTGCAAGCGGCGGGCGCGGACATCACCATCTCCGCTGTCGCGCGCGCGGCCCGCGTCCACCGCAGCTTCCTCCACCGCCACCCCGACCTGCACGCCGCAGTCCTGACCGCCGCCACCCAGCCCCAGCCTCCCCTGGCCAGCGGCGTGCAGGTTAGCACTGCCTCCCTCCGGGCTGACCTCCTCAACGCCCAACAGCGCAACACTCGACTGCATCGCCACGTCCTCATGCTGGAAGCCCGCCTGTCGGAGGCCCTGGGCCAGGCCGCCGTCCACGCCGCCGGCCTGCAGGTGGCCGGCGACAGCGTCGCGCTGCGCCAGCGCATCACCGAACTCGAACAGCTCCACCTCGACCTACGACGCCAACTGGAGGAGCGCACCGATGAGCTGCTCGCCGCGCGAGCCGCCAACCGTGAGCTCATGGCAGCGCTCAACCGACCGTCCCTGCCGTAGTTCGGCCGGGCTGTTGGAGTGCCTCCTCCGCTGCGCTCGCCGGCGAGGCTTACGCGTCCTGCCCGCGCCCTGGGCGGGGCAGAAGGGTTTGCCGTCTGCGCAGCGTGCCCTGACGGGCAGGGGGGCAGGGGGGCAGGCCACCGTCGGACATCCATTGCCAGAGCAAGATCGCCCAGGCTCGTCAGAGATCGCCTGAGACGCTGAATGCCTCTCACAACCCGTTCTCACTCAGGTGGGAGCAAGAGCACGTTCTGGGAGATGTTTGTGAGAACGCCCGCCATGGGCCCGAGCGTCAACGAATGTGACACCAACCCCGGCTCACCGTTCCACTCCTACTGGCGGGCCAGATACAGAAGTCGAAACAGCACAGGAGCTGAGCTTAGAAGACCAGGTCAGACCCTCATTGCCAGTTTCTGGCACCGGGCAAGTTCACCCCTGTGGGGCTGGCTGCTTGGCGGGAGCCCA
The DNA here is from genome assembly GCF_039533245.1 of Nonomuraea recticatena. NCBI lineage: Bacteria > Bacillati > Actinomycetota > Actinomycetes > Streptosporangiales > Streptosporangiaceae > Nonomuraea > Nonomuraea recticatena. Next base: position 5,498 of record NZ_BAAATE010000006.1, on the reverse strand, counting down.
GCCGGCCAGGAACGCCAGGGCCTGCGCTGAGCGGGAGTCCGGCTCGGCCGTGTAGACGAGCAATGTCTGATCCACTGTGCCTCGCACATCCAGAACCTGGAAGTCGAGGCTGAGCTCTCCGGCGGTCGCGTGCACGAAGTCCTTGCGGCCGTAGTGCTGGGCACGGACCTGGTGAGTAGACCACCACCGGCGGAAGTCGGCGTCCTTCATGGACAGTTCCCCGACGAGACGGGCGAGCTCGGGATCTTCCGGATAGCGGCCGGCGTCCATTCTGAGGTAGGCGACACACTCGCGGGCCACCGTGTCCCAGCGGGCGTAGAGTCCTCGAACGTCAGGATCGAGAAATGTCAGCCATATGAGGTTGCGTCGTTCCGGAGGCAGCCTGCCGAAGTCGGTGATCAGTGCGGCGCCCAGACTGTTCCAGGCTAGAATGTCCATCCGCCGGCCCAGCACGAGTGCGGGCACACCTGTCAGGCTGTCCAGCAGCAGCTGGGTGGCCGGGGACACGCGCTGCCTGCGGGGCGCCGACGAACGTGCTCGGGAAGCGGCGGAGTCCGCACCTGCCGCGCACTGCCGCAGGTAGTCCTCCTCGTCGGGGCGAAGGTTCAGGGCCCGCGCGAGCGCTGAGAGAATCGCGGGCGAAGCGGACTTGACCCGGCCCTGCTCCAGGCGGACGATGTAGTCCGAGCTGACACCCGCGAGCGTGGCCAGTTCCTCGCGCCGCAATCCCGGCACCCGGCGATGCCCGGACGACGGAATACCAGCCTGCTCGGCGCTGATCCGGGCTCGGCAGGCACGCAGGTACTCACCCAGTTCAGTCGGCATTGAAATCACTCCTAACCATCATGTGCCGAGAGACGCCCTGAGTCATCATGCGCTCGGGGCGGATCCGGTCTGGCGCCTCCGACCGGCGCGGCGCCGGGGCACGGCGGCACCACCGTGCCCCCAGCGACCCGCGGCCTGTCGGCTGCGCACGGCAGGCCGCCGCTCCTGGACAGCCTGTCCCGCGAGCCGGTGAGGCCAGAGAATCACCCTCCAGCCCTGGTGTCGTCGTGGTCGGTGGACAGAGCCAGGTGCCGCCAGGCCGCTGACTCCTCTCGGAGCTGTTCGATCTTGCGGTCCAGCTCCGCCGCGCAGTCGCTGCCGAGCTGGGCACGAAGGGGCAGGGTGCCGGCGTCGACGAGGGTGAGGATGGCCGCCGCACCCTTGACGGGGTCTCCGGGCTGGGCATGGTTGAGTCCGGGGACGGCTCCACGCATGGCGCCGGACGTGCGAGCGTAGTCGGCGATGACCTCGTCCTGGGTGTGCAGGCTGCTGGCGTCGAGGAAGTCGGTGCGGAAGTAGCCCGGCTCGACGATCGTGACATGGATCCCCAACGGGGCCAGTTCCTGGCGCATCGCCTCGGAGATCCCCTCGACGGCGAACTTGGTGGAGCAGTAGATGCCGAAGCCGGCGACGCTCCTGAACCCTCCGATCGAGCTGAGGTTCAGCACGCGGCCCGACCCCTGCCGGCGCATCACCGGCAGCACGGCACGGGTGACGTTCAGAAGACCGAAGACGTTCGTGTCGTAGACCGCGCGTACTTCGGCATCCGATGCCTCCTCCACCGCGCCCAGCAGGCCACGCCCGGCGTTGTTGACCAGGACGTCGATCCCCCCGAACCGCTCCACTGCGGCCGTTGCCGCGGCACGGGCCTGCGACTCGTCCGTGACATCCAGCTTCACGGCGAGCAGCCGGTCCGCGTACCCGGGCAGCTGCTTCTCGATGGCCTGGGGATCACGCGCGGTCGCCACGACGTTGTCTCCGTGCTCCAGTGCCTGGCGGACGATCTCCAGACCGAAACCCCGGGATGCGCCGGTGATAAACAATGTGGTCATCTCTTGCTCCCTACAAATCGATGCTATGTGTACTGGTTGTCGTCCATGCTCACCGGATCCGAGACAGTCATCCAGGGAAGGATCTGCATAGGAAACGCCGCCCGACCCTTCTGCCCCCAAACGCCGTGGCAGGTGGGGAAGGCACGTGAACGCCGTTGCGCGGGGCGCTGCGTGGCGTGCGGCGAGGAGGGGCGGCCCTACCTCGTTCGAACGGCGATGGCCCCCGCTGCCAGAGCAAACAGCGCCACCAGCAGGCCGAACCATGAGAAGGCCGCCTGCAGGCCGAGCCACGGTTCGACCACGCCCAGGACGACAATGGGCATGCTCACCGCGATATAGGCGATGGCGAAGAACCCCGAGACTATGGAGGCATCCCCCTCGGCCTTGGCTGCCGCGGTAACGGTGCTCGTCGAGCCCATGAAGCACAGGCCGAAGCCCGCGCCGGTGATCGCCGCACCGGCAAAGAACACGAGGGCGTGTCCGCCGCCGAACCCGGTGACCGACACGGCCACCCCTGCGACGAGAAGTACACAGCCCGACAGCGACGCGGCCCGGCCGTTCAGCCCCCGCACCAGCATTGGGGCGAGCCCGCCGCACCCCTGCACCACGAGGATGACAGCGAGGACAGGGCCCGGTCACGGGTGTGCAGCAACGTCGCCGTCAGTTCGACGCCCAGCGCCAGGTACAGGCCAACCACCGCCCAGCTCGCCGTCACGATCGGTGTCACGCGCAGGAGCGCACCCCGCATACCGGCGGCCATCCGCAGTAGGCCAGGACGGTAGGTGGGGTGAGCGCCCCGGCCGGTTTCCCAAGCCGGGATCACCCAGACCGCGGCGAGCCCGCATGCGCACAGCACGGCCAGCACGATGAACGGGGTGAGCAGCGGAGCGGGGGCGTATTGGGCGAGGACCCCGGAAAACACGGCACCCAGCGCGATTCCCGCCGAGGTCGCCGCGCTGTTGGCCACCGCCGCGACGTGGTGGCTGCGGTACCGGTGGAGATCCGCCAACGCCGCACCGGCGCTGCTCGTCAGCAGCCCGACCCCCACCCCCTGGATCAGGCGGGCCAGGCACAGCGCCCAGGCCCCAGGGGCGAAGAGGAACACCACAAAGCTGCAGCCGACGACGCCCAGCGAGCTGACGATCGTCCTTTTCCTGCCAATGTGCTCGGACAGGTCCCCGGCCAGCAGCAGGGTCAGGATCGCTCCGAGGGCGTAGCACGCGTAGATGACCGTCGACATCGTCGCGCCGAAGTGCCAGCGCTGCTGGTAGAGCCCGTACAGGGCAGACGGTGCGCTGCTCGCGGCCATCACGGTGAAGACGACCGCGGTGATGGCCCAGAACGGCCAGCGGCGCGGGTGCGGCCGGTGCAGGGAGGCGGTGGAGCGATGGCTCCCTCGGGGCTTCCCGGTGACGGCTGTGTTCGTGGTCATGATTGATGTACCGCTTTGCTCGGGCGTCGGCGAGAGCCGCGAACCCGCGGCCAAGCCTGTAGGCGAAGGATGGGCAGACCCGCGACAGCGAGCGGCGGGTCAGCCCGTCCCATGTGCCCGGGCCAGTGTCAGCTGCCCAGGACGACCTTGGTCTCCAGGTACTCGTTCATCCCGTCGGGACCCCACTCCCGGCCGTTGCCCGACTCCTTGTAACCGCCCCAGGGAGCGGTCCAGTCGAACTCGGCGTCGTTGATGATGACGTAGCCGGCCTGGATGCGGGAGGCGACGTCCCGCGCGGCGTCCAGGTCGGTGCCGGTGACGTAGCCGGCCAGGCCGTAGCGGGTGTCGTTGGCGATCCCGACGGCCTCCTCCACGCTGTCATAGGTGATCACCGACATCACCGGGCCGAAGATCTCCTCCTGGGCGATGGTCATGTCGTTGGTGACCCTGGTGAACACAGTGGGCTTGACGAAGTGGCCGCTGTCCAGGCCGTCCGGCTTGCCCGGGCCGCCGGTGACCAGGGTGGCACCGGCGTCCAGACCCTCCTGGATGTAGTGCTGCACGGTCTGCCACTGCTCGGCGGAGATCAGCGGGCCCATGTGCGTGCCGTCCTCCCGCGGGTCACCGATCTTCAGCGACTCCACCCGGGGAACCAGCACCTCCAGGAACTCCTCCAGCCGCTCACGCGGCACCAGAGTGCGGCTCGGCGCGCTGCAGATCTGGCCGGTGTTGCCCATCAGCCAGGTCAGCGCGGTGTCGACCGCGACGTTCAGGTCCGCGTCGGGCAGGATCACCTGGGGCGACTTGCCGCCAAGCTCGGTCGCCACACGCTTGGACGTCTTGGCCGCGGCGGTGCTCACCTGAAGCGCCGCGTCAGCCGAGCCGGTGAAGGACACCACGTCGACGTCGGGGTGGGAGCTGAGCGCATTGCCGATCACCGAACCGCGGCCGTTGACCAGGTTGAACACGCCAGCCGGAACCCCCGCGGCCTCCATGATCTCAGCCAGCACGATGCTGGAGTAGGGAGCCAGCTGCGCCGGCTTGAGTACGACCGTGCAGCCGGCCGCGAGCGCCGAGGCGGTCTTGCCCGCCGGCTGCAGCGCGGGGAAGTTCCACGGAGTGATCAGCGCGGCCACGCCGATCGGCTCCTTGCGCACCTGAGTGGCGCCGCGCTGCGAGACGAACTCGAACGTCTTGAGTACCTCCGCAGCAGCCCGGAACTGGATCAGTCCGGCAGCGAAGTGCATCCCGCGGGACAACGCCCGCGGGCACCCGAGCTCGGCAGTGACCGCCTCGACCATGTCGTCGGCACGCCGCTCATACTCGTCGGCGATCCGCTCCAGCAGCGCGATGCGCTCCTCGCGGCTGGTCCTGGAGTACGAGACGAAAGCGCGGCGGGCCGCGGCGACCGCCCGGTTGACGTCGGCCTCGCCGCCGAGTGCCACCCGGCCGGACACCTCGCCGGTGGCGGGGTCGGTCAGCTCCAGGACCGTGCCCTGCTCCGGCTCGCGCCAGGCGCCGTCGATGTACAGCTTGGTGTATTCACGCATGGTGATCTTCTCTCGTCAGGGGACCAAGGGCCGTAGCCGGAATCCGTCTTCCGGCGCTTGCCGCCCTGGGCGAATCCCATACTCGAGCCCAGCCGAGAGACCAACCAGAGAGACGTTTTCCTGGACACGTGAGAGCAGGAACGGCAGTACCACCCAGCGAAAACGTCACCCTGGTGGTCGCAGTCGCCTGATCTTGTAGCGGGGTGGCCAGGACAGGTCGATGACTTCCAGAGGCCGAAAGCGGCCATGTTCTCTGGCCCGCCCTTAAGACGTTGACTCATTTGGTAAGTCGGCGGTAGCAAATGAGGGCTGCAGCGATGGCGACGAAGGATGCGAAATGGTCCGCCCGGCGTTCGTAGCGCCGGTGTAAGCGGCGGCAGCCGGCCAGCCAGGAGACGGTCCGCTCCACCACCCAGCGGTGGCGTCCCAGGCGTTGGCTGGATTCGATCCCGCGGCGGGCGATGCGCGGGGTGATGCCCCGGCCGCGCAGGAAGGCACGCAGGTGCGGGTAGTCGTAACCCTTGTCGCCATGAAGCTTCGCTGGTCGGCGGCGCCTTGGCCCACGACGTGAGCGGATCGGCGGGATACTGCGCACCAGCGGCTCCAGCGCCAGGCTGTCGTGGGTGTTGGCGGCGCTGA